>JAGQJA010000554.1 GCA_020430845.1 Myxococcales bacterium
CGAGCGCAAGCGCTACGCCGCGCCGGCCGGCATGGCGCGTCCAAGGAAGGCGCGCCGGCGCCCCACCGGTGCGCTCTCCTCCTCGTGACCCTGAACGTCGCGCGATCGTCGATCCGGTGTCCTGAGCTACGCGGGCGTGGAGCTCGCGCTGGTCACCTGTGGGGCGCGCGCCGCAGCCGTGCCGGACAAGAGCATGCGGACGGCGGGGAGCACGACGTCGGGACGCTCGAGCAGGCTGTGGTGCCCCGAACGCTCGACGGCGACGAACCGACACCCGGGAATGTCGCTCGCTTGTGCGCGCGCCTCGTCGAGGGGGAACAAGGCGTCGTCTGTACCGGCGACGAAGACGGTCGGGACGCGAACGTCGCCGAGGCGTGGACGTAGATCTTCACGACCGAACATGGCCGAGGCCATCGAGACGCGGAGCGCGCGCCGATCGCATCGACGGAGCGCCGCCTCTACGAGCGCGACCAACGCGGCGCGATCGGGCCCCGCGGTCGCGGCGATGCTCTTGTCGGCGATCATGCGCGCGACGAACGAGCGTGGCCCGAAGACCGCGAGCGTCACCTGCGACAACCTCATGAGCGCGAGGTCACCGCCCCGCCACGGCGCCATCGGGGCGTTCATGACCACGAGCCCGTCGAGACGCTCCGCGTGGCGAAGGGCTGCCGCGACGCCCACGTGGCCGCCCCACGCGGTGCCCACCCACGTCGCGCGGTCGATGGCGAGGTGATCGCAGATCTCCATCGCGGCGTCCGCGCAGTCTGCGAGAGAGAAGGGCGCCGGTGGGGCACCGCTCTCGCCGTGGCCCGGCCCGTCGACGACGACGACGCGATGGTCGACTCCGAGCTCCTGCGCGAGGTCGTCGAAGGTCCGCGCATCGGCGAAGAGGCTCGGCCAACAGAGGACCGTCGCCGCGCGGTGCTGGTCCCCGTGTGACGCCGACGGGAGCGGCCCGCGGTCCTCGACGTGGAGCGTCCCGACTTTGGTGGCGATACGATGCGTCCGCGATGTTGTCATGCGTCAACATCTTGCGCTTCATGTGGGCGATTGTCAACATGGCCACAGATGCCCGCAAAACCAGAGCGCTACCACCACGGCGACCTTCGACGGGCGCTCATGGATACGGTGCTGACGATGGTGTCGGAGCGCGGTGACGCGGGGGACGTGACGCTCCGCGAGGTGGCGCGTCGCGCTGGCGTGAGCCACAACGCGCCGTATCGACACTTTGCCGACAAGGAGGCGCTCCTGGCAGCCATCGCGACGGAGGGCTTCGGCCTGCTCACCGCGGACCTCCGAGCCGCGCGCGGTGGTGCCGCCGACGGTCGCGAGCGCTTCGTCGCGACGGGGATGGCGTACGTTCGGTTCGCGCGCAGACATCGCGGCTACCTCGCCGTCATGCACGGCCCGGGCGTCGCAAAGGGGCACACCGCGGATCTGCAGCGAGCAGCGAACGAGACGTTCCAGATCCTCAAGGAGGGAGTCGGCGACGCGCGCGCGGTCGATCCCGCCCGAGCGCGTCAGCTCGGCACGGTGGTCTGGGCGTTCCTCTACGGGCTGACCACGCTCTACGACAATCATCAGGTGCCCGCGTCGGTGGGGGCGAGCGCCGAGCAGCTCGTCGAGCTCGGTCTGAGCCACTTCTTCCGGTCGTTCGAGCGCGGCCCGGCTTAGACTTCGCGGCGCAGCAGGCCGGCGTGCACCGCGTGCTCGCCCGCGCGGGCCCGGCTCAGCGCGCGAGCAGCAGCGGCCGGGCGTGCACCGACGCGCACGACAAGGTCGCGTCGCGGTGGAGCGCCCAGTCGACGTACACGTTCCCGTCTGCCGACGCGATCTCCGGCGGCGCAGAGCCGAACGGCTGCGCCCGTCGAACGCTCCCGAGCGCGGCCTCGTCGAACGCGGCGACGCCGCTCGATCTCGCGACCGAGATTTCGACGATGTGACCGTCTACTGCGCTCACGATGATCTCGAGGTGCGTGGTGAGCTCGTGGTCGTTCACGGGAGCGTCCGCGGGCAGCGCGTCGAGCGCGGTGAGCTCCTTGTCGGCGAACTCGGGGTGGATGCGCGCGTGCATCCGGTTCACGTAGCGGGCGAAGGCCGACGCGACGCCGGCGAGCGGCTGCGCGCGCATCCCGTGGCGATCCGCTGGCGGCTGCGTCGTGGCGGCGGTGGGAGCTCGGGCCGACGCCGTGGCCGTCGTCGTGGGACGCGTCGGCCCAGGGGCGGCCCGCTCGCCAGCGCACGCGACGGCCAGCGGAACGAGGAGCGCGGCGGTGAAGCGCAGCATGCGAACGCACTCTACCGGCGCCTCGCACGAAGGCAACGCGCGGCGACGCGGACGGGGCTTGGCGTCGGCGCACCGTCGGACGTCCGTCGTCGTGGGGCCCAATCCGACGGCCCACGACGTGGTCGAACCCCCCGTGATCGGTCGGCGACAGTTCTGCGGAGCGATAGGTGTCATGCTCGCCGCGTGCCGCGAAGAGCGACCGCCACCCACCGCCGCGAGGTCTCTGCCCGATGCGCGGCCGGTGATCGGACTCGAGGCAGCATTCGGCGAGCTCCGTCACCTGCGCAGCGTCCTCGGGTCGATGTCGACGGGCGAGGCCTCTACCCGCGGTTGGGACCGCCTCGAGCAGACGGAGTGGCCCTTCTTTGCCCTCGTCTTCTACGCCGACGCGGCGACGCGCATCGCGCGACTGCCGTTGGCACCGAGTCGCCGTGAGGCCGTCGTCGCGGAGGCGCGATGGGCGCTCGAGCGCGCGCACGCCGTCGGGATCACGGGCGCCGAGCCAGTGCTCCCGCATGGGCACCTACTCCTCGCGCTCACGCGGTTCGCGCGTGAAGGTCGAGCGTCGGAGTACCGCGAGCTTCGCGATCACCTCGCCGACGATCTCGGCCGACGCTTCTCGGCCTCGGAGAGCGGCATGTTACCGAGCTATCCGTCGATGTGGTGGACGCTCGACCCGGTGCCCGCGCTCGCGGCGTTGGCGTTGCGGGGAGAGGGCGCCCAAGCGCGCGAGCGGTGGGAGGCAACCGTTCGCGCGTCGGCGATCGACCCCGCGACAGGTCTCGTCATCGCGGGGTGGAACCCCGAACGCGGCAGGGCGATCGGCACGCCGCGTGGCTGCGCGCTGATGCTCGCGTTGCCCGATCTCTACCTCGTCTCGCCGCGCCTCGCCCGGGAGCAGTGGTCGCTTGCGCGTCGGCACCTCGTGCGCACCGTCGAGGGCGTGACGGGCATACGCGAGTACCCAGAGCCGATCGATCTGCCCCCGACGACGGACAGCGGCCGGATCGTCTTCGGCCTCGGCGAGGCCGCGAGCGGATTCGGTCTCGCCGCCGCCGCCGCCGCCGAGGACAGGATCGTGCTCGCGGCGCTCCTTCGCAGCGCGCGTCGCGTCGCACCGCCCACGTGGCGCGGCGAGGAGTTGTACCTCCCCGGCGTGCCCGTCGTCGGGCAAGCCGCGCTCCTGCGCGCCAAGGTGTGGGACGCGGCGGCCCTGCGTGCGGGGCCCCACGCTCACACGATGGCCAAGCCCACCTTCATCACCCACGCCGTCGGGGGCGGGTCGCCGGGGAGGTACTTTCGCCAGAGCGCGTCTCCGGCGAGCGATTCGAGCGAGCCGAACCCGCATCGCTTCGTGCGCACTGCCATGTCCTCGGTGCCGAGGTGCGCTTCGTCTGCGAACGTGAACGCCACGCGACTCCGCGGCCCGCCTGCGGTCGCCATCAGGCGCAGGCTCTGATCGATCGCCGTGTCGTCGACGTAGCCGATGACCCCTTCCCAGACGAACATCGCGCCGGCCCCCGGCCTGAAGCCGGCCACCTCGAGCGCGCCTGCGAGCTCGCTCTCGAGGTCGGGCGTGTCGAAGTCGAACGGGACGTACACGACGCGCGCGGGCAGCTTGACGCCGGCCGCCGTGAGCACGTGCCGCTTGCGCGCCAGCTGCTCCGGAGTGTCCACCTCGAAGACCGTCGCGCGCCTCGCCTCGATTTCGGCCATACGCAATCCGCGCGCGTCGAAGCCGGCGCCCAAGAGGACGACCTGATCCAGTCCGGCGGTCATGCCATCGCGCACGCAGTCGTCGATGAACTTCGTGCGGAGTCGGACGCCGTCCCGGAAGAACGGCAGGTCGAGGAAGCGCTGGGTGCTCTCCGCGGCGTGGGCGCCGGCCGCGGCGAACGCATCTGCGTAGGGGTCGACGAACAGGCGCTCTCCCTCGGGCCGCCGTCCTTCTTCGGCGCGCACGGCGGCGATCGAGAAGGCCGTGTCTGCGACCGTGCGTGACCGGACGACCTTGTCTGGCGTGCGTGAGGTCGCGGGCTCGGAAGCGGCGCGCTCCTCTTGCGCGCGAACGTGGCGGAGCGCCTGCTGGTAGCTCTCGCCGGTCTTTTCCATGCGCGCGCGGACGCGCTGCTTGAGATGGCTGGGCATGATCGTCTCCCACGGCCACGCGCCATGCACCCCCCTGCTGGCGATCGTGGCGAAGAAGACGACTCACCCGAATCCGAGGTCATCCCTCTTCGCCCTGCACGAGGACCGTGGGGGGACGGTCGCGCGGGGTGAGGCCGGATCGGACGGCCGAGAAAAGGATGAGCCCTCTCGGGCGCGTCTGTCAACGATCGGGGTCCGCGTCTACGCGAAGCGCGCGTCGAGCTTCGTGAGCTGGCTCGTGAAGCCCTCTTTCTGCATCTTGGTGACCTCGTCGCTGTGCATCGCGTCGAGCGTGACGACCATGCGAACCCGGTCGCCGGCCGAGGAGAAGTCGACGACGATGTTGCTCTCGTAGGTCGCGACGTTCGGGATGAAGTCGATGACGTTGGTGATCACCAAGCGCTCGCGCGGCTTCATCTCGGTGAAGCGGGCGCTCGTGGGATGCGAGGTCGGCTGCCCCATCTGCTTCATCGCCGCGATCATCTCCGGCGTGTCCGCGATCATGTCGTAACGAAGGGCGCCGCCCTCGCGCGCGTCGATCTCCTGGACCTCGGCGCGGAAGCCCTGCGGTCCCCACCACGACTCGAAGCCGGCCTTCGTGGTCCAGAGGTCCCATACGTCCTCGATGCGCGCGCGGTAGGTGCGCTCGATGACGACCTTGGCCTCGCTCCGCGACTCGCTGTCCTTGCTCATCTCTGCTTGCTCCTCGTTCGGGCTCGTCGAGCCGACTCCTGCTTCTTCTCGAGCGCGGCACCGAAACGGTCGAGCCGCGCCTCCCACAGCGATCGGTAGGGGGCCAGCCACGCGTCGAGCGCCTCGAACGGCCCGGCCTCGAGCGCGTAGAGACGCCGCTGCCCGTCGGGCCGCATCGACACGAAGCCTGACTCGAGCAGGATGCGCAGGTGCCGCGAGACTCCGGACTGGTGGATGCCTGCCTTGTCGACGACGTCGCCGACCTGCTGCTCGCCGTGGCGGAGAGCCTCCACGATGCGACGGCGCGTCGGGTCGGCGAGGGCCTCGAAGACGTCGAGTTGCATGGCTGTGTATATACACTATCATGTATATAATGGCAAGGTGGAGACTCGCGGGGACGAAGTCGTTCAGCGCCTGCGGCCGGAGCGACTACGATGCGCGCATGCTCAAGGTCTACGGCTTCTCGCGAGTGAACGAGTTTGCGCGCGGCAACACGCGGGACCTGCGCGTGCTGTGGGCCGCGGAAGAGATGGGGCTGGCCTACGAAATCGTCGGGATGGATCATCCGAACCGCGACCTCGACGGCGACGAGTTCCGCGCGAAGAACTCGTTCGGGCAGCTACCTGTGATCGACGATGATGGTGTCGTGGTGACGGAGTCGGGCGCGATCCTGCTCTACCTCGCGCGGAAGAGCGGAAAGCTGATGCCGCGCGACCTTGCGGGCGAGGCGCAGGTGCTGCGCTGGAGCATCGCCGCGCTGAGCTCGGTCGAGTTGCCCGTGCTGGCGATGTGGTTTGTCGGCATCAGCGGCGGCAGAGGGACGAAGCCGCACGATGCACTGCGGCAATGGTCGGATATGCGTCTGAAGCAGCTCGATGGATGGCTGGCGGACCGCGCGTTCGTCGCGACGGAGGAGTTCACGGTCGCCGACATCTTGATGACGCACGTCTTGAGCGCAGGCAGCACCGATCAGGCTCTCTTGCACCCTTACACGCACGTTCGCAGTTACCTCGCGCGCTGTATGGATCGCCCCGCGTGGAAGAAGACAATCGACGCGTACAGCAAGCGCGTCGCGGCTGCGTAGACGTCGAAGGCGCCTCCTGCGATGACGAAGGCCCGCGCGCAGCTCTCGATCCGCCTCCTCGGGAGGATGACGATCAAGCGCGGCGAGGACGAGGTCGCGCTCCCCAACTCGCAGAAGACGCGCGCGCTCCTCGCGTACCTCGCGGTCACGGGCCGCGCGATCTCGCGTGAGCGTCTCTGCTCGATGTTCTGGGACGTGACCGACGACCCGCGCGGTGCGCTGCGCTGGAGCCTGAGCAAGCTCCGCACGCTCGACGATCGCGGCGCGACGCGCATCGACGCCGATCGCCAGAGCGTGTCCTTCGAGGCGCATGGCGCCTACGTGGACGCGCTCGACGTGCGCGCCGCGCTCGCGAAGGGCCTCGACGACGCGAGCGTCGAGCGGCTCCGCGAGCTGACCGGCGCCTTCCGCGGCGGCTTTCTCGACGGCGTGGACCTGGCGGACTTCGACGAGTTCCGCGCGTGGCGTGTGGCGGAGCGAGAGTACTTCCGCGGCGCGCACGCCTCGATCCTCTCCGCGCTCGTCGCGAGACTCGCGTCGGAGCCCGAAGAGGCGCTCGGGTACGCGCGCGAGCTCGTGCGTCTCGGCCCGGAGGACGAAGCGTCGCGCGCAGCGCTGGTGCGGCTCCTCGTCGCCGCGGGCCGCCGCGAAGAAGCAGAGGAGCACTACACGCTCGGCCGCCGGCAGATCGAGCGCGTCGGGAAGGACCGCGGCGAGCTGCGCGAGGCGTGGACGCGCGCGCCCGTCGACCAAGCGCCGCGCTCTGCGCCCGCCGCCGACGGCGCGGCCCGTCAACAGATCAAGATGTGCACCTCCCGCGACGGCGTCCGCATCGCGTACGCGACCGTCGGCGAGGGACCGCCGCTCGTGAAGACGGCGAACTGGATGAGCCACCTCGAGTACGACTGGAAGAGCCCGCTCTGGCGGCATGTCGCGCGCGAGCTGTCGCGCGACTTCCGCCTGGTGCGCTACGACCAGCGCGCGAACGGCCTGTCGGATCGCGACGCGCAGGATCTCTCGGTCGAGGCGTTCACGAACGATCTCGAGGCCGTCGTCGACGCGGCGGGCCTCGACCGCTTCGCGCTGCTCGGCGTCTCGCAGGGCTGTCGAGCGGCGATCGCCTTCGCGGCGCGGAGCCCGGAGCGCGTGAGCCACCTCGTGCTCTACGGCGGCTCGGCGCGGGGATTCCGCAAGCGTCCCGCGGGCGCGCGCGCGGCGCGTGCCGGGCTCCAGGCGCTCATCCGCGAGGGCTGGGGACGCGAGAACCCCGCGTTCCGCCAAGTGTTCACCACGCTCTTCATGCCCGGCGCCGCGCCCGAGCAGGCCGCGTGGTTCAACGAGCTGCAGCGTGTGTCGTCGACGCCCGAGGACGCGTATCGCCTGACGGAGGCGTACGCCGACGCAGACGTCACCGATCTCCTCGCGAAGGTGCAGGCTCCCACGCTCGTGATGCACGCGAACGAGGACGCGATGATCCCGTTCGACGAGTCGCGCCTGCTCGCCGCCGAGATCCCCGGCGCGCGGCTCGTCGCCCTCGACAGCCAGAACCACCTGCTCCTGGACGACGAGCCCGCGTTCGCCCGTTTCTTGAGCGAGATCCGATACTTCCTGGCCTCCTGACGCTGCCCGACAGATCCCACGCGCCGTCCCACGCTCCGTCCCACGCGCGCCCTCCACGATGAGGGCATGTCACGGAGGTCGAGCATGTCGGGCAACATCGGGATCGGATCGTGGATCGTGCGGCGCGCGCGGATGCACCCCGAGCGCACCGCGCTCGTTTTCGGCGCGCAGAGGTGGAGCTACCGAGAGCTCGCGGCGCGTGTGGTGCGCGTCGCTCACGCGCTCTCGGCGCGCGGCGTCCGCGTGGGCGATCGCGTCGCGTATCTCGGGCACAACCACCCGGCCGCGCTCGAGACGCTCTTCGCCTGCGGGCTGCTCGGCGCGGTCTGGGTGCCGGTGCATCCCGGCTTCGAAGACGAGACGATCGCGGGGATGCTCGAGCGCGCGGAGCCCACGGTCCTCGTCTCGGGGCCCGGCCTCGGCGCGAAGGTCGAGCGCGTTCGCCGACCCGTGCCCACGGCGCGCGTGCTCGAGGTGACCGACGACGCGAACCAACCATCGTCGTACGAGGCCGCCCTGGCGGAGGCGGCGGACACCCCGATCGATCGCGCGGTGGGCCTCGACGACCTCGCGATCCTCGCGTTCAGCTCGGGGACCACCGGCGCGAGCAAGGGCGTCGTCCTCACGCACGGCAACCTCCTCTTCAACGCGCTCAACGTCGGCTCGGCGCTCGCCCTCCGGCGCGACGACACGCTCCTCGCGAGCGCGCCGCTCTATCGCATGGGGGGCCTGGGGTTCCTCCTGCCGGTATGGCGCGAGGGCGGGGCCGTTGTCCTCGTGCGCGAGGACGGTGAACAGGGCTCGCTCGAGACGATCGCCCGGCATCGCGTGACGATCCTGTTCGACACCGTGACGGCGTTCGAGCGCATGCGGCGCGCGCCCTCGTTCGCGTCTGCGGATCTCTCTTCGCTCCGCGTGTGCATGACGGGAGGCTCACCGGTGTCGGAGGACCTGCTGCACGCGTTCGGCGCACGCGGCGTCGATCTGCGTCAGGGCTACGGCCTCACCGAGGCCGCTCCGGTCGTCCTCATCTCGGACCACGACGACGCGCCCACCGCGACGTCCGCGGGGTGTCCGCCCATGTTCACAGAGATCCGGATCGTCGACGCCGCGCTCGCCGACCTGCCGGCGGGCTGCGCAGGCGAGCTCCTCGTGCGCGGTCCTCAGGTCTCGCCCGGGTACTGGCGCGCGCCAGAGGCGACGGCGCGAGCCTTCGCGCCGGGTGGGTGGCTCCGTACCGGCGACGTCGCGGTGGCCGACGACGCGGGGCGTATCTCGATCCTCGGGAGGCTCGCGGACACGCTCGTGCTCGACGGCGCATCCGTCCACCCCGGGCCGCTCGAAGCCGAGCTCAGCGCCTCGTGCGTCGCGGACTGCGCGCTCGTGCAACCTCGAGCCGAGGATCGCCCGGTGCTCTTCGTCGCGTGGGGCGCCCGTCCGTCAGCGCCCGATCGTGTGCTCGAGGTCGTGCACGCGCACCTCGGGACGCGGTGGGCCCCGGCCGTCCGCGAGATGGAGGCGGTGCCGCGGAACGCCAACGGCAAGGTGCTCCGCGCGTCGCTGCGCGCGCTCGCGGGTGCGTGATGTGTCGCGCGGGGTAGGGGGGGAGGCCACGCACGACCTCATCGAAGGCGCGACCCGTGAGCCGCCCGGCGCGGACCCGTTCGGACAGGTGCGCGCCGAGCTCTGCCGAGAGCGCGTTCTGCTCGTCGCGCGACGCCGCGTCGAACCGCGCGAATCGAAACGAGTGCATGCGCTCGGCCGCCGCCACACGACGAGTGTATCTGGCGTTGGCGTAGACTCGTCGCGTGAATGTCGTCGGAGAACAGGCGGTGGTCTTCGTACATCCGAACGGGAGTCGTCATCCGGGACGGATCGCGCTCGGCGAGGTCTTTCGCGCGTCGGGAGGCGAATACCGCTGCGAGGTCATCCTCGAGGGTCTCGACGAACCTCGCGCGATCTCGGGTGACTCGACGCTTCAGGCACTTCTCCTCGCTGCTCGCTTCGCAGCGCAGCGCCTCCACGATTTCTGCGCAAAGGGCGGTCGCGTCGTCTATCCAGCGGACGCGGACGCAGGAGACGACACGGACGTCGCTTTGGAAGCGGTGTTCGGACCGATGTTTCGTTCTCCTTGATCGCGCGCGCGATCGGGTTTCTCAGCCGGAGATGGGGCCTGGTCTGAACTCCAGCGCCTCGAACTCGAACCACCTCTCACGACGAACCTCTTCGAGCAACTCCAGATGGAAGTAGAGATTGATCGCAGGGAAGATGCAGGGCAACGCTTCGAGGCGCTTCCAGAGAACGCGGTCTGGGATCGTCTTCGGGATGCGCCAGACCTGCCCGTGCTCGTAGGTGGGCTCGACCACGCTGGGGCGGAGCTTCGTGACAGCGCTTCGTGTTTCTCGGAGGTCGCGGATCGCGACGATCACCAGATCGTATCGCTCGAACTGGTAGCCGCGGTCGTACATCGCGAGATCTCGTTCGACGGGGAACGCGGAGCCAAGGTGAAGGAGTCGACCTGTGCGCTTGTTGACGATGACGCCGTTGCATCCGATGCGAGCGGTGCGCCACGGGAAGAACCAACCCTCACGAAGCTCCCGAGTCGGTCCGAGCGAGATATCGTCGTAGTCGATCGCCTTCTCTGCGAGCTGCCGGGCCTGGGTCTCGTCGATCATCGTAGGAACACGACGCTAGTACCAGTCGGCCTCGTCGGACGAGTGATCCGTGAAGGTGATCGGAACGTCGTTCCTTGCCGCACGAACGCGCGCGCAGGTCGTGCTCGCTTGCTCCGCGCTGAGCGGCGCGCCGGTGATGACGGTGGGGTCCGCGCGGTACACGAGCCAGTTCGTCCCATCGGGTCGGGTGCACGCTGCACGCGCGAGCAAGCCGACGATCGCGCCGCGCGAGAAGACCGCACGATAGCGATGTCCGTCGTGCATCGTCGATACCACGAGGCGCTCGCTGAGGGCGTTCAGGATCGCACCGAACACCAGAGCCCGCGGTGTCCCCACCATGAGATGCATGAAGAACTGGTAGAGCGCCGGATGGGCGACGCCCTCGGCGGGTCGACCGACAGGTTCTATCGGGAGTGGCGATCCATCGAACGCGACGACGACCGCACCCGCGGCATGGATACGAATCCGGATGGCGCTCGGCCGTGGCTCGTCATTCGCGACGGCGTCGACGACGAACTCCAGGAGCCGCATCGCGAAGGTGTGGTCAGGTTCCTCTGGGCCGATGTACATCGACGGGCGGTGGCGCACGGCCTCCAACCCCTCGAGAACGGTGATCGCTTGCGACGTCTTGTCGGCCACGGCGAACCTTCGAGGAGGATAGCTGGCCGCGACGTCGCAGTGGTGACTGCGATCAGCGTCGGGAGTCGTTGGGCTTGTCGGACGACGGCGGCATCACCGCCATTCGCTCACAGGAAGCGCGGCGCGTTCTCTCGAAGATACGCCGTGAACGCCGTGACCTTCGCCGGGAGCGGCCTGGCTGGCGGGTACATGACGTACATCGCGCCGAGCGCGTACTGGTACTCGGGGAGGACTCGGACGAAGCGCCCATCGGCCAGCTCCTGCGTCGCCATGAAGCATGGCATCGCACCGATGCCGAGGCCCGCCGCGACCGCCTCGCGGACGAAGAAGAAGTCGTCGCCGCTGACGCGACCCGTGACCTTGACCTTCACCGATCGCTTCGGGCCCTTCAGGTGGTACTCGTTCGCCCCGCCGGAGAAGAAGACGACGTTGTCGTGCTCCACGAGATCCTCGGGGCGCTTGGGCAGCTCCCGTCGCGCGGCGTATTGCGAGCTCGCGTAGAGCGCGATGTTGTTCGGTCCGAGCTTCTTTGCAACGAGCGCGGACGACGGGAGCCGAGCGCTCACCGAGGCACGGATGGCGAGGTCGAAGCCCTCGCGCACGAGATCAACGGTACGCCGAATGAAGACCATCTCCAGATCCACCCGTGGGTGGCGCGCGAGGAAGCCGGGTAGGATGGGCGCCAACACCAGGCTCGCGAGGTCGGGTAGCGTCGTGATGCGGAGGACGCCGTACGCCTCGCTCGTCGCGCGACCAAGCGCGGCGGGCGCGTCCCGCAGCGCGGCGATGTGGGGCGCGGCCATGTCCGCCAGGAGACGCCCCGACTCGGTGAGGGCGGGCCCGTGGGACATGCGACGGACCAAGGTGACGCCGAGGTCCTCCTCGCGCGTCGCACGGCGCGACCCACCGTCGACTTCGGGACGCGGAGCCTCTTCGCGGCCGCGGAGAGTGAGCCCGCCTCCGCCACCTCGACGAGCACGCCGAGCTCGTCGAGGCGCGCTCGCTTCCTGAACCGTTCACGGAGGTTCGGCATCGGTACGAGTCTCGCTCCAAGAGGGTCGGTCAAGGTTGCGTTTACGCAACCGAAGGTTACCTCGATGCCATCTGTGCAACAATCCCCATCGCGGGCAAGCTCTCTCTCGTGACGCTCCGGGACGCGACCACACCCCGCGGCGGGAAGGCTGAAGGGAGAGAACCATGGGCATCAAAGTCATCGTCGAGATCACCGCAAAGCCCGGCAAGCGCGCGGAGCTCCACGGCCTTCTCGAAGGCATCATCGCCAAGCACGGCGTGGGAATGCCTGGTTACCTCGGGAGCACGCGCTATGAGGTAGTCGACCAGCCCGACGTCCTCGTCGAGCTCGCAGAATGGGAGTCGGTGGAGGCGCGCAACGAGCACATGAAGGCCGCGATGGAGAGCGGCGTCTTCGCGCCGCTGATGGACCTGATGGGCGCGCCGTTCCGCGTGACCGTGATCCGCGCGCTCTCCTGAGGGGCCGCGCCGTGTCTGCACGAGCGGCGCACGACGCGTCCCCACGAGGCGACGGGAGCGGGGAAACAGCGGGGGGTGGTGGAAGCGCGGTGGGTCGGCGACGCTAGTGTCGCCGTGCGAGCCTTCGATCTCGGGTCCGGCTTCATTTATTCTGGCCCGGAATGACGAATCGCTACTACCACGGCACCCGCGCCGCGCTTGCGCTCCGCGACCTGATCGGTCCCGCCGCGGACGATCGCGATCCGGCGGGCGCGCACGTCCTTCTGACGCCAAGTCTTGACGAAGCCATCTGGTCCGCCGAGCTCGCCGCCGGGGACGCCCCGGCCAGAGTCTACGTCGTAGAGCCCGTCGGCTCGATCGAACGAGTCCCCTCTCTGCCGGACGACCGGCCGCCGGGCCATCCCTCCATGTCCTTGTGCTCCCGCGAGCCACTGCGCGTCACGGGCGAGGTCACCGAGTGGCTCCACTACCACGGCACACGCGCCGACCTCCAACCCGGCGACCTGATCAAGCCGGGCCACGTCTCGAACTTCGGCGCAACCGCCAGAGCTGCGAACTACATCTACTTCACCCGCACGCTTGACGCCGCCACGTGGGGCGCGGAGCTCGCTGTCGGAGAAGGACGAGGCCGTATCTACATCGTGGAGCCGACCGGCCCCATCGAAGAAGACCCCAACCTCACAAACAAGAAGTTCCGTGGGAATCCCACCAAGTCGTTCCGCTCACGCGAGCCGCTGCGGATCACGGGGGAGATCGCGGATTGGAAAGGCCACGCGCCGGAAGCGATCCGAGCCATGAAGGACGGCCTCGAACGAAACAAGCAGCTCGGCGTCGAGGCGATCGACGACTGACCTCCGCATGAGCCGGTCAGACGCTCCGGTGCTCCTCGCCCAAGAGGCGGTCCAACGCGTCCCGTAGCCGACTTCAAGGCCCCGCCCACCATCGAGTGAGAAGAGCCGCTCCTGAACGCGTGCGCCTAGCCGACTTCAAGGCCCCGCCCACCATCGAGTGAGAAGAGTCTCTGACGAGGGAAACATGGTGGAGGCGCCGGGAATCGAACATGAACGGGCGCCGATCACGATCCTTCGTGAAAAGAGCCGCCGAACGCGTCGAGCACGCTCCTCGCGGTGCCTAGCCACTCCCGCGTCATCCCGGCTACGCCCGCAGTCTCCCCGGACGCTGCACAACCGGTGCACAACAGCGGCAGTCGTCATCCATGCGCTCGCGGGCGTACCACGAGGGCAAGGGCTCGGAGCCGACCCTCGGCATCCGCCGGGATGCTCAAGGCGTGCACTGCCAGCCGGACCTCCGTCTTGCCGGTGCTCCACGTCTCGACCGCCGAGGTCGAGCCACCGTGAAGTGCCTCGTACACGCAGGAGTCGTCGGGAATCGATTTGTGCTCGGGAAAGTGAAGTCCGAACGAGATCGAAGGGATCGTGTAGTCGACACGTAACTTCGGATCGGGGCCGACCATCCCGCGACCGCCAAGGGCGAGCGTTCGCTGCTTACCACGTCGTTCCTCGGTCAACTTCAGTCGGAGAGTGAGGAGCACAGCTGCACAGGAGCGCTCGGAAAGGGTGGCGATTCGTCGAGCCGTGGCCTCGGGCGAGGCCGCATATCTCCTCGCTATCGTGCTGATCGCGGCGGCGTCGAGGTCGAGGTCCGTGAGGTCACGTACGAACTCCTCGCGCGGCATCAGGATCTCGGCAGCCGCAGCGTCGCAGAGACGCTCCAGTTCGTCATCGGGGTTGTGGCGCCGCGCCGAGCGGTGACGTACCACCTCGTACGCGTCTGGGAAGAGCGTGTGACCTAGCTCGTGGCAAACGGAGAAGTTGCGCCGGGTGGAAGGCGTGTCCTGGTTCCACACGATCTCCAGCGAGCCATCCGCCAACGCGCGAATCAGCGCGTCGCTCTCCATCGGACCGTCGCTCGGTCGAACTCGGATCGACTCGATGTTGGCCAGTTGAACCGGGTCGAATGGCGGACCGGACCACCCGAGAGCGCGCGCCCTCGCGACCATCTCCTGCGCGAGGTCGCAGACCACGTCTCTGGGATCGCGGTCGGCCGGCACGCCATCCATGATGGCGTGCACGGATGAGTTGAACCAGTTACGGCCTCCGTAGACCCTCCGGACGTGCGGCGTCACGAATCCCCCACGACCGTGAGCAAGAGCTTGAACTGCTCTTTCGTTGCCGGCTTCTTGCCACGGAACTTTGCGTGCGCGAGCCACCGAACCGTATGAGGATCGAGCGGATCGCCGGCGGCCCGGCGCTCTTTGACGAGCTCTAGCAGAGCAGCTGGAAGCTGCTCGTCGGGGACATCGAGGGCCATCCGAGCCTGCCGCTTTGGCTGCCCAACCAGCTCTCCGACGGTCACGTCGAGGGCAGCGGCGATCTTTATGAGCACGTCGAGGGTCGGGTTCGCGCCTGCGCCGCTCTCGATGGTCGACAGGTAGCCCTTCGACAGCCCGCAGCCCTCGGCGAGCTCCGTGAGCGTCATGCCCTGAGCCTCACGTAGCGCCTTCATTCGCGAGCCCAACGAGGGACGTTCAGTCACGGCAGGCAGCCTACCACGCGTCCACAGGTTCTCCACCAGCGAACAAAATCGTCGCGCGTTCGCTTGCGCGGTCGTTTGCTGGAGGTTATCAAATGGGAGAAATGGTTCTCTGACAGAGAACAGCGCATTCCAATCGGAGGTGTAGGAAATGGATCCCCAGCGTCCTGGAGAGAAGCCGGCTCGGCCTGGTGAGTACAAGGAGGTCGGTCCGCGAGAGGGCGAGGTTCCGAAGCCGCGGCAGGTAACGATCGAGCCCCGCGATCCGAAGCTCCCGCCGACGCAGGAGCCCGGCCGAAAGTGGAAGTGGACGGGGCCGCCTAAGCCCTGAGTTCAAGGAGAAGCAGCATGTCGAAGAAGTCCGGAAGCAACGGTTCTCACAAGATCGGGCGTGACGCACGGACCGGTCACTTCATCCCTGTCGAGGAGGCCCGCCGGCGTCCGAACACGACGACGGTGGAGAAGATCCCGAACCCGCCCAAGAAGGGCAAGTAGGAGCCGCCCGTGTCGGACAGCGTTTTCAAGATCGAGTGCGGGCCGCTCAGCTCGGTCGTCGTCGAGATGATCGGGAGCGCCGCGAACGTTCTCGTGGTGGACTGGAACAACCTGCAGAACTACCGACGTGGCGGGACGGTTCGCCACCTCGGAGGGTTCTACAAGCAGTCGCCAGCCGTCTTCCGCCCCGGCGCGGGCGACTGGTACGTCATCGTGAACAGCACCGGGCGCACGCGGGCCAGCGTGTCCGTCCGTGGGTAAGGGCTAGGTTCGTCTCACTCCGTTCGCGTCCCGGCTCGTCTGGTCAACCGCGGCCTGCCGACGATCGACCTAGCCGAGAACAGAGGACTCAGCTCTTCGGCAGCATGCCAATGCGGAGCCGAACGACCTGCCGTGCGGCGTGGGAACAAGATGGCGACGACGACGAGGAGGAGAACAGTGACGATTTCTCAAGGCGACAAGTGCTGGGTGCAGGTGCATGGGAAGAAGCACTACGGGATCTGCACGGGGCTCGGCTTCGACGGCCAGCTCTGGTTCGTGCACAACACGCGGGTGGGTGGCGTCTTGCACACCACGTGGAAGGGCTTCGCAGGGAATCGTCCCGTTTACATCGAGCAGAGGGCGCAGCCCGGCCAGGCGTCCGTGGTAGCTGCGCGCGCGCTTCAGCTGGTTGGGAGCCAGTACAACCTCCTCGCCTTCAACTGCGAGCACGCTGCGAACTGGGCGGCGAACGGCAAGGCCGAGAGCAAGCAGGTACAGCAGAGCTTTGTCGCGACGGGGATTGTCAGCGCGATCCTCCTGGCGATTGCGAACCAAAACGGAACGACCGTTGACCGGAGCGGTTACCGTCGCGACGGCAACGGCCGGTTCGCATCCCGCCGATGGTGGTGATGGCCGCCGTGCTCTCGCCCTCAAACTGAAGGGGGGGCTTCGCGCGTTCTCCGGGTGGACGGTCACGTCGCGAGTGAGGGGCCTTCTAGGCGCTACTTCCGCCGCGCGGCGATCGGCTCGCCGATGACGGGCACGCCGCCGAGAACGCGGCTCCTGGCGAGCATGTCCACGCCGAGCTGAACGACCTCGGGCGAGCTGTGCAAATAGATTTCGGTGGTCTTTAGATCGGAGTGGCGCGCAAGCGCCTGGATGGTCCGCGCGGGCACGCCAGCGTTCGACAGGTGCGTACAAGAACTGTGCCTTAGAACGTGAATGCGCCCGGTTTCCGGCAAACCCGCGGCGCGCTCGATCCGCATCATCCAACGCTTGATGATCTTCGGCGTGAGCGCCTTGCCGTCGTCGGTGTAGAGGAGGCGAGGCCCCCGCAAGTGCCGGCATGCCTTCAGCGCCGCGAGCAGCCGTGCCGTGACGGGCACCGTCTTCGCCTTCGCGCCCTTCGGCGTTGTCTCCTCGTAAGACCTCGCCCTGTCACGTCGTGACATAGGCGCGTGGTTCACCTGCGCTGCGGACGATGAAGTCGAC
>JAGQJA010000003.1:0-4374 GCA_020430845.1 Myxococcales bacterium
CTCGCCGTGGCCGCGCCCGTGCCGGGGCTCGGCGCCAGCCTCGCGCGGGCGGAGGTGCTCGACCGCGCGCTCTCCGCGGGCGGCCTGCCCAAGGCGCTCGGCGCGCTCGTCGTCGCGGCCACGTGGCTCGCCGCGCTGCTGCTCGCGTATGCGGTCTGGTGCGCACCGTCGCAGCCGCGCAAGGTCGAGGGCCCGCGCCGCGCCGTCGGCGTCGCGGCGGGGGTCGCGGCGCTCGTCGTCGGGGTGCTCCCGGTGCGCGAGCTGCGGCCGACGGCCACGTTCCTCGTGAGCCTCACCCTCACGAGCCTGGCCGTCGCGGCGGCCGCGTGGGGCGGGGTACGCGGCGCGCGGGTCGCCGGCGACGCGTCGCTCGACGCCGTCGGTTCGCGCGTCGGCGCGTCTCTCGTCGCGGCGCTCGCGTTCCTGCACGTCGGCGCGCGCGGCGTCGACGCCGCGCTCCTCGGTCCCGCCGCGCGCGGGCTGTTCGGCGGGGCCCGCCTCGTGGGCAAGGGGGTCGCGCTCTTGGCGCGTCGACCGCTCGGCCCTCCGATCGCCTCGCGCGCGCTCGCGGCGGTCGCGGCCCGAACCGGCGTCGACGACCGCGCGTCCCTCGAACGGGTCGCGCTCTGGAGCGTGGCCGTGCTCGCGCTCGTGCTTGCGGGCGTGATTTTCATTACCATCGTCAAACTCTGAGCAGCCTCCCGCCCCACCGACCGCTGTTCCAGGGCGCGAGACGCGCCGGCGCGGTCTTCTGGGCGCAGATCGCGCGCCGCGTGTCGTGGCAGCTCCGAGGCTTCGCGCCTTGGCTCGTCGCGCTGACGGTGGCGCTCGGGCTCGTCGCCCTCACCTCCCTGGCGCACGCGCAACAAGGCCGCCGTGCAGGCCGGATCTCGCTGCGCACGGCGTCCGGATCCCGCGGGCCGCTCGTGCTCCGGCCCGGCGCCGACGGGCTGGCCGGCGAGCTCTTCATCGACAACCTGGCCGACGAGCCCCTCGTGGTCTCACGCGTGGCGCCGCGCACCGACGCCAGCGATCCTCGCCTGCCGCCCACCGTCGCGATCAAGGTCGCCGAAGGCGCTCTCCCGCTGACGATCCCCCCTCACACCTCCAAGGGCGTGACGGTGTCGTGGGTGCCCGACCCGAACAACCGCCAAACGCAGCTCCTGGGCCACGTCATCGTCACGTCATCCGACGACCTCACCGGCGAGGTCGCGATGGGCATCCGCGCGCGCGTCCCCAGCCGGCTCCGCTTGCTCGACGACAGCGCGCTCTCGCTCCTCGTCGCGGCGCCGTTCGGCGGAGCGCTCTTCGTCTGGGGGCTCCGCGCTCGTCGTCGCGACGGGGGCGCGTCCGTGTGGCGCGCGTCCGTCGTGACGTGCGCGGTCACGGCCCTGCTCGCACTGTATGTATACGCACGTTTTTCGCCGCAGGTCACGAGCGCCGACGGGGGAGACGGCCTCCAGCTCGTCCGCCACGCCTCGTGGGTGAGCGGGCTCGGCGCGGAGATCTTCTTCGCGGTCGACGGGGTCTCCGTGTTCCAGGCCCTCGTCGTCGTGATGCTCGCGTTCATCGGGCTGCTCACCGAGCGCCGACCGCCCGAGGGCGCCGCCGGCTACTACGCGACGTACCTCCTCCTCCTCGGCGCGACGTTGGGCTTCTTGGTCTCGTTCGACCTCGCGTTGCTCGTCGTCTTCGGGTCGACGGCCGTCGCGGCGGCGGGGCTCCTCGTCGGCGCGTGGGGCCACGAGGGGCGGGCCGAGAGCGGCGCCGGGCTCCTGACGGTCGGCGCGTTCGCCCTCGTCGCGCTCTTCGTCGCGGTGGCGCTCCTCGTGCGCAACGGCGAGCCGTCGTTCCTCGTCGACGGGGCGCGGGCGCGCTGGACGTTCAGCCAGCCGGAGCTCGCGCGCGTCACGTTCGCCGCCCAGCCCGTGACCGTGCTCTCCGCACCGCTCTGGAAGGTCGCGTATGTATTGATCTTCTTGTCGGCGATTGCCCTGCTCGGCGCGTTCCCCTTCCACGGGTGGTTCTTGCGTGCTGTCTCCACCGCGCGCACGTCGACGTCGATCCTGGTGGGCGCTGCGCTCCCCGCGCTGGGGTTGGTCATCCTGCTGCGCCTCGGCTGCGCGATCCTGCCCGAGGGGATGCGTTGGGGCTCGGGGGTCACGGTCGCCGTCGGCGCGGTCACCGTGGCCTACGCAGGACTGCTCGCCATCGGCGAGGACGACATAGCGCGCTTCGCGGGGGCGAGCGCCGCGGCGCAGACGGGCTTCGTGCTGCTCGGCGCGGGCTCGCTCACGCCTCAAGGGATCGGCGGCGCCATCGTGCACGCGTCGGCCCGCGCGCTCGCGCTCGGCCTCTTCTTGCTCGTCGTGTGGGCGATCCAGGAGCGCACCGCCGAGCGCTCCCTGTCCAAGCTCGGAGGCGTGGCAGGCGCCATGCCGCGATGCGGGTTCGCCCTCGGCGTGGCGTCGATCGCCAACGCGGGCGTGCTCGGCAGCGCGGCGGGGTGGGGCGTCATGCTCGCGCTCTTCGGCGCGCTCCCGAACTTCAGCGCGTTCGCGATCGTCGCAGCCGTAGGCCTGGTCATCGTCACGGCCGCGCAGCTACGCGTCACGGTGCGCCTGATGCTCGCGCCTCTCGCGCCGTCGTGGGCCGAGAGCCCCGCGCTCGCGCCGTGGGACGGAAAGCTCCCCGACCTCACGCCTCGCGAGCAATCGAGCGTCGTCCCGCTCGCCGTCGTGGCGCTGCTCCTGGGCTTCTGGCCCGGCCCTGTGCTGGCCACCGTCGTCGGCACGACGCGAGACCTGGCCGACGCGGTCAACCCGCCAGGGCCCGGTCACGTGTCTGCGCGCGACGTGCCGCGCCTGCCGACGCGCCTCGCCGCGGTCTTCGTGGATCGTCGCCGCGCCCGGTGAGCCAGGCTCGCCGCCCGCCCGCCGTCAGTCCTTGAGCGCCTCGGCGCCGCCGATGATCTCCATCAGCTCCTTGGTGATCGCAGCCTGGCGCGCGCGGTTGTAGACGAGCGTGAGGCGGCTGATCATGTCCTTCGCGTTGCGCGTCGCGGCGTCCATCGCCGTCATACGCGCGCCGTGCTCGCTCGCCTGGCTGTCGAGCAGCGCGCGGAAGATGGAGATCTCGACGTACATGGGCACGAGGCGCTCGAGCACCGCGCGCTCGTGCGGCTCGTAGATGTACGTCGTCGGACCCAGATCGCCCTCTTTGGTCTCCGGCGGCTCGGGCAACGGCAAGAGCGGCGCGACCGTGATCTCTTGGGTGATCGCGCTCTTGAACTGGTTGTAGACGATGTAGACGCTGTCGACCTCGCCCTTCTCGAACTTGCCCACGATGAAGTCGGCGACGAGCTGCGCGCTCGAGATGTCGAGGCCGTCGTAGAGCCGCGGGAAGTCCTTGGCGATCTCCGCCTTGCGTCGTCCCAGGTACTCGCGCCCCTTCTTGCCGATGGTGGCGAACACCACCTCGACGCCCGCGTCGCGCTTCTCGCGCCACGCGCGCTCGGCCGCCTTGTTCACGTTCGTGTTGAACGCGCCGCAGAGGCCGCGGTCGCCCGAGAGCACCAAGAACATGGCCGTGCGCTCGGGCCGCCTCTGGAGCAGCGGGTGCGTGGGCTTCTCGCTGTCGGACGAGCTGTACTCCTGATCCACCTGCGCGGCCTTCATCGCGGCCGACACGCCGGTGAGCACCTCGTTCACCTTCTCGGCGTACGGCCGGAGCTGAACGATGCGCTGCTGCGCGCGGTTGAGGCGCGCGCCCGCGACCATCTTCATGGCGCGGGTGATCTTCTGCGTCGCCTTGACGCTCGTGATGCGCTTACGAATGGTCTTGAGAGAGGGCATCTCGGCCTCAGCTCTTGCTGCTCTTCTTGTCGCTCTTCTTGGCGAACGCCGTCCCGAACTCCTTGAGCGCCTTCTTGAGCGTCTCCTCGGTGTCCTTGTCGAGCGCCTTCTTGGTGCGAATGTTCTCGAGGATCTGCGGGAACTTCGACTCGATGTAGGGGTAGAGCTGCTTCTCGTACTCGCCCAGGCGGCTCGTCTCGAGCGTGTCGAGGTAGCCCTTGGTGCCGGCGTAGATGATGAGGATCTGCTTGTCGACCGTGAGCGGGACGTACTGACCCTGCTTGAGGATCTCGACGAGGCGCACGCCGCGCTCGAGCATGTTGCGCGTGACCTGGTCGAGGTCGCTCGCGAACTGGCTGAAGGCCGCCTTCTCGCGGTACTGCGCGAGGTCGAGCTTGAGCGAGCCGGCGACGGACTTCATCGCCTTGATCTGCGCGTTACCACCGACGCGGCTGACGGAGACGCCGACGTTGATGGCGGGGCGGACGCCCGAGAAGAAGAGGTCGGTCTCGAGGAAGAT
>JAGQJA010000003.1:4420-19229 GCA_020430845.1 Myxococcales bacterium
CCTGGGTCTCGATGATCGGGAGCGCGGTGAGCGAGCCGCCCGACTGCGGGTTCTTGACGATCTCGTGGCCGTCGCCCTTCTCCTTGAGCTCCTCGTCGGCCGACTCGTGGCCCTGCTCACCCACGTGGACCTTCGCGTCGCCGCGGGCGTCCCACGAGGTGCCCTTCTTGACGACGACGAGCTCGTCGGCCATGCGGGCCGCGCGCTCGAGCAGGCGCGAGTGGATGTAGAAGACGTCGCCCGGGTACGCCTCGCGGCCCGGCGGGCGGCGGAGCAGCAGCGACAGCTGGCGGTAGGCGACGGCCTGCTTGGACAGGTCGTCGTAGATGCAGAGCGCGTGGCGCCCGGTGTCGCGGAAGTACTCCGCCATCGTCACGCCGGCGTACGGCGCGATGAACTGGAGCGGAGCCGACTCGCTCGCGCCGGAGACGACGACCGTCGTGTACTCCATGGCGCCGTGCTGGGTGAGCTTGTCGACGACGGACGCGACCGTGGACTGCTTCTGGCCGATGGCGACGTAGAAGCAGTAAACGCCCTGGCCCTTCTGGTTGATGATCGTGTCGAGCGCCACGGCGGTCNNNCCGATGATGAGCTCGCGCTGGCCGCGGCCGATGGGGACCATCGAGTCGATGGCCTTGATGCCCGTCTGGAGCGGCTCCTTGACGGGCTGGCGGGCGAGGATGCCCGGCGCCTTGAGCTCGACGCGGCGGCGGTGCGGCGTCTCGATGGGGCCCTTGCCGTCGATCGGCTGCCCGAGCGCGTTGACGACGCGTCCGATGACGGCCTCGCCGACGGGCACCTCCATGATGCGGCCGGTGCGCTTGACGGTCGCGCCCTCCTTGATCGTCGTCGTGTCGCCGAAGAGCACGGCGCCGACGTTGTCGGCCTCGAGGTTGAGCACGAGACCCATGAGGTTGCCCGGGAACTCGACGAGCTCACCGGCCATCGCCCCCTCGAGCCCGTAGATGCGCGCGATGCCGTCGCCGACGCTGAGCACGGTGCCCGTCTCGTTGGTCAGCGCGGCGCGCTCGTAGCTCTGGATCTGCTTCTTGATGATCTGGGAGATCTCTTCGGCGCGAAGCTGCATGGTCGTGTCGTTCCTGTCGTCGAGGTCGTCGAGGCGGTGGGGTTTGGCGCGCTCAGTTCGAGGGCATGAGCGAGTCTCTCATCTGCTTGAGGCGCGACAGAATCGAGCCGTCGTACACGGTGTCGCCCACGCGAGCGACCACGCCACAGATGAGGGTAGGGTCGAGCTTTCGATCGAGCGCGATCCGGCGGCCGGTGACGCGCTCGAGCTGCGCCTGCAGGCGCTGGTAGTAGTCTTCAGGCAGGGGCATGGCCGTGAGGACCTGCGCCCGGAGCAGCCCGCGCTTCTCGTCGGCCATCTCCTTGAGGCGCTGGGCGATCGCGGGCAGCGCGCGCATGCGCCGGCGGTCGAGCAGCAGGCCGAGCGCGTTGCGCCCGGTGTCCGACATCGACAGCCCGTTGGCCACGTCTTGCAGGATGGCGCGCTTGGCGGGGAGGGGGACGAGCGGGTTGTCGAGTGAGGAGCGCAGCTCGCTGCTCGACTCGTACGTGGCCGCCGCGCGTTCCATCTCTTGGACCAGCGTGTCGAGCGAAGAGCTCTCGACGCCGATCTCGAGCAACGCGGTGGCGTAGCGCTTGGCGATGACGCCGGGGATCACGCTGCACCTCCTGCGCGCGTCGTCGCCGCGGGCACCTTGGTGAGCTCGGCGAGCAGCTCTTCGGCGAGGCGCTCGTGATCCTTGGCGGTCGCGTTGGCCTTGAGCGTGGCCTCGGCCGTGTCGGCCGCGAGGGCGATGGTTTCCATGAGGAGGTCTTGTCGCATCTGCTTGCGCTCCTGCTCGACCAGGCGCTCGGCGTCGCGCTTCATGCGCGCCGACCGCTCCTCGGCTTCGGCAAGCATGCGCTGCACCTCGCCTTCGCCGGCGGCCACGAGCGCGGCCTGCGCAGTCTTCGCGTCGCCCTCGATGTTGGTGAGGCTCGCCTGGTGCAGCTTGGCGCGCTCCTCGGCCTCTTTGAGCATGCGCTCGGCGTCGTCGATGTCCTTGCCGATGTTGACCCGGCGCTGCTTGAGCGCGTCGGCCACCGGCTTCTTGCCGAGCCAGTAGTAGAGCGTGAGCAAGATGCCGAGGTTGATCACCACGGCAGCGAAGGCCGGCTTCTTCTTGTCGAGGACGTCGGTCCAGTTGATCGCTTCGGGGCCGTGGTGGCCGCCGTGCTCGTCGGCGTGGACCGGGTCGTGCTCTCCGGCAGGGCCGTGCTGATCGCGCGCGGGCTCACCGCGGTTGGCGCCGCCTCCGCCGCCGGTCCCCGTACCGTGACCGCCGCCGCCGCCCGCCGCTTCGCCCGTGCCGTGGGCGTCGCCGTGCTGCGTCGTGCCGCCGCCCGTGCCGTGGCCGAGCCCGCGACCTCCGCCGCCGCCCTGGCCCGTTCCCGTGCCGTGCCCGCCGGACGGGTCGCCTGCCTTGTGCTCTCCGGCCTCGGGCCCCGCCTGCGCGACCGCCTCGTCGGGGAGCTTGTCTGCCGCCGCGGCGCCCACGAAGGCCGTGGCGCCGGCAAAGGCGAGCGTCGCGATCGCGATGCGCGTCATCGACCTCATCGGGGCACCTCTCGGCCGAGCGTGCGGGCCGCGATCTCGCGGCCGAGCTCGGCGGCCTCGGTCTTGAGCTTGGCGCGAGCCTGCTCGACCTCGGCGCCGACCGCCGCGCGACCGGACTCGAGGGTGGCGGCGACCGAGGCGCGGACCTCGGCCATGAGCGCCTGCTCTTTCTTCTGTCCTTCTGCGCGGATCTCGTCGCGCGAGGCGCCGCCGGCCGCACGGGCCTTGGCCATCGCCTCTTCGTACTTGGTGAGGGCCTCGGCGCTCGCCTTGTCCTTCTTGCGCGCCTTCGCCTTGGTCCCGTCGATGCGCTTCTCTCGCTCCTCGAAGAGCCGAAGCATCGGATCGAACAGGGTGGGCTTGAGGACTGCCATCAGGACGATGAACAGCACGACCTGGACGACCAAGCTGGCGTCGAGGTCGACGGTGACGCCGCCGCCCGCGGCGTCTTGAATCGAGAGTGTGCTCACGCTGAGCAGCGACATGGGGCCTCGTTCGGTGCCCGACAAGCCGAGCCGGGGTGCGCGCGAGGTACCATTGTCCCGGGCCCATGTCCATGGGTCTCCGGCGCGCAGTCTTTTCGCGCCCCTGCCGTGGGCGCGCGGCGCCTGTCAGCCGCGGCGGCGGGCCCCGCCCACGTCGGATCGCGGCGGGAGCATCCCCCGGCGGCGACGGAGGACGGTCGCGTAGTCGTCTTCTTCTTCGAAGATGCCCATGTCGGGGGGCGGGGTCCGGAGCGTGGCCGGGGCCTGGGCCGACGGGGTCGTGACGGGGGGCTCGGTGGCGCGCGCATGCGAATCGGGCGCGCGCGGCCGCGAGGTCGACGAGCGCGGGGCGCTGGAGGGGTGCATCTCGGGGATGTGCCGGCGGTGATCGGGCGCGCTCGGCCGACGCGCCTCGGGAGAGCTGGCGCGCTGCGGGTCGGGGGGGACCCCGCGCCGGGTGTCGGGGGCGCTCGAGCGTCGGGCGTCAGGGGCGCTCGCGCGTCGCGCGTCGGGGGTGCTGGGGCGCTTGGCCTCGGGGGAGCTAGGGCGTCGCGCGGGCGGCGGCGGCGCTTGCGCGGGCCGGCCGTGGAGGGCGAGCAGTCGGACGGCCTCTTCGGGCGTGATCGACTGCATCTTGCGGGTACGGATGCTCTCGTCCGAGTAGTCGGGGTCGCTCGCGGGCGCGTCGGTGGTCACGGCGGAGTCGGACGACGGCGGGTCGAGCACGAGCGCCAGCGATCGGCGGCTGGCCTCGCGGCGCGCGAGATCCTCGATGATCGCGTGGGGCACGCTGGTCTCCACGCTCGCCGACTTGGCGAAGGGGTCCATCCGCGGCGTGTCGTCGTTGTCGTCGATCGCGTCGACGCGCATCTGCTCGCGCATCGTCTCGAAGCGGACCACAGGCCCGGTGCGCACGAGGGCGACGCGACCGTTCTCGTCGACGCGCGCGAAGAGCATCGGGGCGCCGGGCGTCGGCATCTCCACGAGGCCCCCTGCTTCGCGCAGGTCGAGCGACGCCACGTACTGCGCGTTGACGCAGCGTCGGGCGTTGCGAGACTCGCGCCGGGCGCCGGTCATCACGATTTTCCGGCAGAAGCCCTCGTCGTCGAGCAAGAAGGTGCACGACGGGGTGTGGGCGGCGTAGGCGATGAGAAAATCAGCCACAGTGCTTGGATACTTAGCAAGCTCCAGGCCCACACATTGTAGGTGCTCTGCCTACCTTGAGATCGCCGTAAGCTATTGAAATCACGTGTTTGTCGCTTTGCGTCAGACACGGCGAGCGTTGGATCGGTGGCGCCCGAGAGATCCAGGGATCGAGGCCTGGTCCCCGCGCTTGCCACGCCCCCGTCGGGGCGGGCGCGCTGCCATCGCGGCGCTATGCTCCATGACGGTGCCGCCCGTCGAGCTCTCCCTCCCCGGCTCGTTCGGAGGCGCGCCCGCGCTCCTCACGGTCTACGGGCTGTGCCTGCTCATGCCGACGGTCGTCGCGGCGATCGCGGTGCGTCGTGCCCTGGCCGCGCGCGGTCTCGCCCGCTCCGAGGGCGCTCCACGCCTCGGCCTGGCGGCGGACCCCGCGACGGCGTGGCCCGCGGCGGAGCAGGCGCGCTTTCACTGGCGCTGGGTAGGGGTGCTCGTCTTCGCGCTCGCGGTATCGCAGCCGGGGCTGCTCGCGTTCCATCGAGACACGTTCACCGGGCGCGCGGTGGTGGGGCGCGTGGCGAGCAAGCAGCTGATCGTCGGGGTCGACCGCGCCGGCAAGCGATCGCGCAGCGCCTTGCTCTTCGTCCGTCCCCCCAGCGACATCGCGCGCACTGCGGCGCCGCGCATGCTGCTCACGGAGATCGCCGAGTCCGAGCTCGAGCGCGTCGACGTCGGTTCTCCGGTCTGGCTCAGGGTCATGACCGGCGCGCCGAGCGAGGCGCACCTCGGCCGCACCGCCACGTGTGAGACGACTTGGCTCCTCAAGGCTCTCCTCGCGTGTCTCGGCGTGATGCTCTACGCGCTCCGGGCGCGACGCCTCGTGCGGTGCGTCGTGGCGCCGATCAGCGGCGCACCCGCAGACGTCCCGGCGGTCGCGCCGCCCTGACCGGTCATCGCTTGGGGCGCCGCTTGGCCCGGCCGCCCGACCCGCGCGCGGCCTTCGGCGTGGGCGCGCCGAGCCCCTTGGCGTTGGCGTAGCTCTGCTGCGGCGCGGTCCGGCTCAGCAAGAGCACCGCGCCCGACGCGTCGAACGAAGGTTGTGCGCTCGCGAAGCCCTCTTTGGCCGCGAAGCCGGCGAGGTCGCCCTTGTGCTCCTCCATGTGCGCGCTGAAGCGCTCCCACATGGCGACTGCCTCTTCGGGCGCGAGGGCGACGCCGTCGACCTGCACCGAGAGCCGACGCGACGGCCCGGTCACGGTTTGGCCGCGCCGAGGTCGTCGACGATCTGCTTGTCGTGCACCGACACGTCGACCTCGCGGTAGATCTTCTGCACGTTGCCGTCCTTGCCGATGACGATGGTCTGCCGCGCGAGGAAGCCGCCCTGGTTGGGCACGCCGTACGCCTTGGCCAGCTCACCCTTGGCGTCGCTGATCAGGTGGAAGGGCAGCTCGTGATGCCGCGCGAACGCGCGGTGCGACTCGAGCGAGTCGGTCGACACGCCGATGAGCACGACGTCGGGACCGCTGAGCACGCCCGCCTTCATGCGATCGCGGAACGCGCACGCCTCCTTGGTGCAGCCGGGCGTCTCGTCCTTGGGGTAGAAGTACACGACGACGGACTTGCCCTTGAGCGCCGCGAGCGAGAGGCTCGTGCCGTCGTGCGCGGGCGCGGAGAAGTCGGGCGCAGCCTTGCCGACGGCGATCTCGCCTTCCGTCGGCGTCACGCGCAGCTCACCGGGCGCGGTCGCCTGCGCGGGGGCAGGGGTCGCGGGGCTCGCGCCGGTCGCGGCGGTGGGGGCGTCGGCGGCGGTAGCCGTGGGCGCGCCGGTGGGGGCGGACTTGCCGCAGGCGACGAGGGCGAGGAGCACGAGGACATTTTGTACGCGCATCCCGCCTCTTTAGACGCGGGCGGCGCCGCCGGCAACTCGACGCGAGCGCGTCAGACGATGCCGTAGTCTTTGAGGCGACGATAGAACGTGCGCCGCGGCATGCCGATGAGCTTGGCGGCTTGCACGCGGTTCCACGCAGACTTCTCGAGCGCCTCGAGGATCTGTTCCTTCTCGGCGCCGCGGTGCTCCTTCTCGGTGCGCGGGCGCGCCGACGCCGGCTGACGCGCCTCGGGCGGGACCGAGGGCCGCAGCGGCGTGGAGGGCAGCTCGAAGTCGTCGGCGACGAGCTCGCTGCCCTCGGCGAGGAGCCACGCGTTGAGCAGCACGTGCTCGAGCTGACGCACGTTGCCCGGCCAGTCGTACGACTGCAGGCGCCGGAGGGCGCCGCGCTCGATGGTCCGGCGCTCGCGCTTGTGGCGCGCGGCGAAGATGCTCAAGAAGTGGTCGACGAGGGCCGGCAGATCGTCGAGGCGCTCGCGGAGCGGCGGGATCTTCAGCTCGACGACGTGCAGGCGATAGTAGAGGTCCTCGCGGAACGTCCCCTCGGCGACCATCGCCTCGAGCTCGCGGTTGGTCGCCGCGATCACGCGCGCGTCGCAGGGCTCCTCTTTTGCGCCGCCGACGGGCCGCACCGTCTTCTCTTGGAGCACGCGCAGCAAGCCCGCCTGCATCTTGAGGGGCATCTCGCCGATCTCGTCGAGCAAGATCGAGCCTCTCTCGGCCTCGCGAAAGAGCCCCTTGCGGTCGCGCTCGGCGCCGGTGAACGCGCCGCGCACGTGACCGAAGAGCTCGCTCTCGAGCAGGTTGGCGGGGATGGCTCCGCAGTTGACGCCCAAGAAGGGCTGGCGTGCGCGCTCTCCGCTCGCGTGGATCGCGCGGGCCACCACCTCTTTGCCCGTGCCGCTCTCGCCCGTGATGAGCACGGGGACGTCGGCGTCCTTGACCCGATCGATGAGCGCGTAGAGCTTGCGCATGGCCGCGCTCGTGCCGACGAGGCCGCGGTAGCCGAAGTGGCTGCGCAGCTCGAGGCGCGCTTGCTTGAGATCGCGGCGGGCGTGCGCGAGCTGCTCGGTGCGCCGGCCGAGCGCGTCCGCGAGCTTTGCCTGGGCCGCGCGCAGCTCTTCGTTGGCGATCTCGAGCTCCTCGGTGCGCCGTCGGTTCTCGGCGAGCAGGCGCGCCCCCTCGATCGCGATGGCCGCTTGGTCGGCGAAGGCCGCGAGCGTCGGCAGCTCGTCGCGGAAGCGCGTGCCCGGGCGTATGCGGGTCTCGACGTAGAGCGCGCCGATCGTCCTGCCGGCGGGCGGCGGACCGCAGATGGGCACGCACGCGATCGACTGGATCATGAGCTGGTGCACGCTCACCGCCTTGGCGAGGCGCGCGTCGTCTTGCGCGCTCGCGGCGAAGACCGGCTCTCCCTCGCGGATGACGCGCTCGGCCACGCTGCGAGAGAAGGTCTGGTGCGTCTCTTCTCCCTTGCTGTCGCGCGCGGTGTGCGCGACGAACTCGCCGGCCTCGTCGACGAGCACGACGAGCCCGCGCTCTGCGCCGAGGAGGCCGACGGCGTGATCGGTCACGCGCGTGAGCAGCCGGTCGAGGTCGTGCTCGCTCGCGAGGTCTCGCGTGATGGCGAAGATGCGCGCGAGGCGGTCCTCGGCGGGGAGGGGCGCGCCCATGCTCGTCGTCGTGCCCGAGCGCGCGAGGATCGTCGGCGGCGTGAGGTCACCTCGGAACGACTGCGTGATCGACGCCACGTTGGGCACGGTGGCCGCGTGCGCCTGCCGCAGCGCGCGCCGCCGCGGGTCGCTCCAGAAGACCTCGCGCAGGTCGCGCGGCAACTTCGACGCGGTCTCCTCGAGCATCGCGAGCGCGGACTCGATGTCGCGTCGCGCGAGCGCGCCGGCCCCCTGCGTCACGGCCAGGCGTGCGCGTGCCTCGAGGGCGCGCCACGCCCACTCGCGGTGCCCTGCCGACATCGCGCTCTCGTATGCGGTGTCGAGCTCGGCGCGCGCGCGCGTCTCGTCTCCGTCGAGCTGCGCCAGTGTGCCCCGCACGATGCACGCGAGCGCCTCGTGCTCTCCGAAGCCGCCGCTCCCCAGGGCAGCGCTCACGCGCTCGAGCTCACGCGTGAGCGCGCTCGAGTCGGCCGTGGGCTCGTGCCCCGACGCCGTGCCCGTGCGGGCGAGGATGCCCTCGAGCCGCGCCTCGGCGGCGTCGTGCGGTCGCGCCACCGCGTCGTAGGCGTCTGCGCACAGTCCGTAGAGTCGCGAGCCCTTGTCGACGTCCCCGCTGCGCGTCGCGAGCTCTGCCTGCAACCCGAGCAGCTGCGCGCGCGCGTTGGGCGTCAGGCGCGCGCGTTGCTCGGCGAGCTGGTCGATCGACGCGGCCGCGCGTCCGTAGCGACCCAGGTAGAGGTCGACGTTCGCGAGGTTGAACAGGGCCTGCTCGACCGCCACGAGCCCGCCCGCGCGCCTGCCCATGTCGACGGCGGCCTCGAGGTGCCCGAGCGCGAGCGCGAGGTCGCCGTCGGCCTTGGCCAAGCCCGCGAGGTTGAGGCGCGTGGTCGCGATGGTCCACGCGTCTTTGGCGAGCTCGGCGGCCGCGAGCGCGGCCTCGTACGACGCGCGCGCGTCTCTGCCTCGGCCCGCGCGCTGGTGCGCGATCGCGAGCGAGCCGAGCGCCACGGCCTCGGCGCGCGCGTCGCTGAGCTCACGCGCGATTTCGACCGCGACGTCGAGCTCGCGTCGTGCGTCGTCGTCGCGACCCATGTACGCGAGCGCCACGCCGCGTACGGCTCGCGCGTCCGACGCGAGCGCGTCCCGGCTGTCTCTCGCGCCGCGCTCGGCGAGCTCTGCGGCCTGCGCGAACTCACCGCTCCGCGTGTGCACGCGCGCTCGGGCGATGAGCCAGGCGCGGTCGACGTCACCCCCGCGGGTCGCCCGCGCCTCGGCCGCGTCGAGCGTGCGCGCCGCCTCGGCCGCGTCGCCGCGCGCGAGCGAGATCTTCGCGCGCCCCACGGCGAAGGTCGTGGCCTCGTCGTCGTCTGCGGGCTCGCCGAGCGCCGCGAGCCTCGTGTCGGCCTCGTCGAAGCGCCCACGCGACAGCGCCCGCTCGAGCTCGGCGCGCATCTCTTCGCGCGAGGCGCCCGCGACGGCGCGGGGCTCGGTCTCCTTGGCCAGGATGAGATCGACGTCCTCGACGGACGTGATCGGTCGGCCCGACGCGCGCCGCACGAACGACCGCAGTCGCCCGGGTCGCCGCTCGACCGCGTCGAGGAGGTGAGTCACCAGCTTGCCGGGCAGGCTCGGCAGCGCGCGCGCCACGATGTCCGTCGCGGCTTTCACGTCGAGCGGGGGCACGGCGTACGTCTCGGCGTCGGCGAGCGTGAACGGCGCGCTCTCATCCGTCACGGCGATGACCCTCGCTCCCCGCTCGCGCGCGACGCGCAGCGCATCGCGGAACGGCGCCGGGAGCGCGTCGTAGTCGTCCGCGATGACGACCGTGCCCGCCTTCGCGTGCGAGATCTCCTCGACGTCCGCGGCCTCGGCAGGCGCGGCGCCGGTGCCCGCGAGGCGCGGCGGCTCGACGTGCACGACGGGCGCGCCGCTCACACCGAGCGACCAGCTCAGTCGGCGCAGGAGCGTCGTGCGGCCCGACTTCCTCGGGCCCGTCACGACGAGCGCGTCTCCGCCCCCGAGCGACTCGGCCTTCGCGAAGAGCTCTTGCGCCACGCCGTCGATGCCGAGCACGGGCCACGCCGCGGCCTCGGCAAAATCGGTCGCGTCGAAGCCGCACGCACGACGTATCGCGATCGCCATCTCGTCGGTGCTGGGGTACCGCGCGTCGGGCGCGCCCGAGGTGGCGCGCGTGGCGATCGCCTCGAGCGCCTTTCGTTGGGCAGCCGGGAGCTCGTCGCCGCGCGCCTCGATGCAGTCGGAGAGCGTGGCGCCCAGCGAGTAGATCTCGGCGCGTACGGTGAGCGGCTCGCCGTACATCAGCTCGGGCGCCGCGTAGCGCGGCGTGAGGCCCTTGGCGCGCGACCCACCCTCGCGCCACGGCGTCGCGAGCCCCAGGTCGACCAACGTCGCCGCGCCGTCGTCGCCCACGATCACGTTGGCGGGCTTGATGTCTCCGTGGAGCAGGCCCGCGCGGTGCAGCACCGTGAGCTGATCTGCGGCGCGCGCGATGGGGCCCAGCCAGTCCCTGCCCCCGTGGGCGGGCCGGATGCCGTCGTCGTTCTCGAGGCCGGCCACCTCGGCGAGGCTCACGCCGTCGACGAGCTCGCGCACGAGGTAGCGTCTCCCGCCCTCGAGGCTGCCGAAGGCGACCACGCGCGGCACGCCGAGGCCCTCGAGCCCGCTGAGCGTCACCGCCTCGCGCACCAGGGCGAGCACCTCGGCCTCGCCGGCGTCCTCCGCGAGCACCTTGAGCGCGAGCGCCTCGCCCGTGACGCGATCTCGCACGCACCAGACCTCGCCGCCGCCGCCCTTGCCCAGGCGGTGCTCGGGCGCGAAGCGCCGCGGGAGCGTGAAGTCCGGTTTCGCGTCGTTCATCGCGGGGCGGAGCTCACTTCTCCTTGGGCTTTTGCTCCAGACCGTACGCGCCGCTCAGACCGAACCAGAACCCCGTGAGCGAGAAGCCGAGGCCGAAGCGCCCCTCGAACTGCTTGATGGGCTTGTAGCGGAGCCCGAGCTGCGGGAGCGCGATCCACGGGAAGAACACGGGCTTGGACCCGCCGCTGAACCAGCTGGGCTCCGTGTACCGACCAACCTTGGCCACGTCGGAGTTCTGGTGCTCGCGGCGGTTGCAGCCCGCGCCGTCGGCCTCGGTCTGGCAGAGCGCCCACTTGCGGCCCTGCTCGTCCGAGAGCGTTCCGTTGGGGCTCTGGAAGACCCAGTTGGTGACGAGATCGCCGAAGACGACGCCGACGCCGAAGCCCGCGCCGTACTCGAACGAGAGCTGCTTCGAGATCGGCGTCGACCACAGCAGGTCGGCCGTGGCGTACACGGACTTGAGGCTGCTGTTGGCCATCGAGTAGTTGCCGGGGATGTCCGACGTGTTCTTCTGCTTGAACAGGATGTCGTCGGTGCCGTACTCCGTGTACGAGAGCGCCGGGATGAGCGAGAAGCCGTCCTTGCGGATGTCGAGCTCCACGCCGACCGTGTTCGAGTAGATCGTCTTGCCGCCCTCGACGAAGAGGTTCTGGATGAACGCGGGGACGATCGTGCCGCGGTAGCGCGCGCCGATGAACAGGTACGTCTTGAGCGGCTCCTCTCGGACGTCCTTGATGTCCCACTCCTCGTGCGGAGGCTCCACGGTCTCGGCGGGCTTCGCGTCTTTCTTCGCGTTCGCGTCGGTCGCGTCGGCGGGCGCCGGATCTGTCGGAGCGTCGGCCGCGGGCGCGGGGTCGGCGGCGGGCGCGGGCTCCGCGGGCTTCGCGTCCTTCTTGGGTTGTGCCACCGCCGGGCACGCGAGGGTGAGCGCGATTGTGCCAACCGCGGCCACGACCACACGGCGAAGACCGCCACACGGATGAGCTCTGGTCGACGGATCCTGCGAAGCGAAGGATGTACGCATATGTAACCCCACCGTTTTTCGGCCTGTGGATGTCTGAATGCTACACTGAAGAAGGGGCGACACGGGAAAAAGCCGAGCAGTTGATTCTCTACGGACGCATCGTCGAACAAACCATCGATCGCCTGCACAGCGCGCGCTTCTTGAAGGAGCTCGTGCTCACCGGCGGGTCGGTCCCGCTCGCCATGGTGCGCAAGCGCCTCGAGGCGCACGACGGTGGCACACGCGCGCCGGTGTTGCTCGTGCACGGGTTCGGACAGAACCGCTACGCGTGGCACCTGCCGGCGCGCAGCGTCGCCAACCACCTCGCTTCGGCGGGCTTCGACGTCTTCAACCTCGACCTGCGCGGCCACGGCCGCTCCCGGCACTTCGGCGCGCGCGGACCGCGCCGGGTCGACGACTACATCCGCGAAGACCTCCCCCAGGCCGTCGAGGAGGTGCAGGCGCAGAGCGGCGGCCGGCCGGTGTTCCTGGTGGGCCACTCGCTCGGCGGGCTCGTCAGCTACGCGGCGGCCCCGGGCCTCGCGGGCGCCATCGCCGGCATCGCGTCGATCGGCAGCCCGTACCACTTTGCGCGCGGCTCCATCTCGCTCCAGGCGGTGAGCATGTTCTTCGAGGCGATGCGCCGCGCGCGTGTGCCACGCGTCACGATGGGCGTGCCGCTCCGGCCGGTGAGCCTGTTCATGCGCGGCATCCGTCGCGTGGCCGACAGCCCGCTCTATCCCTTTCCGCTCCGCGGTTGGCACGCCGGCGCCCTCGAGCCGCACGTGCTCGACCAGCACCTGCAGCTCGCGTTCGACCGCTTCGGCGTCGAAGAGGTGCGCAACATGTTCGAGTGGGCGTCGTCGCGTCGCTTCGGCGGCCGCGACTTCGACTACGCCTCGCGCTTCGAAGCGATGGACGTGCCGCTGCTCGTGCTCGCCGGCGCCAACGACGATCTCGCCCCGCCCGCGAGCGTGCGCCCCGGCTACGAGCGCAGCCGCTCGCGCGATCGCACGTACCGGGTCGCGCCGCTCGGCCACATCGACTTGCTCGTCGGCCGCGACGCGCCGTCGACGACGTGGCCCGTGCTCGACGAGTGGCTGCTCCGTCGCGTGGCGTGAGGGCGCCTCACGGCAGCTTGGCGGCCTCGGCCAGCACCGCGTCGGCGTGCACGCCGGGGTCCACGTCGGGCCACACGTGCGCCACGCTCCCGCGCCGGTCGACCAAGAACGTCACGCGCGAGTAGCCCCAGAGCTTCTTCGACACGCCGTACGACTGCGCGACCGAGCCGCTCTCGTCGGCGGCGAGCGCAAAGGGGAGGTGGTGCTCGCGCTGGAACTCTTGGTGCTTCTGCTCCGAGTCGCTCGACACGCCGATGATCGCCACGCCGCCCTTCTCGAAGCGCGCCCACGCGTCGCGGAACGCGCACGCCTCCTTGGTGCATCCGGGCGTCCCGTCCTTGGGGTAGAAATAGACGACGACCGGCTTGCCGCGGAGGGCCGACAGGCGCACCTCGCGCAGGTCCGCGTCCTTGGCGACGACGTCGGGCGCGCTCGCGCCTACCTGGAGCAAGCCTTCGCCGCCGTCGGGGCGCTTGACGGGACTGCACGCGGCGCCGAGCGCGCAAGCCGCGACGAGGAGCGACGCGCCGAGACGAGAGCCGAGCATGCTCGCAGCGTAGCGCATCGGCGCGGCCGAGCCCGTCAGATGACGACGTTGTTCTTGCCGGCGCGCTTGGCGCGGTAGAGGGCGGTGTCGGCCTCGGTGAGCCACGAGTCGGGCGTCGTGCCCGCGCGAAGCACGGCGCCGCCCGCCGAGATCGTGAGCCGTTCGTGCGACGCACCCCGCGCGTGCCGGATGTCGAGCTTCTCGACGGCGCGCCGCGCCCGTTCGAGCGCCGCGCGCATGCCGATCTCGTCTTGCTCCGCGAGCAGGACCACGAACTCCTCGCCGCCGTATCGGAAGAGCGTGTCGCCGCGGCGCAGCGAGTCGGCCACGGCGCCCGCCACGCGCTGCAGCGCCTCGTCGCCCGCGGGGTGCCCGAACGTGTCGTTGAACTTCTTGAAGTCGTCGATGTCGATCATCCCGAGGGCCCACGCCTGCTCGTAGCGAGAGGCGTTGGCGGTCACGGCAGCGAGGTCCTCGTCGAGCGCGCGACGGTTCTTGCACTGCGTGAGCGCGTCGATGCGCGACGCCGCGAAGAGCTGCTGGCTGTCGCGGCGCAAGAGCGCGTTCTGCTCGGTGACCTGCTTCTGCACGAGCAGCAAGCGCGACGCGGCGCGGACCCGCGCCTCGAGCTCGTCGAGGTCGATCGGCTTTCCCAGGTAGTCGTCGGCGCCGGACTCGAGGCCGCGGAGCACGTGCGCCTTGTCGTGCATCGCCGACGTGAAGACGAAGTAGATGTACTCTCCAGGTAGATCCCGGACGCGCCGGCAGAGCTCGAGCCCGTCCATGCCCGGCATCATCAGGTCGCTCAAGATCATGTCTGGCCGGTCGCGCGTCGCGATCTCGAAGGCGGCGACGCCGTCGGACGCCGTCGAGCAGCGGTGGCCCAGGTCGCGGACGGCGAGCTCCATGCCCAAGCGCGAGCCCTCGTCGTCGTCGACCACGAGCACGTGGAGCGACCGCGGCGCGAGGCTCGGTCGGGCTCGCGTGAGCTCCTGGGCTTTGGGCGTCTGGGTCATACCTTCCGGCTTAGCTTAACCACCGCGCTGCCTGTCCGCACCGGTCGAGATGAATATCGGTGGCGGAGGCATGTGCGGGGACGTAGGGTCTGGATCATGGCGCAAGTTTCGCGCAGGCGCGTGCTGCTCGGCGCTGCAGCGGTCCCCCTCTGGGCGTGCAGAGACCGCGCACCGACGCCGTCGACCGGGGCACCATTGCCCGAGTCGAGCGAGGCGCGTGCGGTGACCCGTGTGGTCGCGGCCGTGGGCACGCGCGAGGGGGCGGGGGTCAAGCTCGTCCGCACGATCGGCTCGCGCGAGCTGTCGATGGTCGACCCGTTCTTGCTGCTCGACGAGATGCGGTCGTCCGACCCGCGCGACTACGAGCCCGGCTTCCCGCGTCACCCTCACCGAGGCTTCGAGACGGTGACGTACGTCATCGCGGGCGCCGTCGAGC
>JAGQJA010000555.1:0-3083 GCA_020430845.1 Myxococcales bacterium
TGCGGGGACGGGGGCGAGTGGGGGGCGGGCGGTGCGGCCTCGGGGGAGCGCGGCTCCGACGAGCAGTACGAAGCCCCTCGACATCCAGCGCGACCTTCCCTGAGACTCTGGTGGTCAAGGTGAGCACGACCTCCTCCACTCGGCGCTTTGCGCTCCTGCTCGCGGTCGCTCTCTTGTCGAGCGCCGCGCCGTCGATCGCCGACGAGGGCGCCGCGCGCGCGCACTTCAAGCGAGGCGTCGAGCTCTACGACGCCAAGCAGTACGCGCCTGCGCTCGAGTCCTTTCGCGCCGCGTACCGCGAGAAGGCATCGCCTGGGATCCTTCAGAACATCGCGCTCTGCCTCAAGGGGCTCGGGCAGCTGCCCGCGGCCGCCGACGCGTTCGAGGCTGCGCTCGCCGATGGCGGAGAGAGCCTGCGGCCCGAGACGCGCGCCGCGATCCAGCGCGAGCTCGAAGAGCTGTCTGCCAGCGTCGCGACGCTCCTCGTCCGCGTGGTCGACGCGAGCAACGCGCCCGTCGACAAGTTCGCCGTCGTGATCGACGGCAAGGCCCTCCCCGTGACCGCCGCGCGCCCGATTCACCTCGAGCCGGGCCTGCACGTGGTCGGCGTGCGCGTCGACGGCACGGCGTCACCGCCCGAAAAGCGACTCTCGTTCGTGCCGGGACCTCCCGTCGACGTCACGTTCTCGCTGACCTCGACGCAAGGGCGCCTCGCGGTTCGCACCAAGGTCGAGGGGGCCACCGTCAAGATCGACGGCGTCACGGTCGGGCACGACGCGTGGTCGGGCGAGGTGCCCGCGGGCACGCACCGCGTCGAAGTGAGCGCGCCGCACCGGCAGACGGCGGTGTTCGACGTGGTCGTCGCGCCCGGCGCGACCGTCGAGCTGCCCGTGACGTTGCTCGCCGAGGCACCGGGCGCGTACGACAAGCCCGACCGCAAGCAGCCGCAGATCAAGCGTCGCTACCTCGTGCCGATGTTGTCGCTCTTCGGCGGGACGCTGCGCCACAGCAACGTGCTCGAGGAGCCGGGCACCGAGCGTCGCGACTTCACCGGTGGGTCGCTGGGCGCGCGCGGCGGCTATCGGTTGAGCAAGCTCGTCTCGTTCGAGGCGATCTTCGAGGTCGGCTCGATGACGGCAAAGTATCCGGGCGCGAAGAACCCGCTCATCGAGTCGAGCTCGCGGGTCACCGAGGTCGTGCTCGCGCCGATGGTGCGGTTCTCCACGCCGGGGGCGGCGCGCTTCGTCGTCGGTGTCGGCGTCGGCGCGCAGGCGATGTTCACCAAGGCCACGGTGCCGCAGACCGTGCAGCAGCCGACGCCGAACGGACCGACGACCGAAATCAGCGGCAACGGCGTGTCGGGCACGCTGCAGCTCGACCTGGGGATGCAGTTCGACACCGGCCCCGTGTTCTTCGAAGGGCTGCTGTTCGCAGACACGTACGGCGTGGGGAAGGTCAAGGACGACGCGGGGAGGCGCTTGTTCCTCGCGTCGCCCGGCGTGCGCGGTGGTCTGCGCATCGGGCTCGGCATCCAGTTCTGACGCGTCGGCGCAGGCGACGCGGCGCCTCGTGTCACGGACGCGGCGCTTCGTGCTACGGCGTCGTCTGTCGCGCCGGAGGGTCGGGCGGGTCGTCGCTGAACGCGAACGCCACGATGCCCACGACGGATCCGATGGCGATCACGGCGACGAGGGCCACCCCGATCCACTTCCACGGGCTCGACGGCGGCGGCTCGCGGTGGCTGCGCGGCGCAGACGCGGGCGGTCCTTCGGGCGGCGTCTCGAGGAACATCGTGAGCGGCGGCGGCAGGTTCACCACCGCCTCGGACTCTCGAATCTCGGCGTGGAGGACGTCGGCCGTGGGCCGAGCAGGCTCTTCGACCGGCGCGGGGGCCGCGCCTGCTCCGAACGCCGGCGCCGACGTGGCGGCCGCGACAGGCGCGCGCGCGGGCGGCGCGGGCTTGCCGGTCGCCGCGCGGAAGGCGATCCGCATCTCGTCGACCGACTCGAAGCGCGCCTTCTTGTCGAAGGCGAGGGCGCGGTCGATGACGGCCGCCACCGCGTCGTCGAGGTCGGGCAGCAGCGTGCGGATTTCGCGCGCGGGCTTCATGGCGGCCGCCAAGAGGCGCTCGTGCGACGTCTTGCCGGGGTGCACCGTCTCGCCCGTGAGGAGCGTGAACACGCACGCCGCGAGCGACCACTGATCGGAGCGCGCGTCCACCTCGCTCCGCTGGCCACGCGCCTGCTCGGGCGACATGAACGAGGGCGTCCCGATGATGAGCCCCTCGGCCGAGAGCTTGGACTTGTGGCTGCCGTCGGCGAGGCGCGCGCGTCCGAAGTCGAGCAGCACGGTCCGCCCGTCTGCCGCGGCGAACACGTTCTCTGGCTTGAGGTTGCGGTGCAGCACCTCGGCGGCGTGGATGGCGCCCACCACGTCGAGCAAGCCGTCGATCGCGTTCCACGCCTCTGCGAGCGACACCTTGCCGCCCGATTCGTTGCGCCACCGCTCCCAGCTTCGACCCTCGAGCAGCTCCATCACGAGGAACGCGCACCCGTCCTCGGTCGTCCCGTCGTCGAGGATCCGCTCCACGCCGGGGTGCTCGACCTTGTTGGCGAGGTGCGCCTCTTGGAAGAAGCGCTCGAGCACGTTCTCGTCGGCGCAGTGCGCGCGGTGGATGATCTTGAGCGCGGCCCGCATCCCGTTGCGGTGCGTCGCCTCGTAGGCGGCCGCGAGCGAGCCGCTGCCGAGCACGCGCTCGATCCGCCACTTGGTCGCTACGGTCGTCCCGACCCGTCCTTCGAGGTCTTCCTTCTTCGTCGCCATCGGACCTGTGGGGGGCGAGCAGCGGCGCCCGCGTCGTCTCCGGCCGTTAGGCTAGCACCGAGACCGGTTGAACCGAGCCTCGATTGCCCCGCCCTCGGGGCGAGCGGGCCGAGCCGTCACCGCGGCGGGATACCCCCGACGGGCGGCAGGTCCTTCAGCTTCTTCGACGCCTCGCGGTAGGCGTCGCGCATCTGCGCGGCGAGCTCGGGCTGCTTCTTGTAGAGGTCGTCGGCCTCCCGCGGGTCCGCGGCGAGGTCGAA
>JAGQJA010000555.1:3126-5185 GCA_020430845.1 Myxococcales bacterium
ACGAGCGCGCGTCGGCGTTCGTTGTACTTGTCCTCGGGCAAGTCGATGATCACGTCGCGCGCGGGCGCGTCGGCGCCGCGCAGCTCGGCGACCAGGCTCGTGCCGGGCAGTCCTTCGGTGGGCTTCTGTCCGAGGAGCTCCATGATGGTCGGCGCGAGGTCGACGTGGCTCCGGGGCGTGTCGATCTTGCGCGGCGCGACTCCCGGCACGGCGAAGAAGAGCGGGACGTGCACGAGCTCTTCCCACACCTCGTGGGCGTGCTTGGTCATGCCGTGCTCGCCGAACGCCTCGCCGTGATCGGCCGTGACGACGATCGCCGTGCGCGCCCCCCAGGGCTCTGCTTTCACGTGGTCGAGCAGCTTGCCGATCCAGAGGTCCGTGTAGAACACCTCCTCGTCGTAGATGTCCCGCGCGCGCTTGCCGAAGTGAGGCGCCTCTTCGTGCGGCTGGTACTTGTCGTGCGGGTCCATGTAGTGAAACCACGCAAAGAACGGCCCCGGCTTCTTGGCCGCTTCGTCGACGATCTCGATGGCGAGCGGCGTGAGCTTGTGGCTCGTGACGTAGGGGTCGGTGTTGTAGTCGAACGGGATCGCGTCGACGAGGCGCCAGGTGTCGAAGCCCGACTCGAAGCCCGAGAGCCCCGGTCCCATGTACGCGTGCGCGTGCCCGGCGACGCAGGGGACACCTGCGCGTCCGAGGGCCGTGCAGAAGAAGTCGCCCTTGTCGAGGTACTTGGTGAAGAACACGCCCGTGCGTCGGAGCTCGGACGGGTAGCGGCCCGTGAGCATGCCCGCCACGCTCTTGGAGGTGAACGACGAGACCGCGTAGCCGCGCGTGTACGACACCGACCGCTCGTGGAGCTCGACGAGGTGGGGCGCGATGGCCCGGTCGTAGCCCGCCCACGGCATGTCGGCGCGCATGCTGTCGATGCTGATCATGAGCACGTTGAGCGGGCCGCCGGTCGCCTGACCGGCGTCGGGAGGCGGGGGCGCGGCCGACGCGGCGCTGGTCGCGCTGACCGCGCCGGCGCTCGTCGCGGCGGCGGCGGTCACGGGCGCCGACCCTACGGGAGGCTCGGGCGCGGAGCCGCCCTTCTTGGAGCACGCGAGCGCGAGCAGGCCCACGCCCATGCACAGGAGAGACATCCGTCGCCGCATGCCCCGCTTCTTACCACGGTTCGCGCGCGACGCCGCAAATGCACGAATCTAAAGACGATTCAGACGCAGGTTCAGCCAGCGACGGCCTCGGCCATCGCTTGGACGAGGCTCTCGCGCGAGAAGGGTTTCTCGAGCCACGCTCTGACGTTCTTTGCGACGCCGGCGCGCTCCGACCGGTCGGGGCCCCATCCGGTGACGATGATGACGGGGAGGTCAGGCCGTAGGGCGTCGATCGCGCGCGCGAGCTCGTCGCCCTTCATGCGCGGCATGGTCAGATCGCTGACGACGAGGTCGAACGCGTCTGGCGTGGCGCGCACCGCCTCGAGCGCGTCGTGGGGGGCGCGGCAGGCCGTGCACGCGTGGCCCTCTGCCTCGAGCAAGCTGACGAGCACGCGAAGCACGGGCGCTTCGTCGTCGACGCAGAGGACACGGAGCGGCCTGCCCACGGCGCCGGGCTCCGCGCGCGGCGGCGTGCTCTCGGGCCGAGCTCCCGTCGAGCGCGGCAACAAGATGCTCACCGTGGTGCCTGCGCCCACGCGACTCTCGATCGCGAGCGCTCCGTCGTGGCGCCTCACGACGGCGTCGACGATGGCGAGTCCGAGCCCCGTCCCCTCGCCGACGGGCCGCGTCGTGAAGAACGGCGCGCGAACGCGCTCGAGCACGTCCGCGTCCATCCCGACGCCCGTGTCGCGCACCGAGAGGCGCACGGCCTGTCCCGGCGACATGCGTTGCCGGCGCGCGGCGGCGGCGTCGAGATCGACGGGCTCGAGCGAGACCTCGATCGAGCCCCCTCGCTCACGACACGCGTGCACCGCGTTGGTCACGAGGTTGGTCAACATCTGGTGGAGCTGCGTCGGGTCGCCGTCCACGCGGCACGGCGCGCCGGTCACGTCAGCTCGGAG
>JAGQJA010000556.1 GCA_020430845.1 Myxococcales bacterium
CGCAGCGCCTCGCGCAGCTCCTCCGAGAGGCGCGCGATGCGTCGCGCGCGGCCCTCCTCGGTCGACGCGACCCAAGCGCGGTGACGCTCGAGCGACGCGACGATCTCGTCGATGCCCTCGTTGCGCGTGGCGACACACTTGTGGATGGGCGGCGTCCACGGGCCGTCCGTCGACGCAGGAGCGCCGGCGAGGCCAGCCGCTTCGCCGTGCACGACGTGCCCGCGCGACTTGCCCGCCGCGACCATCGACTCGGTGCCGAGGGCGATCATCAGCTCGAGATCGCGCATCGTGCCGTCGGCGCCGTCGCGATCGGCCTTGTTCACGGCGAAGACGTCGGCGGTCTCGAGGATCCCGGCTTTGATCGCCTGGATGTCGTCGCCCATGCCCGGCGCCATCACCACGAGCGTCGAGTGGGCGGTGCGCGTGATCTCGAGCTCGTCTTGCCCGACGCCGACCGTCTCGACCATCACGACGTCGCGCCCCGAGGCGTCGAGCACGCGCACCATGTCGCGCGCGGAGCGGGAGAGCCCTCCCAGGTGTCCGCGCGTGGCGACCGAGCGGATGAAGACGCCCGGATCGGTCGCGTGTCTGCCCATGCGGATGCGGTCACCCAGGATCGCGCCGCCCGTGTACGGGCTCGTCGGGTCGACCGCGATGATGCCCACCGTCTGCCCCTTGCCGCGAAAGGCCTGGATCAGCCGATCGCACAGGGTGCTCTTGCCGGCGCCGGGGTTGCCCGTGACGCCGACGACGAACGCGCGGCCCGTGTGCGGGTAGAGCGCCTTGAGGACCTCGGCGTAGCCCGGCACCCGATCGTCGACCATGCGCAGCACGCGCGCCACCGCGCGGACGTCCCCGGACACCACTTTGTCGGCGAGATCCGCGATCTTGGACGGGTCCATGGCCAGGCAGTTAGCACAGCACGCGCCGCGCCTACACGTCCTCGAGGTCGAGCCCGCTCAAGAACCATCGGTGACGCTCGGTCGCCACGCCGTCGACGCGCGGGTCGATGGCGCGCACGTAGAAGACCAGATCGCCGGGCACGGCCGCGCGCGCCGCGGGCAAGAACGCGTGGCGCATGTACATGGGCGAGCTGCCCGAGTGCGGCAGCGACCACGCCGACACGGCGGCGACGCCGCGCGCGCTCATGTCGCGGAGCGCGAGGCCCAAGAGGTGCGACGCCGCGCGCATGGCGGGCACGGTGCGATCGTGCAAGAGCTCGGCGACCCACCCGTGCGCGCCGTCGACGCGATAGATGCACATCGCACGTATCACGTAGCGCTCGCCGTCCTCGAAGACCAGCACGCGGTAGCCTCGGTCGCTGAGGCGCTCGAAGACGCGTGCGTCCACCCAGCGCGCGTTGCGCTCGGCGGCGAAGCCGATGTCGATCGAGTAGCGGTCCCAGAGGCGCGTGACGCGGGGCTCGGGCGCGGTGATCTCTCGCACAGCCGGGCTCCTCTTGCCGCCGAACGGGGCGACGAGCGCCGGGCCCGGGAGCGCTCCCGACAGCGCCGCCGACACGCCGAGCCGGCTCGCCAAGGCCGAGATGCGCAACGGACGCACGAGCGCGGGCGCCGCGCCCAGACACGAAAAGCCCAGGCGCTCCACGGCGTCGACGTGCGCGCGCGCCACGAGCCCGTAGGCCAGGAGCGCGCCGTCCCGCTCCGCCTCGTCGAGCGCACGCGCCACGTCCGACGCGAACGCCTCGGGGCTGGCGCCCTCGCCGGTGGCGAGCGCGAGCGCGTGGCGGCGGTCACCGTCGAAGCGAATCGGCCGGAGGGTGGTCGAGGGGCTCATGATCGCGCCGGTCTAGCACGTCCTCACGTGTGGCGTCCTCGGCGCGCGCGCCGGTCGAGGGCCGCCGCGTCGACGACGCGAGCCAGAACGCGAGCCCGAACGGGACGACCATGTTGACGGTCGCGACCGCGAGGACCTGCGCCGCCGCCTCGAGCAACGGCCGCCCCGAGGGCTCGGCGAGCGCTGCCGCCGTCACCGCGCTCGCGCTCACGGTCACGTGGCGCACCTCGAACGTCAGGCCGAAGAACGCCGCGAGGGCCGGAACCAGACCCATCATCAGACCGAGCGACAGGTTGCCCGCCACACCGGCGACGTGCGACGAGAGGAAGGTCGCGACCGAGGCGAATCGCGGGGCGTCACCCTCGAGCGCCCGAGGGCTCGACACGAGGGCATGCGCGACGCCCTCCCGCCTCGTCCAACTCTCGGCCAACGCGCCCACGATGCTGCTCACCCAGAGCATCACGCCGGTGATGGCCGCAAACGTGAGCGTCGGCCCCAGGATCGCGTGACCGGAGAGCGTGTGCTCGGCCAGAGGCGCGTCGACGACGTGCGCGCCCGTCACCTGGCGCACGAGCAAGTCGAGGGCGAGCACCGCGGGGACCGCGGCGACGATGTTCCCGAGCAGACCGCCGAGCTGCGCTGGCAGGATGCGCAGCGACGCGCTCCAGAAGCGACGCAAGCTCACGCGCACGCCGAGGTCGGCCCCGAGCGCGCGCGCGAACGTCGCCGCCACGTTGGCGGGCAGCTTGGTCGCGATGGTCGCGTGCAAGAAGTACGCGGCGGTGAACGCCATGCCGTAGTCGAGCGCGACGAGCATCCCCTCGTAGAGCGGCGGCGCGCCGAGGCGGAGGATGCCAAGCTTGGCCACGGTCGCGAGCGCCATGATTCCGCCGCCCGCGAGCCCGGCCTTGAACGCCGGCCAGAGCTGCGCTCCCGCGCCGCCGACATAAGCGCGACCGGTCGTCGACGCCGCGTCGACCACGTTCGCGGCCAGGAGCGAGGTCGATCGGAGCACGATGCGGAAGCCCCGCCCCTCGCGCACGCACGCCGAGAGCACCGCTCCGATGTGGCGCGGCAGATCGTCGCCGCGCAGCGCAGCAGCGAGCGTCTCCACTCGAAGCAGCTGCAGACGCATGCGCTCGAGCTGGAAGGTCGTGTTCACGTCCGCGCCGCGCTCGCGCTCGGCGGCGCGCATCGCGTCGAGCTCGGCGCGGCACGCCGAGACAGCCGCGGGCAGCGCGGTCGCCGAAGCGTTGCCACCGGCCGAAGCGACGATCGTGTCGTAGAGAGCGTCGAACGCCGACGGCGACTGGCCGAGGCGGCGCACGGTCGGGAGCCCCTTCTGCGCGGCGATCTGGTGTCCGAGGGCCACGAGCGCTCGGGCGGCGGCGCGGCGCACGAGCGCTCGGTTGGCGGGAGAGAGCAGGCCCGAGAGCACGCAGATGAGCCGAGCGCTCGACAGCCACGCCGCGTCCCGGCCGCGGAACGCGAGGCGCAGCACGGCGGCGGCGTCGTCCGTGTCGCACGTCTGAGGCAGCGTCCACTCGCGTAGCCACGCGCGGACCGCGCCGATCAGGTGGAACTGAGCGGGGAGCCCGCCGTGGGCGAGCAGCTCGTCTACGCGAGAGCCGTCGACGAGGAGGTCGAGGGCCCCGGCGACGTTGGCGCGCCGCACGGGGTCGCGATCGAGCGCCCGTTCGAAGAAGCGGACGCGCGCGTCGAGGGACTCTCCCGCGCGCGGACGAAGCCACGCTGCGAGGCGCACGAACCAATACACGACGTCGCTGCGAGCGGCCCCCGTGAGCGACGTGTCGCAGAGCTCGTCGAGGCGCGTCGCACCACGCAGCGGTGCGGTCGGCGGGGTGGGTCGAGACAGCGCGCCGTCGACGTCGGAGACATCGAGGCCGCTCATGCGATCACCATCTCTCGGTGCAACCGCGTGGGCGCGAGCGCGGACACTCTCGTCGCGCGCGGACCGCGCGGACGCACCGTCGTCGCGCTCGCGTGCTCGGCGCCCTCTGGGAACGACGCGACCTCGGCGAGCGCCGTCACGAGCGCGTGCACGAAGCCGCCGACGCTCGCGTACGACGCGTCGGGCTCGGCGGCGAACGCCTCGGCGAACACCGCGTCGACCTCGGGCGTGAGCGTCGAGACCCACGCGGAGGGGGCCACGTACTCGCCTGCGAGCGCCCGGCAGAGAATGGAGCCCACGTCGTCCGCCTCGAACGGAGTTCTGCCCGTCAGCAGCTGGTACGCGAGCACGGCGAGCGCCCACGTGTCCCAGCGCTGCGTCGGCCTCATCGGCTCGAGCGCCTGCTCGGGAGGCATGTGGCGCGGCGTGCCGGCCGGCTGGGCGTCGCTGTCCAGCGGCTCTTCGCCCTTGGTCCGGGCGACGCCGAAGTCGATGAGCACGGGCTCGGGCGCCCCCCCGTTGCGTACGAGGACGACGTTGTCGCCCTTCACGTCGGCGTGGATGATGCCGGCCGCGTGCAACCGGCCGAGCCCCCAGCCGAGCTGAACGAGGACGGCGCGGATCTCGTCGAGCGGGAGGCGCGACGTCGGCGTCGTGTGCGCAGACAGCGGCGCGCCCTCGAGCTTCTCCATGACGATGAACGGCGTCGGAGCAGACGTGCGGTCGGACAGCAAGCGGACGACCTGGGGCCCCGCGGCGAGGGCCAGGGCGCGCGCTTCCCTACGGAGCCGCGCCCGCGCGTCGTCCGAGACGTGCCCGGCGAGGGTCACCTTGACGGCGACGTCGGTGGGCGCGCCGTCGTAGCGCGCGGTCCACACACTGCCCATGCCCCCGCGGCCGAGGAGCGCGCAGAGGTGCAGGCGAGGTTCATCGAGGAGGAGGTCGTTTTCCACGTCGAGCGCTATTGCACCCGAGGTGCCAACGACAACTGTCTGTTTTTACTACTCTTTCTGCTCCAGGCGCACACGCGCGCGACCACAAAGGCGCCACGCTGTGGCGCTCTTGCGCGCTCAACCCGCGGGCAGCCACGCGCGGAACGTCGTGCCGCCCTTGGCCGTCGACGCCACAGCGACCTCTCCGCCGTGGGCCAGCATGATCTGGCGCACGATGTAGAGCCCGAGCCCCAGCCCGTCCCTCCGCTGCCGGCTCCGCGCGTGACGCACGAAGGGATCGAAGAGCGACGGCAGCGACCGCGCGTCGATCGCACCCTCGTTGTGCACCTCGAGCACCGCACGCCCGTCCTCTCGGAGCACGCGCACGGACACGATCCCGCCACTCCGGTGCGCCGCGGCGTTGCCCACGAGGTTCGACACGACCCGAGACACGCGGGCCGGGTCGGCCTCGACCGGCAGCGCCTCGGGCGCGTCGAGCACGATCTCGCACCCCGCCACGACGCGCTCCTCGTCCACGACGCCACGCGTGAGGGACGCGAGATCGCACGAGACGACGTCGAGCGACAGCCCGTCGCCGAGGCGCACGCGCGCCACGTCGAAGAGCTGCGAGATCATGTGGCTCA
>JAGQJA010000557.1:0-6653 GCA_020430845.1 Myxococcales bacterium
AGAATGGGCTGAGGTTCCGTCGGACGCCGTCTGCCGCCCTCGAAGGAAAGTTCTGCCGCTGCTCGACGTATCACTCACGCCGCGACGCCGCGGGAGCGGAGGACCTCGCGCAGCGACGCCTGCACCTCTGGCGCCGAGCTGTGGAGCGACGATCGCGCGAGCTCGAGGAACCTCGCGCCACGGGACTTCTTGAGGCCTTCGAGCGCGGCGGCGCGGTCGATCGGCGCGCCGTGCTCGAGCACGCCGAGCAAGAACTCGGCGGCCTCCATGGTGTCGACGCGTGCGAGCGCCTTGAGCGCCGACCCGCGCACCTGCGGCTGCGGCGACTCGCGCACGATGCGCGACAGCGGGTCGAACGCGTGCTGGAAGTAGAGAGACTCGACGGCCTTGGACGCCTGTTCGACGACCGCAGGGTCGGAGTCGCGCAGGCCGGCGCGCACGGTGACGAAGCTCCGCTTGAAGAAGAGCTGCTGCATCGCCGAGAGCACGGCGACCTTCACGGGGCGCTCGGGACGCGTGAAGAGCGCTTCGAGGGGGGAGAGCACGGCGTAGAGCTGGAGCTGCGCCAGCTGGTCGGCCAGGCGCACGCGCGCGGCGGTCACCGCGCCGCCCGGATCGTCGGGCCTGCCCTCGACGGCGAACGCCGTCAGGCGCGCGAGCATCGCCTTGCGCCGGATGAGGTCGGGCCAGCGCTTGTCGAGCAACACGTCGGCGCAGGCCTCGGCCGCGCTCCCGCGCTGCTCCCACTCGAGCAAGTCGACGTGCCACACGTCGGGGAAGTGATTCTCTTGCCTCAGGTGCGAGGGCAGCGGCGCGGTGTCGATGGGCTCGTCGCGCACGCCCTCGTAGCGCTTCGCGGCCCGCGCGTAGTGCTTGCGTCGGGCGGGCTCGAGGTCGATCTCGGCGAGGTCTTTGTAGAGCGCGCCCACGCGCGCGTAGTGACCCACCTCGCCGAACGCGAGCACGGCCGCGAGGAGCGCGTTCTCGGCGATCTCTGCCGGCGCTCCGCGCTCGAGGTGGTTCTTGGCCACGTCGCGCCAGAGCTCGGCCTGCACCACGACGTAGTGGGCCGAGGTGGCGATCATGCCGAGGCTCCGCGCGTAGTCGGACGCCTCGCGGGCGAGCGTGGCGGCCGCCGAGAGCTCTCCTCGCTCCTTGGCCGACGCGAGCGCGTCCTCGAAGTACTGGAGCGCGAAGTACTTGAGGTGGTCTTCGCGCAAGATGCGGATGCAGTTGACGAAGCCCTCGAGCACGTCCTCGAACATCTTGCTCTCGCGGCCGATCTGCACGAGCACCTGGAAGCAGTCGAACGCGCGCTCTCGCTGCCCTACCGACTCGAAGTAGTCGGCGGCCTCTTCGAGCAGGCGCACCGAGGCGACGGTGGCCTCGCGGGCTTGGCGCTTGTCTTTGCACTTGCGCGCGCACCTCGCGAGGTTGAACTGCACGAGCGCGGCGTTGTACGCGTCTGCGCCGCCGCCCACCACCTGAGACAGGCGAGACCAGAGCGCGCGGGCCCCCTGCCAGTCCTCGGACTTCTCGCGGTAGATCGCGGCCGCCGCGACGAGGCCCGCGTTCTCCATCTCGCGCGCCGCGCCGGGCATGTCGCCGAGCGCCGCGAGCGTGCGCGCGCGGTCGACCGACGGCACGGCCTGGAGCATCGCGGTGGCGCGCTTCCACCCGTCGGCCTCCGAGAACGCCATGTACCAGAGCACCGAGAGGGCGCTCCGCGCGTCGTTGCGCTTGGTGAGCACCTCGACGAGCGGGCGCAAGATGGTGACGTAGTCGTGCTCGGGCACGTGCGTCTGCGCCGCCGCCGCGACGAGCGCGTTTGCGGCCTCGTCGAGATCGCCGCGGGCGAGGGCGGCGCGCGCGCGTTCGCGCAGGTGGTAGAGGTCGTCGAGCATGGGCTAGGGGAGGTCGCGCACGCAGCGCGTGTAGACCGACGCGGCGGTCGCGGCGCGCACGTCGGTGGCGTCGCCGTCGCTGAAGCGGATGACGGCCTTGAAGTTGGTGAAGCCGGTCGGGTTGGTCGACGTCCAGTAGACGCCGTTCTCGGCCACGAACGCGCGCGTGTCGATCGCGGGCGACTCGCGCGACGTGAGCACGAGCGACATGAGCTCGCCGTACGAGGGGATGCGCCACTTGCCCGCGCCCGCGTCGCTCGAGATGCCCGCGTCGGCGTTGAGCGTGTCGCAGTGGGCGACGCCGGCCAGGTACGGGCCCGCCGAGCCCGCCGCGCGCTCCCACTCGAGGTGCGCGCGCACGTCACGCACGCGTCCGCAGAGCTCGCTGACCTCGTACCGGTGCGCGGGCGCGTTGGGGTCAGGAGGGGGACGCCGGACGCACCGCGCGTAGTACTGCGTGGGCGGGACGTCCTCGGCGACGGTGGCGGCCCAGCCCAGCGATTGGAAGCTGACGATCCACCAGAAGTTGGCGCGCGTCGCGTCCTTGCTGCTCGTCCAGTAGTAGTCCTGCGCGGTCGCGCCGAACACGGGGTCGATGCCCGGGGCGTCCGCGTCGGCGTTGGTCCAGTTCTCGATCGTCGACAGCTCGAGCCGCGAGGGCAGCGAGGCGTCGAGCCCGTCGCACTGCGCGCCGGCGTCGCCGCGGTACATGTAGTCGGTCGAGCTCGGCAACCAGGTCAGCCGGGTCACGTTGTCGTAGACGGTGCCGGCCTCGGTCGACGCGTCGTAGCTCGCGGGCCGGGGCAGCGCGGCGGCGGGCGGGCTCGGGATGGGGAACTCCGCCAAGTCCGGATGATCATTGACGATCTTGGTGAACTGCCGCCAGCACGGATCCTCCGCGTCTGCGTCCACGAGCGTGACGTCGGCCGTCGCGTCGGCGACGGTCGTGGGGGCGTCGGTCGCGGCCTCGGCTGCGGCGCTGTCCGTGCCGGCCTCGGCCTGCGGGGGCGTCTCGGTGCTACCGCCGCAGCTCTGCGCGAGCCAGGCGAGCGCCACTGCGAGCGTTCCTCCGGCGAGCGAGCTGACCAACCCCGTCCTGGTCCTCATCGCCCTCCACTATAGCGCTCACTTTTTGCGCTCGGGAAACGTCGGATCGAATTCGTGCACGCAGCGCACGAAGCCCTGCTGTGCGTCGGAGAGCGTGGTCGAGGTGCTGCCGTCGTCGATCTCGAGCGCGAGGTGCTCCGAGGGGTTTCCGCCCGCGAACGAGCTCGTCCAGTACTTGCCGCCTTTGGGCGTGCCCTGCGCGAGCGTCGCGACCAACGCGGGCGAAGCAGCCTGCGAGTCGACGAGCGACAGGATCTCCGCGTACGTCGGCAGTCGCCACCTGTCGGGCGTGGTCGAGAGCGGGAAGCGCGTGTTGATGTCGTTGCAGTGCAGGACGGCTGCGGCGAACGGGAGCGGTCCCGCGGTCACCAGATCCCACTCGAGGTGCGTGCGCTCGTCGCGCAAGAACTTGCAGGCCCTGCTCGTCTCGCCGCCGGTCGCGGTCGTGCCCGCGTCACCCGTGCGTACACACTTTGCCTGGTAGCTGTCGGTCCGGTTCGCCTGCGACACGCCGAAGCCGAGCTCGAAGTTCGCGACCCAGCGCTGCCCCTGGTTCGGCTGGTACGGGCTTCGCGTCCAGAAGAACGTCTCGCCCGGTGCGTGGTCGCTCAACGGCTCGAGCGCGTTCACGGGGCCGCCGTCGGCGTAGCGCAGCCAGTCCTGCACTGTGACGAGCTCGATGCGCTCGGGCAGGCGAGCGCCGAGGGCGACGCAGTGTGCCTCGGCCGCCGCGAAGGTCATCGGCGCGCCGGCGTCGTCCTCCATCACCCAGTCGAGGCCCGTGACGTTGTCGTGCACGACGCCGGGAGACGCGGTGTACGACGCGGCGTTGCGCGCGCCCGGAATGCCTCGGGGGTTGGGGACCTTCCACGCCGGGTTGTCGAGGTGCGCCGTGAGCGTGATCTTCTCGCGCTCGTCCCAGCAGCCCTTGTAGTCGCCGTCGTACTCTCCGCGTCCGGCGTCGGCCGGCGCCTCCGTCACGGCGTCGCCTGCCTCGACCGCGCCCTCGACCGTGGCGTCGGGGGGCGTGGGGCCCGCGAGCTCGTAGTCGCCGTCGAGGCCGATGAGCGCGTTGCACGCGGCGAGGCTCGCCGTGAGCGCGCCCGTGGCGGCGAGCATCCTCCTCGACGTCCGTCGCGCGCGACGCATGTCAGAAGGTCCCCTTCAGCATGGCGCCGCCCGGCGTGGCGCCCACGTACACCGCAGGCGTCGCCCCGCCGCTCTGCTTCTTGCCACCCCACACGAGCCCGTACACGCCCACCGCGGTGCCCACGCCCGCGACGATGAATCCGACCGTCGAGATCGTGCCGAGCGTCTGCCCCGTGCGCGCGTCGTCGAGCCCGTCTTGTGTGGTGCACCGCTGGTCGGGGCAGTTGGTGCGCGTGGCGCTCGCCTTGCCCAGGGCCATGAGCCCGGTGATGGCTCCGACCGCGAGGCCGGCGGCGCCGACGCCGAAGCCGGCGTACACGAGCGGGCTCGTCGAGGTGGGCGCAGGCGGTCCGCCGGGCGTGCCGGTCTCGGGCGTCGCGCTCTTGGGGCGGGCCTTGCCGACCTGCACCTCGACCTCGACGGTGTCGAGCTCGATCGTCGTCACCTTGGTCGACCACTCCTCGTGATCGGGTGAGCGCACGGTGATGACGTGCTCGCCCGGGTTCACCGGGAGGGGCCGCCCGAGCGACACGGCGCCGAGGACGACGTCGTCGCGCCGCACCTCGACGTTCGCCGGCACGCCCTTGGCGAGCCTCACCGTGAGCTTGGGCAGCTTGGGCTCGAGCGCCTTCGCGCGTTTGGCGGCTTCTTCTTCGATCGCCGTCGAGCCTTCGGCCACGGCCTTGGCGCGCGCGTCGACCCAGTGCCCCAGCGCGTCGGCCGTCTTGCCCACGGCCTCCTCGCACTTGGCGAGGTTGATGAGCGTGATGGCCTTGGCCTCGAGCCGCACGCTCTCTTTGAAGAAGGGGATGGCCTCGAGGCACTTGCCCTGTTGCGAGAGGTTGTAGCCCTGGATGAGCTGCTCACGCGCGGCGGCCGCGTCGCCGGCGAGGGCCACGCGGGGCAGTGTGGTCGCGACGACCGCGACGAGGAGCGCGCACGCCGCGCTACCGCGACGCGTGGTCAAGCTCATGCGCGCATTGTAGCCGGAAACGCGCCCCGGTTCAGAATGGCTTGTACACGTCGACGGTCGCCGCGGGCTTGGCCGTGGGTTTGGCCGTCGCGGCTGCCGTCGCCGGCGGTGGTGCCGTGGCCGTCTTGACCTGCGCGGGCGGACGCGCGGGCGGAGGCGGGCGCGTCGCGGGCTTGAGCGCGGGCGTCGCCACCGTGGGCGTGGGCGCGGCCGTCGCGGTCGCGGCGGTCGACGGCGGCCGCGCCGTCGGTAGGGCGGGCCGAGGTGACGCGATCGTCGCCGGGATCGGCGGTGGATCGCCGGCCGGCGGTCGCGCCGCGGTCTTGATCGGCGTGGGGCCGCGCGTCGCCACGAAGGCGATCGTCCCGCCGAGCGACAAGAGCACGGCCACGGCCCCGATCGCGCCCACGAGCGCCCACGAGCGTCGTCGCTTCGCGAGGTTCGACGGCTGCGTCGCGCGCCCGATCTCGCCGCCGCTCATCGTCATCGCGCGGACGGAGTCGTCGATGTCGCGCGGCGCCACCACGGTCGGCTGATCGCTCGTGCGCGGCTTGGGCGCGGGCAGCGTGGGCGAGACGGCGCCCGGCGTGTTGCGCACGTGGCGCAGCTCGTCGCGCATCTCGGCGGCGCACAAGAAGCGCTCGGCCTTGTAGAACGAGAGCGCCTTGGTGAGGAACGCGTCGAGCGCCGGGGGCGCCTCGGGCCACGCGTCGCGGATCGATCGCGCCGGCCGTGTGGCGGCCTTGACCAAGTGCTCGGGCGTGCTCTCTGCGCTGTGCACGTGCTCGCCCGTGAGCAGGTTGAAGATCGTCGCGCCCACGGCCCACAGGTCGGACTGCGCGTCGACCTCCTTGGGTCGCGACAGCGCCTGCTCGGGCGGCATGAACGCGGGCGTACCCATCATCGTGCCGGTCTTCGTCGAAGACGCGCTCCCGATCTCGTCGACGATGCGCGCGATGCCGAAGTCGAGCACCTTGAGCTGGTTGTCGGTCGTGAGAAAGAGATTTGCCGGCTTGATGTCGCGGTGGACCACGCCGTGATCGTGGGCGACCTCGAGCACGTTCAGCAGCTCTTCGGCGAGGCGCAGCACCTCCTCGAGGGGGATGCCCGTCACGCTCGCCTCGCGCAGCTCCTCGAGCGTCTGCCCCTCAAGCAGCTCGAGCACGAGGAAGACGGCGCCGTCCTCGGTCACGTCGTCGTCGAGGACGCGCACCGTCCCGCGGTGGTTGAGCAGGTTGGCGAGGTAGCCCTCGCGCAAGAACCGCGCGCGCAGATCCTTCGACTTGCACAGGTACGGGTGGAGCATCTTGACCGCCACGCGGTGCCCGTTGCGGTGCGTCGCGCGATAGACGGCGGCCGTGCCTCCCACGCCGAGGATCGCCTCGATCGTGTACTTGCCCCTCAACGTCTGCCCGAGCCGTTCTTCAGCGCTGGCGAGGGCGACGTCCATTGTTCCAAGGTTATACGGTCTGGTGGTGCCTGGTCATGCCTTTCGCGGCGCACAGCGCTGAAAACTCAGG
>JAGQJA010000557.1:6757-14615 GCA_020430845.1 Myxococcales bacterium
CGCGTGGCTCTTCAGCCCTCGCGGTCGCGCAGCTCTCGGGCCTCGCGGCGACGCTTGGGGAACGTGATGACGGTCTCGACGACGCCGATCGCCACGTAGAAGCAGAGCAGCCACACGAGCACGAAGGCCGGCTTGGTCTGGAGCGACACGATGGCGCTCGAGCCGACGGCGAACACGACCAGCGCGACGGTACGCGCGTTCAGTCGTAGGTCCTTGAACGACCGGAAGCGGATGGTCGAGACCATCAGGAACGCGAGGAACCCGGTGAGGCCGATCATCGGCCACACGTACTTGGGCCCCGCGAGCTCGCCGCTGACCGCGTGGTTGGCCACGACGATCGAGATGAGGATGCCGGCCGCGCCTGGGATCGGCAGGCCGATGATGTACTTGCCCGGCTTGCTGGGCGCGCCGCCCTCTCCCATCGACAGCACGTTGAAGCGCGCGAGGCGCACCGCGCCGGCCCCCACGAAGAGGAACGCCACCACGACGCCGATGGACGGCTTCTGGAAGAGCGACCACTTGTAGACGAGCAGGGCCGGAGCGCAGCCGAACGAGATCGCGTCGGCGAGTGAGTCGATCTGTAGGCCGAACGCGCTCTGCGTCTTGGTGAGACGCGCCACGCGCCCGTCGAGCATGTCGAAGAAGAGCGCGTACACCAAGAGGAGCGACGCCCGGTAGTAGTCGTCGTCGCTGGTGGCCGTCGCGCTCATGCGGATCGAGTCGAACCCGCAGAAGATGCTCGACAGCGTGATCATATTCGGCAGCAAGAACAGGGTCTTGCGGAGGTCGAGCTTGCGTCGGGGTTGGGGCATGAGGCTGGCCAGGGCGAGCGGTCGCGCTTGCGGGGACAGACTTGCTCAAACGGGGCCGCTCGTAAAGTCGCCGGGGCGGCATGCCCGAATTTGGCCCCGCGCCGCCCTGGGGCCTACGATCCAGCCATGTGGCGTGTCTCGTGCTTTGTCGCGGCGTTGGTGTCGGCGGGGTGGGTCGTCGGGTGCGCGCATCCCGAGCGGGCGGCCGACCGCCAATACGAAGAGCTGCGCCAAGCGGTCACCCGCATCCAGGCCGAGCAAGACGGCACCAACCGCAGGCTCGGCGCCCTCGAGGTAGCAGCGGTCGAGCAGCGTGAGCAGGGCAAGAAGGCCGCGAGCGAGCCGGCGAGCGCGCCCAAGCCCCCGGCGCGCGTCGTCGAGCTGGGCTCACCCGCACCCGAGGTCATCGACGACGACAACGACCCCAAGCGCCCGGTGATCTCTGTCGTCGGCGCGGGGCGCACGCGCGCGCGCACCAACGGCGTGGCGCGCATCGTCGAGAGCGAGCCGGGAGCGCCTCCGGCCGGCGTGAGCGGCCCGGCCATCGTCACCGACGACGGGGCCGCGTCGAGCGCCCTCGATCCCGAGGCCAAGCGCGCGTACGAGTCGGCGCTCGCGCTGGTGCGCGGCAAGAAGTACGACCGCGGCCTCGAGGCGTTCGCGGCCTTCTTGGTCAAGTGGCCCGATCATCCGTACGCCGACAACGCGACCTACTGGCGCGGCGAGGCGCACTTTGCGCAAGGCGACTACGCCAAGGCCGTCGAGCAGTTCGAGGCCGTCGCGACGCGATCGCGCACGGGCAACAAGATCCCCGACGCGCTGCTCAAGCTGGGCATCTGCCAGGAGAAGCTCGGCGCGCACGAGAAGGCGGCCGCGTACTTCGAGCGGCTCCGCCGAGAGTTCCCGACCAGCAACGCCGCCAAGCGCATCCCCGCGCGGCGTACCAAGACCGACGCGGTGACGCCGAAGGGCCCGAAGGAGAGTCGATGATGTCGTCAATGGATCGCCCGTACGACCACGAAGCCGCGCGCACGGGGCGCATCGGCCTCTCGCTCGCAGTGCTCGCCCTCGTGATGGCTCCGGCCGTCGCGTACGCGCAAGGTGCCGCGCCCGGCGGAGCGGCTCCCACGGCCGCGGGTGCCGGCGCAGGTCCCCAGGGTGGCGGCGGCGGCGGCGCGGCTCCTGCCGGCGGCGGCGGTGGCGGCAGCACCACCACGACCACGACCACCAACACGACGCAGTTCTACCCGGGCGGCGTCGCGCCCACGCCCCCGGGCGGGACGCTGGGGGGCGGCAACGTGCAGTACTCGTCGTCCAAGCCGATCACCGGCGCCAACAGCGCCGACACGTTCGACTTCCAGCGCGGCGAGCGCGGCGGCTCGGTGCGCGGGTCGGCGAGCGGCTCGTACGTGCTCGGCGACGTGCGGTCGGCCCCGCCCAACTCGAACATCCACGTCGTGCGGCGCGGCGACACGCTCTGGCACATCTGCGACTACTACTTTCGCAACCCGTACCAGTGGCCGCGCATCTGGTCGTACAACCCGCAGATCCAGAACCCTCACTGGATCTACCCCGGCGACCAGGTCAAGCTCCGGTCGGGCGCCGTCGCCGAGGCGCCGCGTCCGACGACCGGCAACGGTCCCGCGTTCCGCGCCGGCACCGTGAGCCCCGGCACCGTGTTCTTGCGCAACATCGGCTACGTCGAGGACGAGGACTCGATCACGTGGGGCGACATCAGCGGCTCGCGCGAGGACAAGATGATCCTCAGCGAGGGCGACGAGGTGTACGTGCGCGTGGTCCCCGGCAAGGAGCTGCGCATCGGGCAGGAGCTCAACGTCTTCCGCCCTGTCAAGAAGAGCCGCGCGGGCAGGCTGGTCGAGGTGCAGGGCACCGTGCGCGTCGACCAGTGGAACCCCAAGGAGCACATGGCGCGGGCGCGCATCGTCGAGTCGCTCGACGCGATCGAGCGTGGCGCGCGCGTGGGCCCCATCCAGCGCCGCTTCGAGGTCGTGCCCCCGGTCCGCAACGACAAGGACGTTACCGCCACCGTCACGGCGAGCGTGCACCCGCACCAGATCTACGGCCAGAACCAGGTCGTCTTCATCGATCGCGGCAGCGAGGACGGGCTCAAGCCGGGCAACCGCCTGCAGATGCTCAAGAAGGGCGATCAATGGCACAAGAGCCTGACGACGCGTTCGTCGGCGCGCCGCATCGCGCTCGAGAGCGACTCGCCGGCCGACACCGAGTCGGTGCCGCGACCGCCGAGCGAGTCCAACCTGCCCGAGGAGGTCCAGGCGGAGCTCCGCGTCATCTCGGTGCGCAAGCACACTGCGATGTGCCTCGTCTCGTCGTCTCGCCGCGAGATCGAGAACGGCGACATCGCGTACGCGCGCAAGGGTTACTGACGCCGCGCGCGCGGTCGCGTCATCACGTCACTCCTCGCGGCGCGTCACTCGGGGCGGAGGTCGACCTCGAACGCGACGCCGCGCGGTCCGGCCGTGACGGGTAGCGAGACCGACGCCGCGCCCGCCGCGACCTCGCGCGCCGCGCCGTCGACGCGCACGCCTTCGATGCGCGTGCCCGCCGGAGCTTGCAGCTCGAGCGTCCGCGCGACGCCCGGGCGCGGGCGCCACACGCCGCGCAGCCGCGCCGCGCCGAGGTCGAGGTCGAGCGTGGCGGACGCGAGCCCGAGCGCCGCGGTGGACGGCGGGGCGACGCGCAGGCCTGTCGACGTGGCCTCGACGCCGGCGACGCGCACGGCGGCGAGCACGGCCATCGCGTGCACGTTGTTGTTCATCGTCGGAAAGTCCGTCATGGGCGTGACGGGGCTCGCCCACGTGTCGCCATCCGACGCGTCGGCGCCGTCGGGGCCGCTCCAGATGTGGAACCACTTGTCGGGGTGCGCCTTGGCGCGGGCGGCGAGCGACGCGCGGCCCAGGTGATCCATCGCCGTCGCGCCCGGCGTGCGCGTGTAGCCCCACGTGAGCAGCTGGCTCACGGCCGGCCACATCTGGCCGCGCGGCGTCAGGGTCGCGCCCACGGCCGACGGCTCGTCGAGGCTCTTGCGCACGGACGCGACGAGGGCCGCACGACGTTCGGCGGGCAGATCGCGATCGATGAGCGCCCACACCTGCGCCTCGAGGTCGACGCCGCGCGCGCCGTGCAGCACGCCGTCGCCGAAGTAGGCCCGGCCGTAGTGATCGCCGGTCCACGTCGACTCGACGGCGGCGCGCAGGCTGGGGAGCAGCGCGCGGATCTCTGCCGCGAGCGCAGGATCTCGCGCCGCGAGCAGGTCGGCGACGGCGGGCAACACCACGAGCGCCATCTGAGAGTTGGGGATGCTCTCGCCGCGCTCCATCGCGAGCGCGCGGTCGGGCGAGCCCACGACGATGCCGTCGCTCCAGTCGCCGGTGCCGATGCGAAAGAGCCCGTGCTCGCCCAGGCCCACGCCGTGCAGCAGGTGGTCGGCCGCGCGCCGCACGTGCTCGTAGCCCGTCGCCTCGTTGGCCGCCGAGCGCGGCCAGTACGACACGCGCTCGTCGAGCAGGGTCACGTCGCCGGTGGCCCCGAGGTACTCGGTGACGGCGAGCAAGAAGAAGAGGTCGAGATCGCTGGGCCGTGCGTGGAGGCCGAGGGCGTCGTCGAGCTTGCCGTGCCCCTGGAAGGCGTACGAGAAGCGAGAGTCGTCGGCGAACGCGAGGCCCATCGCGAGCAAGAGCTGCTCGCGCGCGAGCTCGGGGTGCGTGTACGCCAGGGGCATCGCGAAGAGCGCCGTGTCGCGGAGCGCCCCGTCGGCTCCATGTAGATACAAGTATGCCGAGCCCTGGGGCACCACGTGCTGTCCCCAGTACTCGCGGTAGCCCACGCTCGCCTCGAGCTGCGCCGTGTGCCATGCGAGCTCGCGGTGCATGTGTGGTTGGCCCTCGGCCAAGTAGCGGAACAGGTGCGGACGCAGCGCGCCGACGGCGGTCGAAAGCGGCGCCGGATCGGTCCGTGCGGCGTCGAGGTCGGGGTAGGGCGCGCCCATCTCCGTCGCGCCGTAAGCGAAGCGGAGCGTCCTCGACGCGCCGGGCTCGAGGTCCACGTCGGTGCGCATGACGAGCACGTGGGGCTGGCCGTTGCCCGATCGCGCCGGCCCGGTCGCGTCGCTCGATCGTCGCTCCGCCACGGCGCGGGGCAGCGCGGCGTCGCCTTCGCCGAAGAACGCGTCCTTGTCGGTGTACGTCGCGCTGGGCGCGCCGCCCGAGAGCGCCGCCAGGAACGGATCGCCCGGGTAGTGGTCCACCGCGTCGGGCGCCTCGCGCGGAGGCGGGGTGACGCCGGCCGCGTGCGTGCGTCGCAGGCCGAGCACCTGCGCCGTCGCGTCGAAGGTCGGGCGCTCGTCGAAGAGCGCGTTCCGGCCGTCCCTCCGCGCCTCGGCGTCGCGCGGGGCGCTCTTGAACGCCTTGCCCGAGACGAGCCAGTTGATCTCGATGGGGCGCCTCGCCACGTCCCAGTACTCGTAGTGGCGGAGCGACGCGCGCGTCTGCCGCAGGTTGTCGATGGTGACCTCGTCGATCACGTACGGCGCGTCGCCGTCGGGCGCGAACGTGCGCCGCGTGGTCCGCACCCCCGCGTGCTCCATCACGGTCTCCGCGTACGCGATCCCGAAGCGTCGCGTGACGCGCGCGCCGCGCGGTCGCCACTTGTACGCCGTGGCCCACGCGCGCTCGCCGTCGTCGAGCCACGAGAAGCCGCCGCCGTACGCGCGCGTGCTCTCGTCGACCTTGTTGAGGTACGTGACGCCGCGGTCCTGCGTCGTGACCTCGACGGTGCCGTCGTTGGACGCGATGGCGTTGACGCGCGCGTTGCCGAACGCGAACCAGTGGTCGCGCCGCTCGTCGCCGCGCGAGTCGGTCCAAGCGGCGCGGGCGTCGGCGTGTTGGTCGAGCCCGTAGTCGTAGGCGGGCATCCCGAAGCCGTCGGTCGTCCATCGCCCGAACGAGCCGCTCCCCGTGGAGCACGCGGCAAAGGTCTCGAGGCTCTCCTGAGGCGCGCACGACTCGGGCGGGGGAGACCACGGCGGCGCGTCGGCCTCGGCGAGCGTGTCGGACGACGAGCACGCGGCGAGCGCGGCGAGCGCAGCGAGAGAGGACCACGTGGCGAGGCGGCCGTTCATCGCGGGCAGTCTCCCGCCGCGGCGCGGCTGCCGCCACTGACGGACCGCGCCAATCGCGTGACCGAGGGCGTCACGCCCGACGCGCGCGCTCGAGCGGCGTGTGCCCCGTCCACCGCTTGAACGCGCGATGGAAGGCGCTCGCCTGCGAAAAACCCAATGAAAACGCGATCTCACCGACCGAGAGCTTGCCCTCGGCGAGGTGCCGCTCGGCGGCGTCGCGGCGCACACCGTCGAGCACGGTCGCGAACGTGAGCCCCGCGGCCCCGAGCGCGCGCTGGAGCGAGCGTGGCGACATCGACAGGCGCCGGGCCACCGCGGCGAGGCTCGCGTCGCCGTCGCGCAGCGTCGCCCCGAGCGCGGCCCGCACGCGCGCGTCGATGGGAGCGTCGGCCCTCGTCGTGACGCGCGCCTCCTCGGCCTCGAGCATCGCCGCGAGCGCCGGCGACGCGGTGCGTAGCTCGAGACGCATCGTCGGCGCACCGATGACGAGCGCGTCCTCGGGCTGCGAGAAGCGCACGTGCGCCCCGAGGATCCGCGCGTGCGTCGAGGTGTCGGCGGGCGCCGCGTGACGAAAGGTCACGCTCCAGTCCTCGCGAGACGACACGGTCACGAGCCGAATGCGCGTCACCACGAGCGCGAAGATGTGCTCGAAGTAGTGCCGCATGTCGCTCTGCGGCGGCGTGAGCAGGCGCACGCGGAGGGTGCCCTCGCCGCCCGGCGCGCGCGTGAGCGAGAGCTCGCTCATGGCGCCCACGAGACGGTAATAACGCACCATGCGCTCGAGCGCGTCGGCCACGGTGGGGCTGCTCATCGTCGCGAGGTCGAGCGGCCCGTACACGCCCGGCGGCGTCTCGGCGCCGGCGCGGAGCCCGAACGCCGCGTCGCCACTGGCCGCGGGGACGAGCTGCCAGGCGCGCGACATCTGCTCGGCCGACACCCACCCGTGCGGATCGTCGAGCACCGCGGCGTCCACGCCGAGCGCCCGCGTCACCTCGCCGACGTCGACGCCCGCCCTCGCACCGCTGTCGAAGAGCGCGCGCAAGAGCTTGGAGGACGCGAAGCCAGGGACGGCGGACACCGTCAGTCGTAGCGCTCGCTGTGGACCTGCTGGCGAGGCAGGCTCATGTCCTTGCGCAGCACGTTGCGCACGGCGCTCACCATGCGCTCGAGGCCGCAGATCCACGCGTGCGGCGCCCCGCTCGGCTCGAGCTCGCGGAAGAGCTCCGGCACGTGGGTCTGCACGTACCCGCGGCGACCGGTCCAGTCGTCCTTGCCGCGCGACAATGTGTATTCTACCCGCAGTTGCGGGTGGGCCGCCGCGAGCGCCTCGAGCTCCTCGCGGTAGAGGCGGTCTTGCTCTTCGCGCACTCCGACGAGCACGATCATGGGCTTCACGTGCCCGTGCGCGAGCGCGTCGCGGACCATGCTGCGCAGCGGGGTCACGCCCGTGCCCGTCGCGATGAAGAGAGCGGGCGCGTCGTCCGATCGCGGCCGCGTGAAGAACCCCTGCGGGCCGATCGCGCGCAGCGTCGCGCCGGGCTCGAGCGCGTGCAGGTAGGTCGACCCGGGGCCGCCGTCGACGTGCGTGACCGCGATGTCGAAGGTGTCACCGTCGGGCGGCGACGCGATCGAGTACGCACGCCTCGCCTCGCCCTCTGCGAGGGGGAGCACGAAGCTCATCCATTGCCCCGCGTCGAACGTGACAGGCTCGCCGTCCGCCCGCTGGAACGTGAGCTCGCGCACGCTCGGGGTGAGCATCCGCGCCGAGCGCAGGGTGACGTCGAAGGTGGGGGGGGCCGCGGACATCGGACGCGCACCTTAGCAAAAAACGCGGGAGCGAGAACGGGCGGAGAAGTCCGTGGCGGGCGCGTCTGCGGTTGCGTCTGCG
>JAGQJA010000558.1 GCA_020430845.1 Myxococcales bacterium
CTCGGGCGCCATGTAGAGCGGCGTGCCGAGCACGATCCCGGTCGCCGTGATGGGCGCCGAGTCGAGGACCTTGGCGACGCCGAAGTCGAGGATCTTCACCACCTCGCCGGTCGGGCCTCGCGAGAGGAAGATGTTCGCGGGCTTGATGTCGCGATGGACGATGGCATGGTCGTGCGCGACCGCGAGCGCCGACAGGACCTGCCTCGCGATGAGCGCGATACGCTCCGGCGCGATCGGGCCTCTCGCGATCTCGTCCTCGAGCGGAGCCCCGTCGAGCAGCTCCATGACGAGCGCCGGAGGCCCGTCACCCCCGAGGTAGAAGTCGAAGATCTGCGCGATGTTGGGGTGCTGCAGGGACGCGGCCGACTCGGCCTCGCGCTTGAAACGGCGGACGGCGTTGCCGTCGAAGGCCACGTACCGCGGCAACGCCTTGAGGGCTACGCGCCGCGGGAGGTCGAGCTGCTCGGCCTCCCACACGATCCCCATCCCGCCTTCTCCGATCGCGCGGACGATGCGATAGCGCTTGGCGACGGTCTGGCCCCGGAGATCGTCGGGATCGGACATGGAGCCTCCGGCGTATCAGTCCGAGGCCGCGAGCACGAGCAGTCCGGCGACCAGCACGATGGCCATCGACAGCACGGAGATGCCGACGAGGACGATCAGCCGATTGCCGCTCTTGGGCTGCATGGGCTGGATCTTGTGCGTGGGCAGATGCGAGGAGTGCACCACGCGACCGCTGTCGAGGGACGGCGGCACCTGCGGAGACGAGGCGCGCACGTCCTGCGGCGGGAGGGAGAACGGCTGGGGCGGCGTGTTGATGAGCCCGCCGCCGCCGACCGCGAGCGGCGAGAGCGCGGGGCTCTGCCCGGTGGCGTGGGGCGCGCCGGCGCCGCCCGGCATCGAAGGGCGGTAGCTCTGCTGCGCCGGTGGGAACGGGAGCGGCGCTTCGGTCGACTGCGACGTGACGGGCTGAGCCGGCGGCGGCGCGGTCCCGGCGGCGGGACGCGGCGCGGGGGCGCCGGCGGCAGGGCGTGGCGCCGTATAGGCTCCCGAGCCGCCGGGGAGGATCACCGTGTTGTGGCTCGAGGGGACCTTGTCGTCGCCGACCACGCTCTCCATCAGCGCTCGGCGCACGGCGGGTGACGTCGTGGCGATGGTCGGCACGTCGTCGGAGTCGGCGGGCCGATCGAGCAGCGAGCTCTGCGCGCTCACCTCCTCGAGGTCTTGCTCGCCGAGCAAGATGTTGTCCTCGCTGATGGTGCGCTCCGCGTCGAACTCGGCGTCCGACGCCACGGGCCGCGTGGACGATTCGAGCAGCGGGTGAGCCACGGCGGCCTCGCGAAGCGCCTGCTGCATGTCGCGCGCGCTCGCGAAGCGATGTTCTTTCTCGAAGGCGAGCGCCCGATCGACGACGGCGATGAGCGCCGGCGCGAGGGTCGGCTCGAGCGTGCCGAGCGAGCGCGGCTGGAAGTTGGCGGCGGCCACCAGCGCCTCGGCGACGCTCTCCGTTTCGTGCACGGGGCGCCCGCTCAGGCACAAGAAGAGCGTCGCCCCCGCCGCCCAGATGTCGGTCTGCGCGTCGATCCGCCCGCGCGAGCCGAGCGCCTGCTCGGGCGACATGAAGCCCGGGGTGCCGAGCAAGAAGCCCGTGGCCGTCTGCTCGGTACGAAAGCCGTCTCTCATCTGCGCAAAGCCGAAGTCGAGCACCTTGAGCGTGCCGTCGCGCAAGAGAAAGAGGTTGTCGGGCTTGATGTCGCGATGAACGATCCCCTTGGCGTGCGCCGCGGCGAGGACGTCGAGCAGCTGGTCGCCCACCGACAAGACCTCACCGAGCGCGAGGCGACCGCCCTTGCGCGCGCGGCGGCGCTCGAGCAGCTCGCCCTCGAGCAGCTCCATGACGAGGAACGCGTAGCCCTCCTCGGTCACGTCGTCGTCGATGATGCGCGCGACGCCGGGGTGCCCCACCTTGTTGGCCGCGTAGCCCTCCTGGAGAAAGCGCCCGCGCGCGTCCTCGTCCCGGGAGAACTCGGGGTGCAGCAGCTTGATGGCGACCCGGTGGCCGTTGTTCTTGTGCGTGGCCTCGTAGACCATGGCCACCCCGCCGCGAGCGATCTTCGCGTCGATGCGCCACTTGTCGCGCAGGACACGCCCGACGAAGCGGGCCGACTCGTCAAGCACTGGGGCCTTCATGGAGGGCGGGCGCGAGCAACGAATCTCGCTCGGAGAGGGTATCACCCCCGCAGCGCAAGGTCGCCCTTTCGCTCTCGACCGAGGCGCGGGTGGTCAGAGAGCGCGCGCGACGAAGTAGCCGCCGACGGCGAGCACGAGGACGGCGAAGAAGGCGCCGAGCGCCACGAGCACCAGGAGCTGCGTGGAAGGCTCTGTCCCGGCCGGCCCCTGCATCGAGCCCTGCTGCATCGGCGCCGGGCTGCCCCACGGGGCCTGCCCGCCCTGTCCCTGCGGCGCCTGCTGCTGCGCGTACATGGGGAAGTTGGGCTCGGGACCTTGCTGCGGGTGACCTTGCTGCGGGTACCCCTGTTGCGGGGGTCCTTGCTGCGGGTTTCCGGGCTGTGGATACGGGAAGCCGCCGTCGTGCGGCCCGTGGCCGACTTGTCCGAACGGTCCCGCGTCGCCGGGCGACTGCTGCGCAGGAGGAAACGCGGGTGCGTTGTTGAACCCCGGGTCGAACGTGGGCTGCTGTGCGGGGCCGCCGGGTGGACCACCCGGGTTGGACAGGAACGCGGCGAAGCCCGGGTCGAACGGTGCCTCGGGCTGCGACGGCGGGACCGGAGGCGGCGCCGCCTGGGCGGGCGGAGGCTCGCCATAGCCCTGTCCCGGGGCGGCCGCGAAGCCGGGGCCGGGGGGCCCACCGTATCCGCCGTACGGAGCCCCATCCGGGGGCGTCGGCGCAGGAAAACTAAGTGGATCCGAGAACTTAGGAGACTCTTGCGTGGCGGCCATCCCCGCGCCGATCGAGCTGGCGAGCGGCGAGCCGGGGCCGCGGTGCGTCGGGGCCGACATCGGCGGCATGTCGGGCAGCGAGACGCCGGACATGGGCGCGACCGCAGCGATCGTGGCCTCGTCGCCGTAGCCATCGTCCCCGACGACGACCTGGCCGTCCGGTGAGCTCGGCGGCGCGGGCGGCATCGGCGGAAACGGCTGTGGCGCCGTGGGCGGGCGCTGGCCGGCCTGCTGCAAGATGATGTCGCGCGCCTCGGCGTCGAGGGACGCGGCGAGCTCGTCGCGCGAGAGCGCCCGCGTCGCCTCTTCTTCTTCTTGCGGCGGGCTCAGATCGGGCATCGTGCCCGGCGGCGGCTGCCCGGCGGCGG
>JAGQJA010000559.1:0-2468 GCA_020430845.1 Myxococcales bacterium
GCCCAAGCCCGCCCCGGTGGCGCCCACGCCGGCGCCCACCGTCGCACCGCCCCCCGCCCCCTGATCGAACGCCCGATGATCTTCCGCCTCCTCCGCCGCATCACGCTGCTCGTCGCGCTCGTCGCGCTGGCGATGGCGTGCCCGCGCGCGGCCGAGGCGCAGATCGCCGGCATGCCCCCCGAGGTCGAGCGCGTCGGGGTCAAGGAGCACCTCGACGAGCCGCTGCCCATGGACGCGGAGTTCCGCGACCACACGGGCAAGCACGTCAAGCTGGGCGACTACTTCGACGGCAAGCGCCCCGTGGTGCTGACCTTCGCGTACCACACGTGCCCCGTGCTCTGCGGCATGATCCTCAACCACGCCGCCGCGGGCCTCAAGCAGATCCCGTGGACCATCGGCGCCGAGTACGACGTCGTCACGATCAGCATCGATCCGAACGAGTCCCTCGAGGCGACCGCCAACAAGCGCAAGAGCATCCTCGCCGAGTACGGGCGCTCCGACCGCGGCTGGCACTTCTTGGTGGGCGACGCCAAGAACGTCGCCCGCGCCATGCAGGCCGCCGGGTTCGAGGCGCAGTACGACGAGGACCAGAAGCAGTGGGCGCACCCGTCGCTGATCATGCTGGCCAAGCCCGACGGCCGACTCGCGCGCTACCTCTACGGCCTCGAGTTCCCGCCCAACGACCTGCGCATCGGCCTGCTCGAGGCGAGCGAGGGGCGCAGCATCAGCACCGTCGAGCAGCTGATCCTGTACTGCTACCACTACGACCCTAAAGGCGGAAAGTACGTGCTCGTCGCGTGGCGCGTGATGCGTCTCGGCGGCGCGCTCGTCGCGTTCCTGCTCATCGGCGGGCTCGCGTTGCTCTGGCGGCGCGAGCTCAAGAAGAAGCCGCGGTCGACCGCGGCACAAGACGCGGGCTCGCCCGCGCTGGTCCCGGCGCTCGCCGACGGACCCATCGACGACCTCCCCTCGCGTTCCGCTCCTGTCGAGCGGCGCTCAGCCGAAGTGCACGAGGATTGACCCCATGAACGACGATTTCCTCCTCCCGCCGTCAATGGCCGCCGGTGGCCCCGGGGTGGACAGCCTCTTCAAGTTCATCCTGTGGTTCTCGATCATCTTCACGATCGTGATCACGGGGGTCATGTGTTACTTCCTCTACACATACCGTCGGCGCGCCGGCGTGAAGTCCGAGCCGACGCCGCACTACACCAAGCTCGAGCTCACGTGGACGGTGATCCCGATCTTCATCGTCGTGTGGATGTTCCACGCGGCGTTCGACGTGTACGTGCGCAACCAGACGGCGGCCGAGGGCGCCACCGAGATCCGCGTGCGCGCCAAGAAGTGGTCCTGGGAGTTCGAGTACCCGGGCGGCGACCGCGTGCCTCAGGAGCTGCACCTCGAGGTCAACAAGCCGGTCAAGTTCGTCATGTCGTCCGACGACGTGATCCACAGCTTCTACATCCCGGAGTTCCGCTGGAAGCGCGACGTCGTCCCGGGGCAGTACTCGTACATGGCCGTGACGCCCACCAAGACGGGCGCGGCGCACGTGTTCTGCGCCGAGTACTGCGGCACGCAGCACTCCGGCATGCTCGCGACGGTCAAGATCGACACGCCCGAGGAGTACGCCGAGTTCAAGAACACGCTCGGAAAGATGCCCAAGGGCTACACGCCCGAGAAGTGGGGCGAGGAGCTCTTCACCAAGAACGGCTGCACCACATGCCACGGCGTGGGCGGCTCGGGTGAGGTCGGCGGCGCCAAGTCGCCGGGCCCCAAGCTCGCGGGTCTGTTCGCCAAGGGCCAGGAGCAGATGGCCGACGGCGCGATGATCACCGTCGACGAGAACTACGTCCGGGAGAGCATCCTCCGCCCGAACGCGAAGATCGTCATGAACTACAACAACGTGCAGATGCCCGTGTTCGTCCTCAAGGACGACCAGATCGACGCGATCATCGCCTACCTCAAGACGCTCAAGTAGTAGCGCCCGACTGAATCGAGCAAGGATCACCCATGGCAGCGATCACCACGACGCCCGGCGGACACGACGACGCGACGGACCACCACGAGAGCTACCTCGACAAGAAGGGGCTCATGGGGTGGCTCATCACGCTCGATCACAAGCGGATCGGCGTCATGTACCTCATCAGCGTGTGCATCGCGTTCACGCTCGGCGGCATCTTCGCCCTGCTCGTGCGCGCGGAGCTCTTCACGCGCGGCCGCACCCTCATGGGTCCGGACGAGTACAACAAGATGTTCACGCTGCACGGCGTGGTGATGGTCTTCCTCTTCATCATCCCGTCGATCCCCGCGGCCATGGGGAACATCTTCTTGCCGATACAGCTCGGCACCAAAGACGTCGCCTTCCCCAGGCTGAACCTCCTCAGCTTCTACATCTACGTCTTCGGCGCCTGCTTCGGCCTCTACTGCATGGTCAACGGCGGCCTCGACACGGGCTGGACGTTCTACACGCC
>JAGQJA010000559.1:2488-2697 GCA_020430845.1 Myxococcales bacterium
CGCGGCGGCGTCGGCACGGCGACGGCGGTGCTCCCGATGACGCTCGCCGCGTTCATCATGGGCTTCTCGTCCATCCTCACGGGCGTGAACTTCATCGCGACCGTGCACAAGATGCGCGCGCCGGGCATCACCTGGCGCAAGCTCACGCTCTTCAGCTGGTCGCTCTACGCGACGTCGATCATCCAGGTCCTCGCCACGCCCGTCCTCGC
>JAGQJA010000560.1 GCA_020430845.1 Myxococcales bacterium
TCGTTCGCGGTCCAAGGCTTCGGCAACGTCGGCAGCTGGTTCGCCAAGCTCGCGCACGACAAGGGCGCCAAGATCGTCGCCGTGAGCGACGTGCGCGGAGGCATCTACCGCGAGGGCGGGCTCGACATCCCGGCCGTCATCGAGCACGTCAAGCGCAACAAGAGCGTCGTCGGGTTCCCGGGCGCCAAGGAGATCACGAACGACGAGCTGCTCCTCATGGAGTGCGACGTGCTCGTCCCCGCGGCGCTCGGTCACGTCCTCACCGAGGACAACGCCGGCGACGTGAAGGCCAAGTACGTGCTCGAGGCGGCCAACGGCCCGTGCACGGCCGAGGGCGACGCCATCCTCGTCAAGAACGGCGTCGTGTGCGTGCCCGACATCTACGCCAACGCCGGCGGCGTCACCGTGAGCTACTTCGAGTGGACGCAGAACATCCAGCAGTTCAAGTGGCACGAGGAGCGGGTCAACAAGGAGCTCGAGCACCACATGGTGGCCGCGCACACGTCGATCCGCGAGGTGATGAAGCGCTACGGGTGCTCGATGCGCATCGCCGCGTTCGTGCTCGCCGTCGAGCGCGTGCGCTCGGCCACGGAGCTGCGCGGGATCGGCTGATGAGCGACACTCCCCCCGACCTCTCCGAGCTGCGCGCGGCCCTCACCTCCGCCGACGAAGAGATCGTGCGGCTCGTCGCCGAGCGCATGCGCATCGTGCGCCAGGTCGCCAAGACGAAGGCGCGGAGTGAGCTGCCGTCGTTCGACCGCGGCCGCGAGGACGAGCTGCTCGAGCGACTCGAGAAACGCGGCGAGGAGCACGGACTCGGCAGCGACATCGTCCGCGACGTGTACGCGGCGCTCTTCGCCGCTTCGCGTCGCGCGCAGCGCCAGCTCCGCGCGCCCGAGCTCGAGAAGTTCACGATCGGCGTCGTGGGTGGCACGCAGGGCATGGGCGGCTTCCTCGCGCGCGTCTTCCGCGACGGCGGCTACGACGTCGAGGTGATGGGCCTCGGCGTGGGCCGCACCGCCGAGGAGCTCGCGGCCGACCGAGATCTCGTCGTCGTGGCCGTGCCCATCGACGCGACCGTAGGCGTCATCGAGGCCATCGCGCCCAAGGTGCGCCCCGGCGCGTGCATCGTCGACGTGACGTCGCTCAAGGCCGCGCCCATGGCGGCGATGCTCGCCCACGCGCCCGACGGCGTGGAGGTCGTGGGCACCCACCCCATGTTCGGACCCCACGGCGAGGATCTCGACCGGCAGAAGGTCGTGCTCTGCCGCGGACGCGGCGACGTGTGGTTCTCGCGCGTCAAGCGCCTGTTCGAGGCGTTCGGCGCCGAGACCATCGAGGCCGAGCCCGGCGAGCACGACGCGCAGATGGCGCTCATCCAGGTGCTCATCCACGAGAAGACCATGGTGCTCGGCTCGGTGCTCGAGCGGCTCAAGGCCGACCTCGGCAGGAGCCTCCAGTTCGCGAGCCCGATCTATCGCACCGAGCTGGCGATGATCGGCCGCATGTTCTCGCAGGGCGCCGAGCTGTACGCCGACATCCTCACGTCGAACCCCGACGCCTCTCGCCTGTCGCACTACTTCGAGCAGGAGGCCGCCCACTTTGCGCGGGCCGTCGCCATGGGCGACCGCGAGACCGTCGTGAAGCGCTTCAGGCAAGTATCCGAATACATGAAGGATTTTGCCGCGTGGGCCAAGCGGCAGTCGGACGCGATCCTCGACGACGTCATGCGCCACGGCTGACGCGCCGGGGCTCGCGGTCCCGTCTTCCAAGGCGCGCGCGAGCTGTGACAGACTTGCTCTCATGACCCAGCAAGCCGGCGGGCAGCCTCCCCCCGCGACCCAGGCCGCAGCGAACTGCGCGAGCTGCGGCGCTCCCGACGACGGCGAAGCGGTGATGTGCAAGTTCTGTCGCCAGGCGGTCAACGCCGAGGCGCAGCGCACAGCCATCCCATGCCCCGCGTGCAAGACGGCGTGCCGGTGGGGCCGCCAGAAGTGTCACGCGTGCCAAGGGTGGATCGTCGTGCAGTGCGTTTTCTGTGGCGCGCTCTCCCCGCACAACTGCTCCACGTGCATGCGCTGCAACGAGGCGTTCGCGGGGGCGCCGGAGCGCAAGGCCCAACGCGACGCCCAGGCGCGCCAGCAGCAGCAGCAGCAGCAGATGCACCAGCAGGTGAGCACGTGGGGTCCCGTCGCCGCGGCGTTCGTGGGCGCGGCTGCCGGCGGCGTCGTCTCGCGCGGCTGGGGCGGCGGTTACCACTACTCCCACCACCACTCGCAGTACGATCACCACGTGAGCCACGAGTACGTCGAGTACGACACTGGCAACGTGTGGGAAGAGTCTCCCGACAGCGGCGACGACTGGGACGACGGCGACAGCGACTACGGCGGCGGCGACGACGGCGGCGACTGGTAGGCGCCGGAGGTGACGTGACCGAGCTCGATGCGCGCGTCTTGGTCGCGCTCTACGGAGAGCACCCGTCGGGCCCCTGGGTGATGGTCATGGCGGCGCTCAGCCTCGTGGGCGGCGGCTGGGCGGCCACGGCGCTCGTACCGATGATCGCGCTCGGCCGCACGCGGAGGCTCGCGCTGCACCTCGCGGCGGTCGTCGTCTCGCAGGCCACGCTCGTCGTCGTCCTCAAGCGGCTCGTGGGGAGACCGCGCCCGTGCGCTTCGATCGTCGGCGTGCACGCGCTCGTCTTCCACACGCCGACCGACCCGTCGTTCCCGAGCGGTCACGCCGCGGGCGCGTTCTCCGTGGCCACGTTCCTCGCGCTCGTCACGCTCGCGCGGGGCAGGGACGCGACGACCGCGCTGTCGCTCGCGCGGGCCCGCGCCATCGCCG
>JAGQJA010000561.1 GCA_020430845.1 Myxococcales bacterium
CCCGCGCGAAGCTGAGCACCGACTCGCCCACGTCACAGATGCCGAGCTCGGGGAAGGTGACCGTGGGGAAACCCTCGCGTCGCACGATGAGCGCGGCGCGACCGTCGTCGCTGCCGGCGGACGCCAAGCGCAGCGAGATCTCGGAGGTGCCGACGGGGAGCTTCGCGACGAAGGGTTGACCGCGCTCCCACGCCTCGAGCGCGCGGCGCACGAGGTCGACGGCGCGCCCGGCGAAGACGAACGGGAACTCGTCGCCGAGCTCGAGCGATCGCCCGCGGATCTCGGCGCGGATCTTCCCGCGGAAGAGCAGCGCGTGCAGGTCTGCGTGCTCGACGCTCGGCGCGCTCGGCGCCCCGTCGGGCTGGTGCGCGGCGCGGATCGAGAACTCGCTCGCGAACGAGATGGGGCCGTCGCGATCGGGCTCGATCGACACGAGCGTCTTGGCCGGCGGGGCCCCCGCGAACGCCTCGGGCTCTCCCTCTCCGAGGCCGCGCCGCAGCTCGATGAGCTCGCGTTCGACCGCGCCGCGCTCGGCGCCCGCGCGGCCGAGGCGCGCGTCGATGGCCTCGCGCACGCTCGCGCGGACGTCACGGAAGGCGACGGGGCGGTCATAGACGAGAACCGAGGGGTCGGCGCCGGCGCGGTACACGCTGAGCGTGGCCGTCTCGCCGAAGCGCTCGATGCACAGCTCCCACGCGTCCTCGTAGAAGCGCACGATGCGCTTGTGCGAGCCGCGCGCGCTCAGGTCGAGCACGGCCGCGGCCATGTCGCGCAGGACGCACGCGGCGTGGCGCTCGGGCAGGTGCGCGGTGACGTTCGCGTCGTGGATGAGCACGTCCACCATCTCGGTGGGCTCTCCGCGTCGTCGGCGAGGGCGCGCGCCGCTCGTGGGCTCGGGCTCGCCGTGGGTGGAAGAAGGGACCGGCTTGGGCTCGACGATGATCTCGAAGCTTCGCATTCGTGGGTGTGCGCGGGTGCGAGGGGGAGGCGAGGCGCCGCGCAGGACCGAATCGTAGGAAGCCGATGGGGCCGTCCGGTAGTTTTCGGCCGGATTTGCAGCGTTGTGGACAAGCTCGCCGGGCTGATCCGCGTACGCTCCTCCTGCAGGTGCCCGCGAGATCGGCTATTTGGACGCGGTGACGTCGGCGCGATCCCGGAGGCGCGAGATCGGCTTCGCGCTCGGCGGTGGCGCCGCGGCGCTCACGCAGAGCCTCGCGATGTGGGGCTTCACGGTCGACGACGCGCTCATCTCCGTGCGCTACGCCCAGAGCCTCGCGGGCGGGACGGGGTGGAGACCGTCGCCCGGGGCGCCCGTGAGCGACGGCGTCACGCCGCTGCCGTGGGCGCCGCTGCTCGCCCTGCTGTCGTCCGACGACGCGCTCGTCGTGCTGCTCCGCGCCAAGGTGCTCGGGATCGTCGTGTGGACGCTCGCGTCGGCGCGCCTCGGCGCGGCGATCGGCGCGGCGACGTCACCGGCGCGGGGCGAGCACGCCGCGAGACCGTGGGCGGCCGTCGGCGCGCTGGCGTTGCTCGCGACCGTCTTCCCGATCGGCGCCCACGCCGCGAGCGGCATGGAGACGGGCCTCGTGATCGCGCTCGCGACGCTCGCCGCGACCTCGCGACGATTGTATGTATGTGCACTCATTGCCGGCCTCGCGGCGGCCCTGCGCCCCGAGCTCGTGGGGTGGGCCGCGGCGCTCGCGGTGTTGCGCGCGCTCTTCGAGGGCGAGGGCGCGTCTGCGCAGCGGGCCAGGAGCGCGATCGTGGCGCTCGGGTGCTCGTGCGGGCCGTTCTTGGTCGTCGCGATCGTGCGCCTCGCGGCGTTCGGCAGGGCCGCCCCGCTCGCCGCCACGGCCAAGCCGAGCGATCTCTCGCACGGCCTCGTGTACGCGCTCGCGGCGTTCTTCGTCACGGCGGCGCCCATCGCCCTCCTCGCCCCACGCGCGCTCTCCGCGTCGCGCAGCCCGGCGGCGCCGATCGCCCTCGCCACCGCCGTCCACTTCGTGGCGCTCGCCGTCGTCGGAGGTGACTGGATGCCGTACGCGCGCCTCGCCACGCCCGTGATCCCGGCCGCCCTCTACGCGTTCGTCGTGTCGAGCGCCCCTGCGTTCGCGCGCGGTTGGAGCGTGGCGCTGCGCCTGGGCCTGGCCGCGTCGGCCGCCGCCGTCAGTCTGCGCGCCGCCCCCGCCGGCCGCGGCGTGATGCGCGATCGTACGGCGCTCGTGGTCTCGGCGCGCGGCCCGCTCGCCGGGGCGCGCTGCATCGCGGCGCTCGACGTCGGCTGGGTCGGCGCCGCCGCGCCGCACGCGCGCATCGTCGACCTGGCGGGGGTGACCGACCCGACCATCGCGGCGCTGCCGGGCGGTCACACGTCCAAGCGCGTCGACCTGGGCATGCTATCGGACCGCCACGTCGACACGCTCGTCACGTTCGGGCCGCCGCGCGCCGTCGAGCAGCGGCTCACGACCGACCCGCGATTTCGTGCACAATACACGCTATCGAGGACGCTCGACCTCGGGACGACGGGGCTCTACTTCGTCTGGACGCGACGCTGAGCCGGACCGTCGGACGAGAGGGCGGCCTTGGGGATGGGGCCGGACTGCTCGATGCCGCGCCGCTGGCGCGACACGCTCGCGACGAAGCCGTTCCACGCGGCCCGCTCTCGCCCACCGAGGCCCCAGAACTGAAGGCCGAGGCCCGGATCCGCCTCGCCGTCGGACGGCTCGATCACGTGGACGACCATCGCGTGCACGACCATGGGGCCGTAGCCGCCGACCTCGATCTTGACCCGGACGAGCGAGCGCAGCGCCACCGCCTCCGTCGTGCGCACGAAGAGCCCGCTCGAGCTCACGTCGAGCGTCTCGGCGTCCACCTCGCGCCTGCGGCGGTAGAGGACGACGGGGAGTCTGATGTCTACGCGAGCTTCCCCGCGTTGGAGGAGGGCCATGGGAACGTCCGAGCGAAGTCCTACCTTAGCCCACTCCGGGCTCGCGACAAGGCGGGCGCGCGTCGCCCAGACGAGGGACTCGGGATCCGCGGGATCCCACGTGCCGGCGCGCCGTCAGCGTGCTTTGGGCGCCTTGGCGCCGCCCATGAGCCCGAGCACCAGGAGCCCGGAGAGGAACCCGGCCACCGCGAACGCCAGCGTCTGCGCCCCGCGATGGGCGACGAGCGCGCCCTCGCCCGTGCCCCACGCCACCCAGCCCACGCCCGCGAACATGGCCGCCACCACGGCCCCTTTGACGACGGCGCCCAGGCGATAGACGAGGACCGCGGGCAGCATCCCGACGGCGGCCACCAAGATCGGGAGCGCGAGCTCGGCGCGTGTCCCGAGCACGGGCAACGTCTTGCCGTCGGCGATCAGCACCTCGGCCCCACGCATCGCCGCGTACCCCGCGCCGACGCCCGCGAGCATGAAGAGCAGCGCGTAGCCGAAAGCGGCGAGGCCCGTGCGCGCGTGACCGGGCCCCTTGGGCTTGGGCTTGGGCTTGGGCTTACCCTCGGGGGCCGGCTTGTCGCCGGGCACCGGGTCGACGGCGGGCGAGGAGGATCCCTCGGGCCGAGCCGCGGCGCTCGCGCCTGGGCCAGCGGGGAGCGCTGACAGGCGCGCGTCGACGAGCGGATCGAAGGTGGACGCGCGCTCGCCCTCTTCGCGCAGCTTGAGCAGATAGCCGTGCGACCGCGCCTTGAGCGAGAGCGCCGCCGACTCCTCGGGAGAGAGCGCACCGGCCGCGTCGAGCTCGAGGAAGTACCGCACGCAGCCGAGCTCGGCCATCGCGCGCGCAAAGTCCTCCGCTTCGGGCTCGATCGCCGCGCTCCGGGCCGCGTTGCGGTACCAGACGTCGGCCTTCTCGGCGTCGGCCTTGTAGTGCACGCCCAGCTCGTAGAGGTTGCCCAGGTACACCTTGGCCTGCAGGTTTCCCCGATCGGCCGCCGTGCGCAGCATCGCCGCGCCCTCCTTGAGGTCTTGAGGCACGACGCCGCCGCTCAGGTGAAAGAGCGCGACCGCGTACGCCGCGTCTCCGTCGCCCAGCGCCGCGGCGGATTGGTAGGCCTCGAGGCACCGCCGCAGATCGCGCGGGGCGCCGTTGCCGCTGCGGTGCGCGCGCGCGAGCGCCAGGAGCCCCGGCACGTCGCCCTGGGCGTGCAGCGTCGCGATCGAACCCTCGCCCGCGGCGAGGGGCTCGTCCTCGTCTTCGGCGCGCTCGGCTCTGGGGTCAGGGGGAGGTGACATCGACCGACTCGACGTGACGGAGGACCTCGAGCAGCTGGGCCACGCGAGGGTCTTCCGACAACATCATCGGCTTGCTTCCGCCGCTCTTCAAATAGAAGTCACCGAGCGCCGCTCGCCAGGTCTCCCAGTAGCGGTTGCCGGCGAAGAGGATGCTCACGCCCTTGCCGGGCTCTTCTGTGGGCTCGTCGCCGAAATCGACGTCGCTCCAGTCGACCTGCGCGGACGCGTCCGTGGGGTCCTCGGCGTAGCTCAGACGGATGGGCGCGGCCGGCGTGCGTCGCTTGCTCGGCGTGAAGAGCGAGAGCATCGCGTCGGAGATCTTCACGCGGAGGATCGAGGCGACGAGCGGCACGTCGACCTGCGT
>JAGQJA010000562.1 GCA_020430845.1 Myxococcales bacterium
CCGCCGGCCTCCTCGTCTCGGCGCCTGCCCCATCGAGCACCACCACCGAGACGGGCGGCAGCGTCACGTTCGACGTCAAGCTCGCGAGCCAGCCGCTCGCCGACGTCACCGTGCCCATCACCTCGACGAAGCCCACCGAGGGAAAGCCCGACAAGATCCAGCTCGTCTTCAAGCCGGCCGACTGGAACGTCGCGCAGACGGTGAAGATCACGGGCCAGGCCGACAACGTCGACGACGGCGACCAGGCCTACGCCGTCAACGTCGGCGTGACCACGAGCGGCGACGCGCTCTACGCGGGGCGCAGCGCGTCGTTGGCTCTCACCAACACGGACGCGTGCGGCAACGGCGCGACCGATCCGGGCGAGCAATGCGACGACAGCAACGACGCCAAGTGCGACGGCTGCGAGAGCTGCGAGCGCCGACGTTGGGTGACGTTGCCCGCGGGCGCGTCGGGCTCGATCGCGGGCATCACGGCCGCGTTGCCCCGCGGCAACATGTGCGTCGAGGCGTGGGCGCAGGTCGGGCCGCCCGCGAGCGGCGACGCCGTCATCGCCTCGTCGTACGGGGCCGCCGCAGACGGCGCGTTCATCCTTCGCTGCCAGGACGTGGGCGGCATCACGGGACGCGTGTCGTTTGCGCACGAGGTCGCGGGCGCGTCGGTCGCGGCCACGGCCGACAACACGACGTGCAGCGACGGGAGCTGGCACCACTTCGCGGGCTGCCGTTCGGTCGCCGCGGGCGTCGTGACCAACACGGTCTTCCTCGACGGCGCGCTCCTGGCGACGGCGACCGGGCCGGCGACGACCATCGGCGCGAACGCGGCCGTCGTCCTCGGCGGCACGACGTCGGGCGCCGACGGCCTGGTGGGCGCCATCGACGAGGTCCGGATCTCGACGGTCGTACGCTACGCCGCGGCCTTCACCCCGGCGCGACGCCACGCCGTCGACGCGAGCACGTTGGCCTTGTGGCACCTCGACGACGGCGCGGGCACGTCGTTCGCCGACGCCTCCGGAAACGCGTACACCGGCACGCTCTCGGCCGGCGCGGGTTGGGCCGTCGACACCGGCTACACGGCCGCCGTCTGTCAGTGACCCGTCACGGGCACTCGGAGCCCAGCGCCGGGTCGGGATCGCAGTACACGAACCCTCCGCCGGTCGTGCGTGTGAGCACGACGACGGTGTCGGCGCGCAGGGCCGCGTCGAGCGTGGGCCACACGCGCCGCACGGCGGCCTCTTGCGCGTCGGTCGCCGCAAAGACGTGCAGCACCTGCTTGACCCACTTGTCGGCCGGCAGCACGCGCTCGCTCGAGCGGTTGACGCCCTCGAGCTTCTTGGTGAGCAGCGTGACGGCGTCGGCGTCCGTGTATCCGAGGTTCGCGGGCTTGTAGGCGCGCGTGACGCTCACGCCCACCTTCTGGCCGGCGATCTCGACGAGGATGTCGGTGATCGCGTTGGACCCGGCGTCGGGGGCCTCGTACTTGATCTGCGTCTCGGTCTTGAGCAGCGTCGCGCCGTCGCAGTGGTGCAGCACCTCGAAGCTCATCACCTCCGACTCGCTCGAGCTCCCGCCGGCGTTCGCCGCGTCGAAGAGCGTCTGACCGCCGGGTGTGAGGTACGGCTTGGCGTATTGCTCTCCGGCCGCGAACACGAGCTTGTTCTCGACGAACGCGGGCGTCGGTTTGCCGAGCTCGGCCGCGATGACGCCGCAGGTGCCCGAGAGCGTCCCGAGGATGTCGTCGCGCGCGTCCGGGCGATCGTCGGCGTCGGCCGCCGCGTCTCCCACCGCCGCGCCGCCGTCACCCGCGTCGACCGCCGCGCCGGCGTCACCCTCGGGACCGCCATCGACCACGCCAGGAGCGGCGCCGGGCTCGCTCGCGCACGCCGACGCGGCGACGGAGGCCCAGACGAAGAGGAGCGCGGCGAGGGAACGAGCGCGGGACATCACGCCTGGGCCATAGCTCAGCTGGCGATGTGCACGAAGACGTTTCCGCCGGTGGCGATGGCCTCGCGGGCCAGCGCGCGCAGCGCCCAGATGGCCCAGACGTGCGCGTCGTCGGGCGTGCGCCCCAGCTCGTGCGCCCACCGCTCGGCGGCGGCGGGGATGTCGTCGTCGGCCAGCGCGGCCAGCGGCTCACGCGCGCCCGACGAGAGGCTGTCGATGAAGCCGTCGTCGTCGCGCGGCTCCACGATGCGCGCGGGCGCCGACTCTGCGGCGAGGACCTTGGCGAGCGCGCCGAGCTCGATGCCCGTCACCCACGCGGTCGCGACGTGCGGGAGCGCGCGAAGGCGGTGCGGTGCGCTCTCTTCGAGCTTCTCGCCGACCGCGTCCATCGCGGGGATGGAGGGCGGGCGCACCGCGGCGCCGTCGCGGTGACGCACCGACGGCGGCGCGGGCACGGGAGACGGTCGCTCCGCGCCCGGGTCCCACGTCTTCGCGCCGATGATCTGCCCCGACAGCGGGTTGCGACCGATGCGCGTGATGGGCTCCGCGAGCGGCTGACGGAACGACGGGAAGAGGCGCCCGAGGTCCTCGTCCGTCGCTACGAAGAGCGTCGTGTGCACCATGAGCGAGATGTTACCGCAACGACCGGCGAAAGGCCGCGTACTCTCACGCAGCGCGCGCCGCGGCCCGGCTCAGGCGCCCGGCTCCTCGAAGAAATCGACCTTGCCGGTCTCGATCTGGTACTCGGCGCCGATGATGCCCAGCTCACCGCCGAGCACGCGCCGCTCGAGCAGCGTGCTGCCGTGGCGCAGGTGATCGGCCGCCAGGCGCACGTTGGCGCGCACGGCGCGTTGCATGAGCACGTCTCCCGTGAGGCCGGCGTGCACCAGCTCGGCGACCGACGGGCGGATGCGCTCCACGATGTCGCCGATGCTCGTGTCGGTCGGCGCGCCCCCCTCCCCTTGGACGGCGGCGAGCGTCGCGCCGACCGCGCCGCAGTTCGAGTGTCCGCACACCACGACGAGCGAGACGCCGAGCTTGC
>JAGQJA010000563.1 GCA_020430845.1 Myxococcales bacterium
CTCGCGCGGGCCCGCGCCATCGCCGCGGCGCTGTTCGCGACGGCCGCGGCGATCGCGCTATCGCGCGTGGTGCTCGGCATGCACTTCCCGATCGACGTGTCCGCGGGCGCGGCCCTCGGGACGGCGATCGGCGCGTTGGGGGCGCGCGTGTACGCGAGGCGCACCGCCCTGGGCGTGCCTTCGGCTTGAGCGGCTCGTCGCGGTCGTCGCTCCGCGTGGGCTACGGCGCGGCCCGAAGCGCGGGGCGAAACGTCAGGGCGTGCTCGTGCACTTCTCGGCCGGCTTGACCGTGCACGTGCCGGTGAGCGGCTTTCCGGCGAGCCTGTCCTCGAGGAAGTCGATCCACTGGTCGAACGCGTACGTGAGCGGCTTCGTGTGCGACGCGCCCTGGCACTCGAGGTAGCTGAGCTTGTGTCCGCTCTGACAGAGCTTCTGGAAGCTCGCGCGTTCGACCGCTGTGTCGACCAGCTCGTCGTTCTCGCCCACGAGGAAGAGGCTCGGTACGTCGTCGAGCTTGGGCACCGACGTGGTCGGGAGGCTGTTCTCTTCGAAGTAGCAGCTCCAGGGCGGCGCGTTGCCCGCACCCGCGGCGGTGCTGAGCGAGAGCAGGCTCGGCGTGAAGAGCTGGGACGGCTGCGGGGACGCGGGCAGGATGTTCGACGCCGGCGAGCAGCTCGTCTGGAGCGCCTGGGGCAACGTCGCGTCGTAGGGAGCGACGAACGCGCCGGAGTAGCCGTTCGGCGAGGCCCGGTACCACGACTCCATGGCGATCGACGCGCCGATGACGTTCTTCGTCGCGTTCTGCCAGCTGGTGAGAGCGCGCTTGGTGTGGGTGAGCAGATCCGTCGGGGGCACGTCCCACACCGAGCCCTTGATCGAGAGCTCGGGCGCGTAGTGCGGCTGGTAGCGGTTGACGAACGCGGCGGCGTGGCCGCCTTGCGAGCCGCCCATCACCACCAGGTCTCCAGGCGTCGCCGTCGACGTCGCGAGGAGCTTCTTGACCGCGCGCACGGCGTCGAGCGACGCGATCGCGGTCGGCTCGGCGACCAGATACGGATGCAGGGCCGTGCTCGGCGCCCCCATGCTCTTGAGGCCGAGGTAGTCGGGGGCGACGACGACGTATCCGAGCGACGCGAGCAGGCTGAAGAACACCGCGGAGCCGTCGGTGAAGCTCTCGAGCACGTCGTCGGGGATGCCTCCCGAAGGCGAGCAGGCGTCGTTGAAGCCCGCCGTGCCGTGTAGGACGAGCATGACGGGGAACGTGCCCGTCGCGTTGGGGTAGGCGACGGTAGCCGTCGCGTCGACGAGCGCGCCCTTGTCCTGCGTCTGATAGCGGACGACGCGCGCCTTGGTGCCGTGCTTGGGCACACGCCGCGTCTTGAACGCGTTCTGGTTTCGCGCCTCGACGACGGTGAGCGTGAGCTCGACGGGGGTGTGCGACGCGAGCGAGCGTTGCTCGAGCACGTCGCCGAGCGTGCTCGACTTCACCCAGTCGTAGGCCGCCGCGCCGCAGCGCGCTCGGCTCGTCGCCGCGGGGGGCGTGGTCGACGGCGGAGGGTCACCCGGCGCGGCCGTCTCTGCCGGGGCGGGCGAGACCGAGCCGGTGGGTGTCCCCGGCTCGGGGCCCGACGGCCCGTCGGTGGACGCGGTGCCAGAGCTGCCACACGCAACTGCAAGAAACCATAGAGGAATAAGGCGGGCGCGACCGAGCATGCGCTCGACCCTAGTCCCAAGGTCCGGGCCGAGCCCGTCCAGAACGCGTCCCTCCGCCAAACCGAGCGCGCCTCCCGCATGGGCGGGCGCTGGCGTCAGAGGTTCGACGCGTAGGGT
>JAGQJA010000564.1 GCA_020430845.1 Myxococcales bacterium
CAACGTGCCTTCGGCGAGAACTACGCGCAGGAGCTCGAAGACAAGGCGTGCGAGCTCGCAGACCTCGCCGACATCGAGTGGCACTTCATCGGTCACCTGCAGCGCAACAAGGCCAAGGTCGTGGCCCGGGCGGCGCACGTGGTGCACACGGTCGACAGCGCGGAGCTGGCGCGCGAGCTGGGCAAGCGCGCCGGCGCGGCGGGCTTCGGCGCCTCCCGCGGTCCGATGCCTGTATATGCAGAGGTCAACGCGGGCGGCGAAGCGCAGAAGAGCGGCGTGAGCCCCGAGGGCCTCGCCGCGGTGCTCGACGCGATCGACGCAGAGGCCGCGCTGCGCCTCGTGGGTCTCATGACGGTGCCCCCACACGGCGACGAGGCGACGCGGGCGGCGTTCGCCGAGGTCGTCGCGCTGCGCGACGCGCTGGGCGGCACGGCGCGCCTGCCCGAGCTGTCGATGGGGATGACGAGCGACCTCGAGATCGCCGTCGAGATGGGCGCGACGCTCGTGCGCATCGGCACGGCGATCTTCGGCGAACGTCCCCCGCGCTGAGGCGCGGGCCGCGGGCCGGTCAGCGCTTGCGCCAGCGCGACACGACCTCGCGCAGCCGCCCGAGCGGACCGCCACGCGGCGCGTCGGACTGACGAATACGCTCGGCGAGCGCGCGGTTGGCCTCGTCGGACGCATCGAGCGCGAGCGCGGCGTCGATCGCCTGCTTGGCCTCGTCTCGTAGCCCGGCGCAGAGCAGCGCGGTGGCGAGCACGGCGAGCGTGCGCGCCGTCTCACCCTCGATCATCACCGCGCGACGCGCGTGCTTGAGCGCGTGCTCGGCGTCGTCCATCGCGACGCACACGCCCACGATCTCCATGTGCGCGGCCACACACGCGGGAGACCGCGCCAGGGCGGCCTCGAACGAGGCGCGCGCGCGGGCCCAGCGCTCCAGGCGGCGCTCGATGATTCCGGTCGCCACGTGCGCGACCCACGCGTCGCTCGACGCGGCGAGGCCGCGAGCCCGCGTGCACAGCGTCTCGAGGTCGTCGGCGGGCACCGTGTACGACGCGCGGAGCACGGCCTCGACCTCCGCCGACGTCTTCGGGTCTTCGATGGCGAAGCGCGCGCGCTGCGCGTCGGACGCGTACGTCGAGTCAGGCGCGATCTCCTCGACCTGGGCGAGCCTTCGCGCGGCCGCCATGGTCTCGCCGGTCTGCGCGAGGGCGCGGCCGAGGACGAGCGTGACCCACGGGTCGGGCGCCGAACGATCGAGGAAGGTAGCCGCGAGCTTCGCCAGGCGCGCCGCGCGCGCGACGCCGTCGGGCTCAGCCGAGAGCGCGAGCTGGATCGCGCGGCGGATCACGGACGGGTGCGCGCCCTTGGACGCGAGCACGTCATCGACGAGCTGCGTGGCCACCACCGCATCGCGGCGCTCGATCGCCATCGACGCGAGGTTCATGAAGGCGGCCGGGTAGAGCGGCCGCGCGTCGAGCACCATGCGCCACGCAGCGGCGGCCTCGGCAAAGCTTCCTCGCTCCGCGAGCACGATGCCTCGCTCCGTGTTGAGCAGCGGATCGTCGGCCGAGTGCAAGAGGCCGTCCTCGATCGCGGCGAGTGCGCCCGGCAGACTGCCGTTCGCGCGGCGCGCCTCGCTGAGCAGCGCGTAGAGCCGCGCGCGCTCGGGCTCGATCTCCAGCGCGCTCAACACGCGCGCCTCGGCCCCCTCCGCGTCGCCGCGACGCAAGAGCAACGCCGCGACGGCCTCGACCAGGTCGGCGTTGCGGGGCGCGTCGGCCGTGGCCCGCTCGAGCGCACGAAACGCCGCGTCGGTGAGGCGATCGTCGACTCCGCCCGCGATGGCCACGTCGAGCGCGAGCGCGGCCAGCCGTCCCGCCGGGAACCGCGCGTCGGGCGCGTCTCCGACGGCGCGACCGAGGTGCACCATCGCGGCGAGGCGATCGTGAGGGCCGCCGCGCATCGGGTCGTGCAGCGCACACCGTTCGGCGAGCAGCACGCTCTCGAGCGCGCCCCACGACAGGTCGCCGATGTCTCGCACGACGCCGAGCTCTCCGCCGATGTCGCGCCACGCCTCCTCGAGCGCCGCGATGAGCGCGCTGCCCGCCGTGTCGCCGTCGACCTGAGCCTCGACGCGCGCGCGCGTGGAGCCGTTCTTGGCGTCGAAGACGAGCAGCTGGATGAGGCCGTGGCCGTCGGTGGGCGGCTCGAACGCGCC
>JAGQJA010000565.1:0-7555 GCA_020430845.1 Myxococcales bacterium
CACCCGTGACGGCCGCGGGCGCCGCGCCGAGGCGCGCTCGGAACGCGGGCAGGTCGACGAGCTCGCGGAAGAGCGCACGGATGCGGTCGTCGTCGTACTGGTCGCGCAGCTGCTCGAGCTTGTCGGCCACCTCGGGCGACACGTCGGGGAGCCCTGCAGACGCGAGCGCCCTCGCCGCCGGCGAGCCGCCGAGGAACATCGTCACGACCTCACGCGCCGTCTCCTCTTGCGCGCTGATCTCCTGGTCCATGAACGACTCGAACGGCGGTACGAGCGCCGTGTCCTTGGCGCGGAGACGGCTGCGCACGGGGGAGCGCTCGAGCGCCTCGCCGGCCGCGACCGCGCGCGAGCCCGACTCGGTCTTCACGGTCCGGGCCTCGATCGCGTACACGCGGTGCCCCGACGCGTCGTACTCGACCATCTCGCCCTCGGTGATCGGCACGACCACCCGCGTGAGCTTGAGCACCGACGACAGATCGGACGACGCGATCGCGAAGCGGCCGCCCTTGTCGTGCGAGCCGATGCCGAAGTACAGGCTCGAGCCCTGCTTGATGGCCCAGAGCACGCGCGTGACGGGGTCGACGATGACGGCCGCGAACGATCCCTCGAGCTTGGTCGCCGCCGTGACGAGCGCGGCGCGCATGGCGACGCGACGCGCCGCGTGGTCCGCGGCGTCGACCTTGCCGAGCTCGCGCAAGAAGTAGTGCTCGACCGTGTGCACGACCATCTCACCGTCGTTGTCCGACAGCACGTCGTGTCCTTCGGACGTGAGCCACGTCTTGAGCTCGTCGCAGTTGGTGACGTTGCCGTTGTGCGCGCCGTAGAGAAAGAAGCCCTCGGGGCGGGAGGCGCCCGACGGACGACACCGCACGACGTGCGGCTGCGAGTTCTCGGCGGTGACGGCCCCGAACGTGGCCCAGCGCACCTGCCCGCAGAAGATGCGGCCGCGCAGCCCCGTGATGCCCAGCTCGTGCACCATCAGCGAGGGCGCCCCCACGCCCTTGCGCAGCGTCACCTGCGAGCGGTCGTCGTCCTGCGTAGCCGCGCCCGTCGAGTCGTAGCCGCGGTACTCGAGGGTCTTGAGCAGCTCGGCGGCGACCCGACCGAGATCGTCGCGTGAATGTTCGTAGACGAGGCCGATGACTCCGCACATGGGGCGGCTTCTAGCATGGCCGCGGGCCGCCCGGGGTGACACCGCGCCGCCGGTCGTGCTACGCGAGCGCGCGATGTCCCAGGTCAGCCGCGCCCTGCTCCTCGCGATCGTCGCGCTCCTCTTGTTCGCGCGCCCGGCCGGCGCGGCCGAGCCCGCCGCGGGCGACGCGCCCCGCATCAGCGTCTACACGATCGGCACGGGCGAATACCTGTACTCCAAGTTCGGCCACACCGCCCTCTGCGTGACCCCCGCGGGCGCCGCCGACGGCACCGCGCGCTGCTACGACTTCGGCGTCTCCGACCCTCCCGACGACTTTGCCGCGATGACATGGGGGGCGTTCCGCGGCCGCGCCAACTTCGCCGTCGTCGCCGTCGACGAGAAGGTGCTCATCGAGGCCTTCTCGGGCATGGGCCGCTCGGTGGAGCGGCAGCGCCTCACCCTGCCGCCCGAGCAAGCCAAGAAGATCGCGGCCGTGCTCGAGGACAAGCTCGTGCGCCGTGAGCACTACGCGTACCACCCGTCGCGGTCGAACTGCACGACGTACGTGCGCGACATCGTCGACGAGGCCACGGGCGGGGCCCTCCGCGCCGGCGAGGCCCCCACGACCGGCGCCACGTTCCGCGATCTCTTCGAGACGGGCATGGCGGGCGAGATCTTGCCGCTCTCGGTGCTCGCGCTCCTGATGGGGCCGCTCGAGGATCGCCCGACCACGTGGGAGCTCTTGCTCCTGCCCGACAACCTGCGCGACGCGATCAAGGCGCGGCTCGGGGCCGACGTCGAGACCGTGCACACGCCCGGCGGCATGCGCCTGCCCACGAGCCGCCACGTGGGGCGCGCGACGCTCGTCTTGCTCGGCATCGTCATGGCGATCGTCATGTTCGTGGCGCGCAGGCGCGGGACCGAAGCGCGGGCCGTGCGCGCGGTCACCGGGATCCTCGCGACGCTCGGGCTCTTCGCGTGGGCTGTCGCCGGGCTCACGGGGTACGCCGAGCTGCGGTGGACATGGTCGCTGCTCGTGCTCCTACCGACCGACGCGTTGCTCTTCGGCCTCACGCCCGGGCGACGGCAGCGCTACCTCGAGGCGCGCCTCGTCACGTGCGCGCTGCTCGCGGCGCTCGCCGTCGTGGGGATCGTGCACCAGCCGGTGTGGGCCCCCGCGCTCTTGGTGGCCCTGCCGCTCGCGTACCTGTGGCTCGCCCCGCGCCTGCCCAATCGCGCCCCCACCCGCGCGCCCGCCGCCGCCCGCCGTCCGCCCGCGCGCGCCGTTGCCAAGTAGCTGTAAGAGCTCGAAAATTCGTCGCGACGGGCAGGCCGAGAAAAAACGCGCGTCGCCCCGTCACGAACGCGCCGGTCCGCGCGTGTAGCGGGCATGGACGCAGACATCGCGATCGTGGGCGCAGGCTTGAGTGGGCTCGTGGCGGCGGCGAAGCTCGCGCGCGCGGGCAGAGCCGTGGTGGTGCTCGAGCGAGCCTCGCACGCCGGAGGTCGCGCGCTCAGCCCAGACGTCGGACCGCTGGCGATGAACCTGGGCCCACACGCCATCTACCGCCACGGCCCCGCGTGGCGCGCGCTCGCCGACGTGGGCGTCACGCCGCGCGGCTTCGTCCCCGACGGCAAGGGCGCCGTGCTCACGTGGCGGGGCGACGTGCACCCGCTCCCGGGCGGCGCGCTCTCTCTCGCCACGAGCGGCTTCTTCTCGCTCTCCGAGAAGGTCGACATCGCGCGCGTGCTCGCGGGCCCGGTGAGCATCGCGCGGAGGGCGCCGGGCGGGTCCGCGGCAGACTTCGTCGCGAGCGCCGCGTCGGGCGAGCGCGCCGCCGCGTTTCTCACCGCGCTGGTGCGCGTCGCCACGTACACGAACGCGCCGTCCCAGCTCGACGGCGAGGTCGCAGCCGCTCAGCTCGCGCGGGTGCTCCGCTCGGGCGTCCTCTACGTCGACGGGGGTTGGCGCACGCTCGTCGGGGCCACGGAAGAAGCCGCCGTGTCCGCGGGCGCCACGCTCCGCCACGCGCGCGTGACCGCGGTCGACCCGAGCGGCGCCGTCGCGCTCGAGGGCGGCGACGTGCTCCACGCGAAGCACGTGCTCCTCGCGCTTCCCGCGGCGAGCCTGCGCGCGCTCGCGCCGTCCGTCGCCCCGCCCGCGGACGCCGTCTCGTCGCGCGCCGCGTGCCTCGACCTCGTCGTCGACGCGCTCCCCCTCCCCGCGCGCCGCTTCGCGCTGGGAATCGACGAGCCTCACTACTTCTCGGTGCACTCGCGACGCGACGAGAGCGGACCACTGCGCGTGCAGATCGCCCGCTACCTCGCCCCGGACGACGACGCAGAAGGCGCGCGCGCTCGGCTCGAGGCGTGGGTCGAGCTCGTGCAGCCCGGTCTGCGCGCCCACGTCGTCGCCGAACGCTTCCTCCCCGACATGACCGTGCAGTCTGCGATCCCCACGGTAGAGGGGGGCGGCCGCTCCCTGCGCGTCGGCGCGATCCGGGCCGTCGGCGATCACGCGGCGCGCGGGTTGCTGCTCGACGCCGCGCTCGAGAGCGTCGACAATGCGTGCGCGGAGATCGCGGTGGCCATGCCCCGACCGCGCGCCGCGTGAGGGAGCGTGGACGCCGAGGCATCGCGACGAAAGCTCTGGGGCATCGCGTACCGCGTCACCGGCTGCGCCGCGGACGCCGACGAGATCGTCCAAGAGAGCTACGCGCGGATGCTCGAGCGCCGGCCCGACGAGGGGGAGCGACCGATCGAGGCGTGGCTCGTCACCGTCGCGACGCGCCTGTCGATCGACCGCCTGCGACGGAGGCGTGAGACGCCGTACGACGGACCGTGGCTGCCCTCGCCCGTCGAGACGCCCGACGACGAGAGTGACGGTCCGGACGCGCGCCTCGGCGCCTTCGAAGAAGCGACCTTCGCGTACTTGATGGCGCTCGAGGTGCTCTCTCCCGAGCAGCGCGCCGCGCTGGTCCTGCGAGACGTCTTCGAGCTCCCCGCGCGCGAGGCCGGGGCGGTCCTCGGCGTGACCGAGGACAACATACGCGCCCTTCACCACCGCGCACGCGCGCGCCTGTCGGACGCGGGCGAGCTGCCCGCCGTCGGACCGGATGCACGACGCCGCACCGAGGCCGCCCTCCAGGCGTTCTTCGCCTGCGTGATCGCCGGTGACGCGGCGGGCGCGCTGCGGCTGCTCCGGGACGATGCATGTACCTACAACGACGGCGCGGGCGTCTACCACGCGGCGCGCCGGCCCGTGCACGGCGCCGACCGGGTGGTGAGGCTCTGGCTCGGCCTCATGCACAAGCGCGGGGCGCCGTCCTCCGTCGCGCTGGTCACGATCAACGGCCTGCCCGCGCTCGACGCGCGCTTCGACGACGGCGACCCGAAGGACGCGCCGCGTTCGATCACGGGCGGGTGGCTGGCGCCCGACGGGCGGATCGCGACGCTCTACGCGGTGCTCGCGCCCCGAAAGCTCGCGCACCTGGGGTGACGCGCTTTTTTGGGAAGCGAACGTCGAGGGACCCCGTACCATCGCGACATGCTCGGACTCCGTCCCCTGGCCAGCGCGATCCCCCTGCTCCTCGTCGTCGGTTGCGGAGGCGGCGAGAGCGTGCCGCCCCCGGTCACGCCCACGCCCGCCGCGCCCACCTCGACGGCCGCGCCGCCAGCCGCAAAGGCCGCCGACCCGACGTGCAAGGAGGCGCTGAGCCACTCGCACCCCAAGGCCGAGGAGATCTGCAAGCCCGCGTGCGGCGCCGGAGACGGTGAGATCTGCTTCGCCCTCGCCGACCACCTGGCCAACCAGGACACGCCCGACGCCAAAAAGGTGGAGGGCTACCTCGACGAGGCGTGCAACCACAAGCACGACGAGTCGTGCTGGCGCATCTTCCAGCTGCTCGAGTCCGACGACGCGCCGCGCGCCATCGCCGCGCTCGAGCGCGCGTGCCACGAGGAGCCCACGACCGACGTGTCCAAGCGGAGCTGCCGCGCCCTGGGCGCCAAACGCGCAGAGAGCGGGAAGGTCGAGGATCTCAAGGCCTCGATCCCGCTGTTCGAGAGGGCGTGCAAGGCGGGCGACATGGCGAGCTGCTCCGACAAGCGCCGCACCGAGCGGACGATCGAGGAGAAGACGGCCCCCACGCCCGAAGAAGGGAAGATCCTCTCCAAGGCCGGCAGCTCGCTCAAGATCAAGCTCGCGGCCAAGACCGCCGTGACGGCAGGCACCGACGTGAAGGTCGAGCGTCACTTCGAGGCAAAGCCGGGCCAGAAATCGCCGCTCGGCGCGCTCGGGAGCATCTTCGGCTCGTTCCAGGGCTGGGTCGGCGTGGCCAAGGCCAAGGTCGCCAAGGTCGACGGCGACGTCGTCACGCTCACGATCACCGCCGAAGAGTCGGTCATCAACGTCAACGGCAAGAAGGTCAACCACTTCACGCCGAACGCGCGCGTGCGCGTCCTCGCCAAGAAGGCGCCCGACTGACCGCACCGAGACCCACGCGCGCAGAGGCCCGGCCCGCGCGCGCGATGCGTCAGGCCTCGAGCGCCACGTCGACCGGCTGCGCCGAGACGACGCGCACGAGCTCCCGGGGGTCGATCTCGACCAAGAAGCCGCGACGACCGCCGTTGATGTAGATCCGGTCGAGGTCGAGGATCGTGCGCTCGACGTACACGGGCATCTGCTTGCGCGTCGCGAACGGGCTCGTGCCCCCCACCTGGTAGCCGGAGTGACGCTCGGCCACGTCGGGCTTGCACGGCTCGACGCGCTTGCGACCGGTCTGCCGCGCGAGGTTCTTCGTCGAGACCTCGCGGTCGCCGTGCATCAGCACGACGAGCGGCTTCTTGGTCTCGTCTTCCATCACGAGCGTCTTGACCACGGCGTGCTCGTCCACGCCGAGCTTCTCGGCCGAGGCTCGCGTCCCGCCGCGCTCTTCGTATGCATATACATGCTCTACGTAGACCACCCGGTGCTTCGTGAGGAAGACGGTGGCGGGGGTCGCCGAGACCTTGGCCGAGGCGCTCATGACGCGCAGACGTTAGCACCGGGACGGGTCGAGTCGAACCACGGACGCCCCGCACCCGCGCCTCAGCCCTTGACCGTGCACAGCGGGAAGAGCCGCGCCACCTTGCGCGCGATCCCGGCGTCGTGCACCGAGTCGACCACCGGCTCGACCGCCTTGTACGCCGACGGCGCCTCCTCCATGAGGCGCCTCGCGTGCTTGTCGAGCACGTCGCGTCGGCGCGACACGAGCGGTGAGGTGGGATCGATCGGCCCCACGACACGCAGCCGCGACAGCTCGCGGTCCGCGTCGTCGCGCGAGGCCCGAGACGCTCGCCCTCGAGAGAGCGCGCGCCCCGCGCCGTGGCACGCGCTCTCGAGCGAGCCTTCGTGACCTTCGCCCGCGAGCAGGTAGCTCGCCGCGCCCATCGAGCCCGGGATGATGACGGGGCGACCGAGCCACGCGCCGCCGTCCGGACCGTGCGCGGGCGTCGCGCCCTTGCGGTGCAGACAGACGTCGCCGCTCCGGAAGACGAGGTTGTGGGGCGCGTCGTACACGAGGCGCGACGCGACCGTGCGCGACGTCGCCTCCTCGACCGCGCGCAGGGCCATGAGGCCGAGGAACAGTCGATTGGCGAACGCGAAGTTGGCGGCGTTGCCCATGCCGTCGAGATAGAAGAGCCCCTCTTCTGCGCGAGGCCCCGACACCGGCAACGGAAAGAAGCCGCCCTTGGGCGCCCTCACGCGCGTTGGGAAGAGCGAGCGCGCGCGATCGGTGAACCACCCGCCCACGGCGTGACCGAGGCCGACCGAGCCCGAGTGGACCATGATGGCGAGCGAGCCTCGCGACAGACCCCACGCATGCGCGGTCGCCGCGTCGAGCAGAGCGTCGACACGCTGCAGCTCCACGAAGTGGTTGCCGCCGCCGACGCAGCCGATCTGCGGGTCGCGCCCGTCGACGCGGCCCGACGACTCGATGAAGCTCTCGAAGCCGAAGAGCTTTCGCGTCGCGAAGCTCCCCTCCGCGTGAGCGCGCGCGAGATCGTCTCGAGCCGCGCCCGCGTCGAAGCGAGACCAGATGCCTCGCCCCGCGTTGTCGTCGGACGTCGCGACGAGCCCGGGCAGGCCGTCGCGGAGCACCGCCTCGCGCTGGCGCGGCGACATGGGGATGTCGCGCTCGCCCGCGAAGAAGATCGCGCGAAGCCGCCGCTGGATCCGAGGCCAGAACGGTTCGAGCGCCGCGGCCGGGAGGTCTGTGACCAGGAGACGCATGCCGCAGCAGACGTCGTTGCCGATCGCCTGCGGGATGCACATGTGCGCCGCGCTCGCGACCGTTCCCACGGGGACCACCGAGCCCTTGTGGAAGTCGGGCGTGAGCACGACGCGCTCGATGCGCGCGGGCGCGTCGCCGAAGAACGGAG
>JAGQJA010000565.1:7652-9517 GCA_020430845.1 Myxococcales bacterium
GTTGGCGAACAGTCGCACGTCGAGCCCGAGCGCGTTGTCGACGCGCGAGCACACGGCGTCCGGGTGCGGACGCAAGAAACCGAATGAATGCATGATGCCACCGAGGATCGGTCGCCCACGTGCGCCATCTGCGGCGCGCGCGAGCGTGCGGGTCTACCCCGCGGCGATACGTGCTCCGGCGCGCGACGATATACGTCGCGTGCGGCGAGAGCGCCTCGCGCGTAGACCCGAATCGAGACCCAAAGAGGCCGGGGAGCCCTCTCTGCAGCAGCGCCGCTGAATATGATGCACGATCGGGCCTCGCGCAAGTCGGCGCGGCGCTCCCCTCAAGCGGAGGCGGCAGCGAGCGCCGCGGCCCTCATTCGCGCCAAGCTGTCCGGAGCCCACACCGTCTTCATGTCGTAGTACCCGTCGAAGGTCCCGCGCGCGGCGTCGGGCAGCGGCGCCCATGGCGCCCGAGCACTCGCGTAGATGTTCACGTCGGGCGGCGCCAGCGCTGGATCGTCGAGCGTCGCGACGCGCAGGAAGACCGTCCCCGGTGGCGTCAGGAGGTACCGGGTGAAGAGCGCGCACCCGCAAGCGGCGCACGTCGACAGCTCTTGCCCCTTGCCACTACCGCTGCTGAGCGAACGGCGCTCGAGCGCTCCGGCGAGCGCGAGATCTGCCTCGACCACCCACGCGTTGACGACGAACGGGCTGCCGGTGATGCGCTGGCAGTCGCGGCAGTGGCATGCGTGCACGATGAGTGGACGGTGGGAGAGCGTGTACGTGACCGCCTCGCAGAGGCAGCGGCCCGAGGCCCAGGTCGTCATCCGAAGAAGCTATCACGAGCGGTCCTCGCCTCGACCTCGACGCGCGAACGCGCCCAGAGCGCCTCGCCCCGTCGTGGGGCCGCCGCGCGTGTGCTAACGCCGCGCCATGCTCCTCGCCGAGATCCGCGCTGGCCTCGCCGCCCACCCCCTCTTTGCCGCGTCGCTGCCCGACACCCTCGACGCCCTCGCTGCGGCCACGAGGGTCGTCGACGTCGCCGCCGGAGAGCGCGCGTTCCGCGAGGGAGACCCCGCGCCCTACATGTTCGTCGTCGCGGGCGGCGAGCTCGACGCCATCAAGCGCGCCGATGGAGGCGCCGAGATCGTGATGCGGACGTTGGGCGACGGCGAGGTCGGCGGGCTCACCAACCTCGCGGGCGACGAGACGCGCTCGGCGACGCTGCAGGCGCGGGTCCCGGCGCGCCTCTACGCGATCGACAAGCCGGCATTCGTCGACGCGATGCGCACCGACGCGGCGCTCACGAACGCCGTGCTCCGCGCCCTCGGCCGCAAGGTCCGCGACAAGAACGCGCAGGTCGCGACGCTCTTGCAGCGCACGCGGCGCGACCCGCGCGAGAAGATCGTGTTCTTCGACGCCAAGCCCTACGAGCGCGAGGCGTTCGACAGGCGCATGCCGGAGACGCTGCGCGCGCGCTACATCGAGGCGCGCCTCGGCCCCGACACGGCCCGGCTCGCCGACGGCTTCCCCGTCGTGTGCGCATTCGTGAACGACGATCTCTCGCGGCCCGTCGTCGAAGAGCTGGGCGCGCGCGGCGTGCGCCTCCTGGCGATGCGATGCGCCGGCTACAACAACGTCGACCTCACGGCGGCCACCGCGGCGGGCATCGACGTGGTGCGCGTCCCCGCGTACTCACCGCACGCCGTCGCCGAGCACACCGTCGCGCTCCTGCTCACGCTCGTGCGCAAGACCCACCGCGCGTCGGCCCGCGTACGCGACGGCAACTTCTCGCTCACCGGCCTCGTGGGCTTCGACCTCTGCGGCAAGACGGCCGGTGTCGTCGGCACCGGGAAGATCGGCGCGATCGTCGCCAAGAT
>JAGQJA010000565.1:9609-10476 GCA_020430845.1 Myxococcales bacterium
TTCGCGGCGAGCGACGTCATCTCGCTGCACGTGCCGCTGACCGCCGAGACCCACCACATGGTCGACGCCGAGCGCCTCGCGCGCGCAAAGAAGGGGCTAGTGCTGCTCAACACGAGTCGCGGGGGCTTGGTCGACGCCGCGGCGCTCGTCGCCGCGCTCAAGTCAGACCATCTGGGCGGCGCTGGGCTCGACGTGTACGAGGAAGAGAGCGAGTACTTCTTTCGCGATCGATCCGATCACGCGGTGCTCGACGATCTGCTCGCGCGCCTGATGACGTTCCCGAACGTGCTCATCACGAGCCATCAGGCGTTCTTGACCCACGAGGCGCTCGACAACATCGCCGAGGCGACGCTCGCCAGCGTGGCCGAGCACTTCGCGGGCGCACCGCTCACCCGCGCCGTCCGCCCTTGACGGGGCCGCGACGACGCGATCAGGCGAGGCCGACGTAGAGGTTCTGCACGTCGTCGTCGTCGTCGAGCGCCTCGAGGAACGACTCGACCTCGGCCCGCTGCGCCTCGTCGAGCGTCACGGGGTTCTTCGCCTTCCAGATGAGCTGGGCGGACGTGACGTCCCACGAACGATCGGCGAGCGCCTTGCTCACGACGTCGACGTCGGCCGGCTCGGTGAAGAACCGCGTCCCGCCGTCGTCGCCGGGCTCGAGGTCTTGCGCGCCGCACTCGATCGCCGCCTCTTCTGCGTCGTCACCGGCGGCGGGTGGCGTGGCCTCGACCTGCCCGAGCCGCGTGAAGTCCCACGAGACCGAGCCCGACGCGCCGAGTTGGCCCTTACGAAAGAGCACGCGCACGTTGGACGACGTGCGGTTGCGGTTGTCGGTCAGGCATTCGACGATCACCGGGACCTGGTGCG
>JAGQJA010000566.1:0-7203 GCA_020430845.1 Myxococcales bacterium
GCGGAGCGTGCGCAGCAGCTCGTGGCGCTCTGGAGCGGCAAGACGGGCGCGATGTTCCCGGGCTCGCCGATCGTCATCGAGGACTACACGTTCCTCGCGAACCCGACGATCGCCGACGTGAGCGGCGACGACTACCCCGAGGTGATCGTGGGCTCGGGCGGGTACTTCGTGCACGCCGCCGACGCGTGCGGCCGCGAGGCGCCCGGCTTCCCCAAGTTCACCAACGGCTGGGTCACCGCCGCGGTCGCCATCGGCGACGTCGACGGCGACGCCGAGCGGTCGCTCGAGGTCGTGGTGGGCACGCGCGAGGGCTACCTGTTCGCGTGGCACACCAAGGGCAAGGACAGCGGCGTCGTGCAGTGGGAGTCGATGCACCACGACAACGCGAACACCGGCAACTACGCGACCAAGCTCGATCAGGGCGTGCTCAAGCGTGCCGCGACGCCGATCGACTGCTCCGTGCCCGTCGTGACCGAGCCCGACCAGCTGCTCGCCGGCGGCTGCGGGTGCGCGTCCCCCGGCCGAAAGGCCCCCGTCGCGCCCCTGGCGGGCCTCGGCATCGGCCTCGCCGCCCTCGCCGTCGCGCGCCTCCGCTCGCGCCGCCGCGCGGTCTAGGCGGGGCTCAGCCCCCGCGGGAGGCCGGCCCAGCCGGGCCCGTGAAAGTTCGCTTTACACGGGCCCGCGTCTGGATATATTCGCGCCCCCTTTGCCGGAGTAGCTCAGTTGGTGAGAGCGGGCGTTTCATACGCGCTAGGTCGGGGGTTCGACTCCCTCCTCCGGCACTCTGTTCGGCGCTGACGCGCCTCACACATCCTCGGTCGCCTGTCTCGCATGGACTCCGTCCACTTCGTGGACTCCGTACATGCGAGGAGCGACTCCCTCCTCCGGCACTCTGTTCGGCGCTGACGCGCCTCACACATCCTCGGTCGTCTGTCTCGCATGGACTCCGTCCACTTCGTGGACTCCGTACATGCGAGGAGCGACTCCCTCCTCCGGCACTTCTGCGAAGCCTGACGGCTTCGCCCTCGACTCGGTCGTCTGTCTCGCATGGACTCCGTCCACTTCGTGGACTCCGTACATGCGAGGAGCGACTCCACGCGCACGCCCACGCACCCGCCCTCGCGCACGCACCCGCCCTCGCGCCCGCCCACGCACCCGCGCCACGCGCCCGCCCGCGCCCGCGCCCGCGCGCGGTTTCGCGATATCGCCTGCGGGACGCGGCTGCAATAATCCCCGGGTCGTGTCCGAAGCGCGCCCGCCCCAGTCGACGAGGAAGAATCCTTCGATCAAGGGGGTGGTGCTGAAGGAGTTCGTCAATTGGTACGAGGCCACGCGGGGCCGAGAGACCCTGCTCCGAGCCTACAACGCGCTGCCGGCAGACCTGCAGGGGTACCTCGATCCCCACCGGGACAACTTCGGGCTCCTCGTGAGCACCTGGTACCCGGTGAGCATCGCGACGGAGATGATCGAGTCGATCACGGTCGGGCTCGATCACGACCAGCGCGCGGCGGTCCTGCGCGATGGCATCGAGCACACGATCGGCAAGACGCTCACCGGCGTCTATCGCGTCCTCTTCCAGACGCTCGTCACGCCCGAGCGGCACGCGAAGTACGCGCAGAAGATCTGGAATCAGTACTACAACACCGGCACCGTGGTCGGCGAGATGCTCGACGAGTGTCGCTCCGAGCAGACGGTCACCGACTGGGACGGCCACCACCCGATGCTCTGCGAGCTCTCGCTCGCGTCGCTCACGTTGTTCCACGAGCACATGGGCCTCAGGAACGTGCGGGTGCGGCGGACATCGTGCGTGCTCGACTCTCGGATCGCAGCGGCGCGCTCGAAGCCGCCGTCGACGAAGATGCGCGCCGTCCGGGTCGAGGAGGCCTCGGGCGCGCGGCCCGCGTCGGGCTCCGCTCTCCCGGTCGCGGCGTGTCGCTTCCTCATCCAATGGGATCCCCGCTGAGCCCGCGCTGAGCCGGCCCGCGCCCCCGCGTCACTCCGCCCGCACGGCCCCCTCGACCAGCCAGTGGTCCACGTTCGCGCGGCGCCCGAACAGCATCTCGCGGTGGAACGGCTGCGCGCCGTCGACCATGCCCTGCGTGCGCGCGACGTCGACCGTCGTGCTCGCGACATCGGACACGAGCCCGAAGAAGCCGTCGCGCGTGTCGCTCTGCCAGAAGAGGTTGTGATCGAAGTCCCCCTGCTCGTGCACCACGCCGTCGTGCACGTGCACCGTCGGAAAGAACAGGCGCGACGGATCGCGGCGAGGGAACTCCATCGCCATGGGGTGGATCGTCTTGGGCTTCAGCCCGAAGATGCGCCGCCACCCCGAGGGCGCCGCGAGGTCCTTCAGCTGGAAGACCGCGAAGCCCCAGTCCGCATATCGCGGCAGCGCGTCCCACACCTCGGCGTCGAGACGAAAGCGCGCGTCGAGCCGATCGAAGTCGTCGAGCGACGGCACGAACGACGCGACGAAGTCCCCCGCCTCGTGGACGCGCAGCGTCGTCTTGAGCGGTCCACTCGAGCGCGATCCCCGGCTCTTGGCCGCCGGCGCGTAGAGCGGCGGGAACGCCTCGTTCACGTCGACGAAGAACTTGGGGTAGCCCGACAGATCGATGAATCGCACCGCGCCTTCGCCCGAGCGCGGAGGCACCGGCAGCGGGAGCACCATCGCGACGGGCTCCGGCGCCGAGACGTTCATGCTGTAGACGAGGTACTGCGCGTCGCCGTGCGCCCGCGCGTAGAGGTTCGTCCCGGCCACCTTGAGCTTCTGGAGCGTCACCCGCGATCCGCCGAACATGCACATGCGAAGAGGAGCGTAGACGCAAACGAGGGCGAAGGCGGAGAGGGCCGACGCGCCAGAATTTGCCCATCCTATCGGGATGTTGCGCCGATCCTCGGACGCTACTCTTACCTCTCCTTACATCAGATGGCATGTAGGATTGCGGGCGCTAGCTTGCGGGCATGCCGACCCGCTCGACGACCGCCGCGCTCGCCCTCGCCACCCTCGTCGCGTGCTCGCTCTGCGCGTGCGCCGCGCCCACCGACGGCGCCGAGGACGCCGCGACACAAGGCGAGGACGCGCTCACGTCCGTGAAGACCGGTCACTACGCGATCAAGCGCGAGCCCTCGTCGGGCACGTACATCAAGCGGCTGACGATCGCGCCCGGCAAGAAGGTCGAGCTCGAGCTCGTGCGCGTGCGGACGACGTCGGAGCCGTGGGCGTGGAACCCGTGGATTCGGATCCCCACCACGAAGCGCGAGGCCCTCGCGCTGCGCGGGACGTTCATGACGTTCGAGGGCGAGCCGGGTGAGACGCTCATCTCGTTCGACGTGACCGATCGCGCGATCGATCACCTCATCTTCGCGCTCGAGAAGACCGAGGCGGGCGCGCTGCGACTGAAGGCGATCGGCGCGAGCCCGTTCGAGCTCGAGCCGGCCACGCCTGACGCGACGCCCACGGACGCGCGCGTCCTGACGTGCACCGGCCGCCGCTGGGACGCCGTCATCACGCTCGACGAGAACCAGCGCCGGCGCGGCTCGATGAAGGTCACGCGCCACGCCGACGCCGAGCGAAACGATCCCCCGAGCGCGTCGTTCGAGATCGCGTACACGGGCGACACGGGCGTCGCCGACTACATGCGCTTCGAGGGCCTCGACCGCGACGGCAACGGCTACGACTTTGCGCTGCGGCGGTCGGAGCTCGAGCGGACGAGCGGTCCCATCTCTCAGGTCGGCGTCGGCTACACGCCCGAATTCTCGGCGGGCGGCTGGCACAACACGTTGCAGTGCACCATCGCCGCGCGCTGAGCGAAGGGGCCCGCGCGCGGCGACGTCGGGCGGCCGCTCACCGGCGGCACACGCCCGGATCGCAGATGTCGATCGTGCCGTCCTGACAGATCGTGCAGCACGAGCCGTCGGGGTAGCGGCCCGTGACGCGCGTCGTCTTGCACACGAGCGTGTTGACGATCGCGGTGACGCACCCGCGCGAGCAGGTGGAGCAGGTCGCGGCGACGGTCGCAATGCAGCTCGGCACGTTCCTGCACCAGGCGATGTTGCCCGCGATCGAGGCGATGCACGCCTCGGCCGAAGCGGTGCTGCGGATGGGCTGCTCGGCGGACGCCGACGTCTCTTCGCCCTCCTCCGGCTCCTCGGCCGACGACGAGCAACCGGCAGCGAGCGCCAAGACCGAGAGCGAGGCAGCGAGCGTGAGAAGCGACTTCTTCGTGAGCATGATGTCCGTCCTTTTCTGGCGCCGCCGAGCGTCGCGGCGGGGTGTAGGACGCTAGAGCACACTGTGTGCCGCTACGGCTGAGCCCAAGAACACGTGGATTCGAGCGCACGCGCGGGCAAGGCGCTCATCCGAGCCCGGTCGGACAGCGGAGATCGGGCGGTTCACGCCTCGCGCGCGCCGATGTGACGGGGGCCGCCGCGGTCCTCTATGCTCCCCGGCCATGCTCTGGGTACTCCTCGGCGCGGGCGCGTTCGTCGTGCTTCTCGCGATCCACGATCGTCTGCAACGCAAGCACTCGATCATCTCGAACTTCCCGATCTTCGGGCGCTTCCGCTACTGGTTCGAGGCGCTCGGCGGTCCGCTCCGCCAGTACATCGTCACGAGCAACGACGAGGAGCGACCGTTCTCGCGCGATCAGCGGCGCTGGGTCTACGCGTCGGCCAAGAAGGAGAACAACTACTTCGGCTTCGGCACCGACAACGACGTCGAGCTCAAGCCGAGCTACCTCATCGTGCGCCACAGCGCCTTTCCGCGGAACGCGCCGCACAAGGGCGAGCCCGGCTACGACCCCAAGTACGGCTGCGCGTCGGGCAAGGTGCTCGGCGGCTTTCGCAAGCGCAAGAAGGCCTTCCGCCCGGCGTCGATCGTCAACACGTCCGCCATGAGCTACGGCTCGCTCAGCCGCGCGGCCGTCGAGGCGATCAACCGCGGCGTCGCGATCGCGGGCGCGATGCAGAACACCGGAGAGGGAGGCATCGCGCCGCCGCACCGGCACGGCGGAGATCTGGTGTGGCAGATCGGCACCGGGTACTTCGGCTGCCGCGACGACAAGGGCCGCTTCGATCTCGACCTGGCGCTCGAAGCGGTCGCGAGCGCGCCGGTGAAGGCCATCGAGATCAAGCTCAGTCAGGGCGCCAAGCCCGGCCTCGGGGGGGTGTTGCCCGCCGCGAAGATCACCGAGGAGATCTCCAAGATCCGCCTCATCCCGCGGGGCAAGGACTGCATCAGCCCGTCGTCGCACTCGGCGTTCTCGGACGCGTCGTCGATGCTCGACTTCATCGAGCGCATCGCCGACGCCACCGGCCTGCCGGTGGGCATCAAGTCGGCCGTCGGCGACATGGCGTTCTGGGAGGAGCTCGCGCGCCTGATCGACACCACCGGCCGCGCGCCCGACTTCATCACGATCGACGGCGGAGAGGGCGGCACCGGCGCCGCGCCCCTCGTGTTCTCGGATCACGTCTCGTTGCCCTTCAAGGTGGGGTTCGCGGGCGTGTACCGGGCGATGGCGGCGCGCGGCGTCCACGAGAAGATCACCTTCATCGGGTCGGGGCGCCTGGGCTTCCCCGAGCAGTCGGCGCTCGCGATCGCCATGGGCTGCGACATGATCAACGTCGCGCGCGAGGCGATGCTCGCGATCGGGTGCATCCAGGCGCAGGAGTGCCACACGGGCCGGTGCCCCACCGGCGTCGCGACCCAGAACGCGTGGCTCGTGCGCGGGCTCGACCCGGAGCTCAAGTCGGCGCGCCTCGCCAACTACCTCATGACGCTCCGCAAGGAGCTCTTGGCCCTCACGCAGGCGTGCGGAGAGGTCCACCCCGCCCTGCTCGGGCTCGACCGGTTCTCGATCGTCGACGGCTTCGAGGTCCGCAGCGCGCAGCAGGTGTTCGGCTACGACGACGCGTGGGCGAAGCCGAGCGCGGCGAGGCGCGCCGAGATCCTCGAAGCGACCGCGGACGCGTCGGCCTCCGCGGCCTGATCGCGTCGCGGCGCTCGCGCGGTCAGCGCTTCTTGCAGAGCGGGCTGCCCTCGCTCTTCGAGCCGGCCTCGAACGGCGTGCACACGCCGTCCTCGGTCGAGACGCCCGCGCCCTCGTTGTCGCGGAACGCCATCGCGCCGGCCTTGAGCCCGGCGAGCTCGGCGCCCTTCGCGTGCACCGTCACGCCCGCCTTCGCGCCGCTGCCCTTGCCCGCGTGCTCGACCGTCGACCCGGTCAGGTCGACGTTCGTGGCCCTTCGCTGCAGATGGATGCCCGACCAGTCCCCGGGCCGAGGCGTCGCGTTCGCGCTGGTGAACGTGACCTCGCGCGCGACGAGCGTGCCGCCGTCGCGGACGCCGACGTCGAGGTACTTTCCCCCAGAGAACTTCAAGACGGTCTTCGGGGCGATCGTCAGCGTGGGCGCGCCCCCCGCGTCGCCGACGAGCACGTTGCGCTCGACGATGATCGGCACGTCGACCGCGGGCCACGACACGGTGTCGGAGACCGTTCCCCACGTGGTGAGCGGCTGCCCGAAGCTGTTGCCCGCGCCGATCGAGCCGAGCATCTGCGCCGGCACGCTGAGCGAGACCTTGTTCTTGTCGAGCTTGTTCTGCTCGAACTTGGCGAACGCGCCCTTCTCGGCGTCGGCCCACACGGCGCTCTGCTCGCTGTGCTCGATGACCGAGCTCGTGATGGCGATGCGGGCGCCGGGGCGCCGGCCCTGGATGGTGACGGCTCCCTTGCCCCCTGAGCGAGAGGAGCCCGCGTACTCGATGCGCACGTGGTCGAGCACGGTGCCCGCGCTCGTGTTGTCGGAGAAGAAGATGCCGACCCAGTCACCCGGCGCCTTGGTCGCCGCAGCGGACGTGAAGACGATCGGCTCGGCCTCGGTCCCGGCGGCGACGAGCTTGCCCTTGTCGACGGAGATGTAGTGCCCGCTGTCCATCACCACCTTGGCCCCCGGCTCGACGGTGAGCGTGGCGTTGTCGCGCACGACGATGTTGCGGTGTCCGTCGACGGTGCAGCCCTTCTTGACGGTGAAGTCGACGCGGACGATGCCGTCCTTGGGCATCTCGCAGCCCTCCGTGGGCACGACCGCCTTGGCCGGCGCTGCGGGGGGCGCCTCGGGCGCCTTCGTGGGCGGCGCCTCGGGCGCCGTGGGCGCGGCTTGGTCTTTGTCCTTGTTCCGGTCGAGCAGCTTGCAGCCCGTCGA
>JAGQJA010000566.1:7298-9475 GCA_020430845.1 Myxococcales bacterium
CGTCACCGTCCGCCGTCGCCGTCGTCGATCCGTGGTGCACGACACATGCGTACGCATTCATCGTTCGCCACGTAGCAGTCGCTGGTGCTCGCGCCCGGTCCGGCCTGCTTGAGGCAGCGATCGAGCTGTGCGCTGCATCCACACTCGCCGCAGCCCGCGAGCGCAGGCGGCAACAGCGCGTACGTGGCGGCGACGATCAGGGCGGCGATCAGAGAAGCCCGCATGCCGCAGACGCTACCACGCGGGCGCCGCGCGCGAGCTCATCGCGCCTTATTTGCCGCACCGGGCGTCGACTCGGTCAGCACGAAGACGCCGGCGGGATCGCCGCTGGGGATGCGGCCGTAGGTGTCGCCGCCCCCGCTCGCGGCGTCGGGCGGGTAGACGACGGTGCCGACGACGCCGCCGTCGGGGGCCAGGAAGAAGATCGTCTCGCCGTTCTTGTTGCTGATGCCGAACTCGGCGTTGTAGCAGTAGCTCCACGGCCCGACGGGGCACGGCTTGCCGCCGTCGTCGAGGCCTCCGCCTTGCACGACCACGTAGCTCCGCGGAGAGAGGATCGTCCCCGGCGGCAAGGTGACGGCGTCGGCGAGCTTGGGACCGCCCGTGTCCTTGTCGCGATCGGCGACCGCGTACCCCGAGACGTCGATCGCCGACGTGCCGGAGTTGACCAGCTCGATCCACTCGTCCTTGGCCGAGACCTCGTTGAGGATCACCTGCGACGAGCTCGACGTCGTCGCGTCGAACGGGGCGGCCGCGTCGGCGCGCCCTCCGGCCTCCGGCGCGACACCGTCGTCGGTCGCGTCCGCTCCGGCGGCGGCCGCATCGGCCCCGGAGCCCGCGTCGGGGACGAGGCCATCGGTGGCCTCGGTGCACGCGTACGCCGAGGCGACGCACGACGCGAGCACGATGAAGAATCCGATGCGCATGACTGCCTGTCCTCTCAGAATACGACCCGACCGATCGCGCGCAATTCCCACGCGTCGACGCCGGGGACCTCATCGCGCGCGCGCGCGCTCGCCCACGTGCGAGAGAGCGCCAAGAACGTTTCGAGCGGATGCGCGAGGCGATAGCCCGCCGTGACCCACGCCGTGGTCAACGTGCTCGCCGGCGAGCCCTCGAGATCCCGCGACACGTGATCGAGCCGCGCCCCGACGAGCACGCGCGTGACGGGCTCGACGCGCGCAAAGACGCTCGCCACGAGCGCCCGCTGCGTGCCGAAGAGCGCGACGCCCCACCCGTGCGTGACGTACGCCCCCGCGCGGACGCGAGCTCCCTGCCACACGAGGCCCCCGGTCAGGCGATTGGCGCGCGCGCGGGCCGTGCCCGTCGAGCCGGCGGCGTAGGTGGCCAGCACGCCGAGCGGGCGGAGCGCGCCGTGCGGCAGCGGGTGCACCTCGGCCCCGCCCTCCATGTTCTTGCCGCGGTTGAGCTCGCGGCTCGTGTACCCCTCGCCGTTGTACGCGGCGACGCCCACCCAACCGTAGCCGCGCGGGAGATCCGCGCGGACCTTGGCGCCGAGGTCGGCGGGGGACAAGAGGCCGCTCGCCTCGAGCCCCGACGGCGCGATCGGCCGGAGCATCCACGTGCCGTCGAGCTCGGGCACGGTGAGCGTGGGCACCACCCCCGCGGAGACGTCGAGCACGTCCCACGCCCGGTACGCCGCGTACGCCTCTCGTACGCGCAAGACGAGGCTGTCTCCCGCGACCCCGATGAGGGATCCCTCGCTCGCCGAACGTGTCGCCTCGAGCACCACGCGCCCTCGCGCCGCCTCCCACTGCCCCTCGACGGCGCCGTGCACGCGCGGGACGTCGAAGGCGTGGAACCACGTTCGGTTGTCGCCCGGCCCGGCGGTGTCGCGATAACTGTACTGTGCAAATATCTCGAGCCCGGCGCGCACCTTGGCATCGGCGGCCCAGTTCTCGGCGCGCGCGGCCTCCGTGGGCGGCGCGGCCCGCCCCACCGGCGCCACGTCGAGCGCAGCCTCTCGCCCATCCGCAGCAGCCCCCGCACCCGCACCCGCAGGCGCAGGCGCATCCGCAGACGCAGGCGCATCCGCAGACGCAGGCGCAACCGCAGGCGCAGGCGCAGGCGCAGGCGCATCCGCAGGCGCAGGCGCAGGCGCAACCGCATCCGCACCCGCCCCCGCATCAGGCTCCGACTGCTGCGCCCCCACGGCG
>JAGQJA010000567.1:0-679 GCA_020430845.1 Myxococcales bacterium
ACAACCCGTATGCCCGTGCACGAACGCAAGTCGTAGGGTGAGGGAGTCGTTCCACACGAACCAAGGAGCCCACCATGAGCACGTTCGACGTCGATACCTTCGCCGCCAGCCTCAAAGACGCCATGTCCCGCGCGACCCACCGCCGTGAGGCGGCGCGACTGCACCTCGAGGCGACCATCCGCGAGCTCGGGCCCGACGAGATCATCCGCGCGCTCCAGGAGAGGATCCCGGCGGGCGCCGCCATCGGCGAGATGATCGTCCACCGATCCCCCGAGCTCACGATGCTCTACGCGCGCGTGCCGCCGCGGATGCAGAGCGCCATCCACAACCACACGGTGTGCGCCTGCATCGGTCAGCTCCGCGGCGAGGAGGTCAACCGCATCTACGAGCGCGCGGAGGACGGCGGTCTGCGCGAGGTGCGACAGATGACCGTGCGCGCGGGCGAGGCCATCGCGCTCGACGCCGACATCATCCACTGCATCGAGAACCCGGGCCACGAGACGGCCCACGCGCTGCACCTCTACCGAGGCGACTTCGGGGCGCTCGACGACAAGCGCAGCCTGTGGGGCTGGGGCGACCACCGCGAGCAGCCGTTCTCGTTTCCGCGCCTGCTCGAGGAGTCGGCCAAGGCGATGCACCAGACCGGCAACCGCGAGGGGCTCGCGACGCTCCGCGAGGC
>JAGQJA010000567.1:774-5460 GCA_020430845.1 Myxococcales bacterium
GGGGCGCACCAGGGGGCCGAGCTCCCCGATGAGGTACGGACTGATCGCGGCCGGAGCCCTGCTCGTTCCGATCGCGCTCTTCAACCTGGCCGTCGAGCGCGACTCGCCCGACCCGCCCGTACGGATCGCGCGGAGCGTCGCGCTGCTCGAGATCGGCGCGCTCTTCGTGCTCGTGCTGTCGATCGGCGCCGTCGGCTACTTGGCGTGGCGTCAGGGCTCTGGCTCGAAGAAGCTCGTCGCGACGGTGCTCGTGCAGGCCGCGGTCACGTTCTTCGTCGCGTGGCCGGTCGTCTTCTTCACGCAGGGTGGCGCGCTCTTCGGCCCGAGCTACCTGGTGTCGTCGCCCGCGCCGGGGGGCGCGACGCTCCACGTGTTCGGCGACGGCTGCGTGTTCGAGGTGTACCGCCAGCGCCCCTGGTCGCTGACGATGGAGCGCGTGGACAAACGCAGGACGACGCTCGATTCGCGAGACGTCGCGGGCGCCCGGCTCGAGGACGACGGCAGCGTCTCACTTCTGGACGCCGGCGGCGCGACGCTCGAGGGCCACGGCTGGTGCCGAGGCCTGATGAGCTGAAGCTCAGAGGCCGTCGACGATCTCGCCGGCGGACGCGTACGTCTTGATGACGCGGTCGGCAGCGCGCCCGGTGACGGCCGCGGCGGCGGCGGACTCGTACCCGACGTCCTTGACCTCGTAGGTCGGCACGGCTGTCTTGGACGCGACGGTGGGTCCGGGCTGCTGGGCGCCGTACGCCACGCCGCGGACATCGACGCCGCCAGCGTTGTCGAGAATCCACCGCACCGCGCGGTACGACGAGAGCACGAGGAAGACAGGACGTGTTGCGTCCCGCAACGACACGACGACGTCGTTGTAGCGATTGTCGGCTTCGTAGATGTCGACGTGGACGATCTGGGTCTCGGGCGTCATCGACGGGCCGATGCGCGCGCGGGCCGTCGCGGCGTCGAGCCGGCCGTGGGACGTGAACGACATGTTGAAGCCCGTGGTGTGCCAGGCGTTCTCGTAGTCGACGCGCACGGAGTGCGGTCCGGCGTCGAAGACGTGGGTGATCCGGTCCGCGAACGCCACCTCGGCGCCATCGATGAAGAGCCGCGCCTTCGCCCAGCTGATGTCAGAGTCGATCTGGACCGCCCCCGGCTGAGTCACGTCGATCGTGCCCGTCCACACGGCGCGGAACTCGGGCGATGGGATGCCGTGGAGATCGCTCCACGGATAGCGGATCGACGGTCGATCGACGGTCTCGGTGTGCACGTGCGTCGTGCCCCGGAAGTAGTCGGCCCGGAACGCGCCCGGGGAGACGCCCTCGCCGTGCACGGCGACGCCCGGGACTCCGTTCGAGCCCTGCGGATCGCCCGCGGGCACGGGTTGCAGCTCGGGCAGAGACGGCGGCAGCGGCGAAGGGACCGGCTCGGCGGTCGTGATGGCCTTGCCACCGCAGCTGGCGAGCGCGGCAACATAGAGGGTCGCGAAAAGGGGGTGTCTCAAGGTCTCTCCTCCCCATGCGCGGCAAGCGTCGCGCACGTGTCCATGCACCATGCAACGCATGTGCCGCCGAGTGGCCGAGGTTTCTGTGCCGTCGCGGCGGCCCACGTGACGCATGCCGTGATCTCGTTCGGGTGTGATCTCTACGCCACCGGTCCGCGAGATCTGGCCGCCGCCGCCGCCGCGCTCGCGCCCTGATGGCTCGCGTCGCCGGTCACGCGCGCGGTCCTGTCGATCGCTTGTGCGTGCGGGGCTCGCCCGAGAGCGTGGTGGCGAGGTGCACCGCGTCGTAGCCGAACTTGTCGCGCACGAGATCGACCGTGCGCCCGCGACGATCCCCGGCGTCGAACGGCGGGAGCTCGAGCTGGGGCGCGTCGAGCTCGAGCTTGGAGAGCGCGACGCCGACGAGGCGCACGGGCAGCGGGCGGGTGCGCGCCCGGCGATAGAGGTCGAGCACCACGCGGTGCACCTCGACGTCCTCGCTCGTCGGCGTGATGGTGCGCGAGCGCGTGATCGTGTCGAAGTCGGCGTAGCGCAGGCGCAACGTGACCCTCCCTGCCCGCACGCCCCGGCTGCGAGCGCGCGCGCACACGCGCTCGGAGAGGCCGCAGAGGCGGCTCTCGGTGTCTGCGGCGCTCCTCTCGGCGAACGTGCGCTCGTTCGAGATGCTCCCGAGCCGCTCGCCGTACGGATCGTGCTCCCGGAAGGCCGGGCGTTCGCGGCCGAGCTCCGCGCCGCCCTCGCCGCGCGCGTCGCGGCGCAGCCCGGTGGCGTAGGCGCCGAAGATGGCGCGCAGCAGGGTGTCGGGCGCGCTCACGAGCTGCGCGAGCGTCTCGATCCCCGCGCGGTGCAGGCGCTGCTCGGACACGGGACCCACGCCGGGGAGCTTGCGCACGGGGAGCGGCGCGAGCGTCGCTTCTTCTGCGCCCGCAGGGACGAGGATCACACCGCGTGGCTTGGCGAGGCCGCACGCCACCTTGGCCATCGACCGGCTCGTGGCCACCCCCGCGCTCGACGGCAGCCCCAGCTCGTCGGCGATCGCCTGCGTCATCGCGCGCGTGACGCGCAGGATCGTCGCGTCGTCGTCGACGTCCTCCGCGCGCCGATAGAGCGACTCGCAGCCGTGGAAGTCGACGTACTGCTCGTCGATGCTGGCCGCGACGACCACCGGGCTGAAGCGCTCGACGATCTCCCGCGCCGCCGTCGAGTACTTGGTGTACTCGCCATGGTGCCCGGGCAGGAACACGGCGCGCGGCGCGAGGCGCGTGGCCTCGCGGATCGACATGCCGGACCGTACGCCCAGCGCGCGCGCCTCGTAGCTCGACGACGTGACGACGCCGCGCCCGCCCTTGCTCCCGCCGACCACCACCGGCCGACCGCAGAGAGACGGGTCGAGCAGACGTTCGACGGAGACGAAGAAGGTGTCGAGGTCGAGACAGCAGATCCGCGCGAGCCGCACGCCTTCAGCGTGATACTGAACATCCGTTCCGTCAAGCCGCGCGAGCGCCCGCGCCGTCGAGCCCGCGCGCTATCGTCGCGCCGCCATGCCGTCGCTCGCCACGTTGCCCAGAGACCTCTCCAAGCTCGCCCGCTACCACCTGTACCGACGGGCCGAGACGCACCCCGCGCGCGAGACGGAGCTCGGGATCGTGCCGCTCGACTTCGAGCTCGATCGGTACGTCGACGCGGTGCGCGCGTTCGACGGCGCGCGCTTCGAGGTCCGCACAGAGGCGACGGTGACCTACCGGGACCGGACGCACCCGATCCTCTCGGTGACCTCGCGCGAGGCCGCACCGAAGACGCTCCTCGTCTTGGCCGGCGTCCACGGCAACGAGCACGCCGGCTTGCTCGCGGTGCCGCCGATCCTCGACGCGTGGCAGGCCGAGGGCGTGCGCCTCGTCGTGCTCACGCCGGTCAACCCGGTGGGCGCCGCGGAGCTCTCGCGCTTCAACGAGGAGGGCTACGACATCAACCGCGACTTCGTCCGCTTCTCCACGCCGCAAGCGCGCGTCGTGCGCGACGTCTATGATCGTGAGCGTCCCGACTTCGTCATCTCGCTGCACGAAGGGCCACAGGACGCGACGTTCATGTTCACCAACCGCTACGTCGATCGCGCGACGGGCGCCGCGCTTTGCGACGCGCTCGCCGAGGGGGGCACGACGCTCGCGCACAAGGACTACTTCGGGCTTCGCCTCGACCCGCCGGGCTTGTCGCCGTCGTCGGCCACGGGGCGCGCGGTGCACAAGATCTGGGCGCTCACGCTCTCGATGAAGGCGTCGATCTCCTACTCCGAGGACCGCGGGATTCCCGAGATCGTGCTCGAGAGCTCGTGGCGCATGACCGACGCCGCCGCGCGCGTACGCCCGCACGTGGATCTCGTCGCGGCGGTGGCGCGGACGATGTGAGCGCGCGTCAGGTGCGGCGCGGTCCCCCGCCCGCCGCGGCCGTGAAATAGAAATCCAACATCGCGTTCAGCGGTGCGGCGTTCCCTTGCAGTCGGCTTCGGAGCGCGGCGCCCTCCCAACAGTCGACCAACAGCGCCGCCATGCGACGTGGATCCGAGTCGGCAGGGATCGCTCCGGCGCACCGGGCCTCTTCGAGACACCCGGCGAGTCGCTTCGCGATGGTCGTGAAGCACTGCGCGATCTTGCGGCGGAACACTTCGCTCACGCCCGACAGCTCCTGCCCGAGGCCCCCGAGGAGGCACCCCATGTATCCCTGCTCGCGGTAGCTGCGCTCGACCATCTCGAAGAAGCGACGAGCGCGCGCGAGCGGCGGGCGCGTCTCGTCTCCGAGGCAGGCGTCGAGCGTGTCGTGCACGCCTCGCATGTACATCTCGACGACCGCGAGGGCGAAATCTTCTTTGTCCTTGAAGTGGTGGTAGAACGAGCCCTTCGGCGTGCTCGTCGCCTCGAGCAGCGCTTGGAGCCCCAGGTCGTTGTAGCCGTGCTCCAAGAGCATGAGCAAACCTGTGTCGAGCAGACGCTGCTTGGTCGGATGCGTCTTCTGCATTCCCGATGACCTCGCGCGAACGTTACAAGAGGGCCCTCGACGCGCAACGTGAAATCCGGCTCGTCACGGGGCGACCGCGCGGGTAGCTCGGTCGGCCGCGGCGCCGCGCGCGCCGAGGGAGCGACGGTCAGCCCTTCACCTTCTCCTTCATGTGGTCGATGACGTGGCTGTGCTCG
>JAGQJA010000568.1:0-1823 GCA_020430845.1 Myxococcales bacterium
ATAGGATTGATGTGACCCATTCACCTGGCTGATGTTTTCTCCGAGTCGCACTCGGTCGCCGTCAGAGGACGCCCGCGACGAACGACGCGAGGGCGGCGTCGTGCTCCCGTCTGCGCACGAGCATCGCAAAGTGCCCCGCGTCGAGCTCCACGAGGCGCGCGCCCCGCGCCTCTGCGTAGCGCCGGCTCCCTTGGATGCTCACCATCCCGTCGCGCCGTCCGTGGATGAGCAGCGTGGGCACGCCCGGATCGTCGGCGTCGCGGGTCGCGCCCGAGACGAGCACGAGCCCCACGAAGCTGCCCTTCATCCGAGGCGCGAGCACCGAGGCGCCGAAGCCGCCGTTCGACAGGCCCGCGAGCACGACGCGATCGATGCCGCGCGCGTGGAGGATCTCGAGCGTGCGCCGGAGCGCAGCCTCGCCGTCGCTCGAGCCCCAGTCGCCGACCCAGCGCGTCGACGGGCACGCCGTCACGACCGCCAGCTCCGCCAAGGCGCGCGAGATCTGCCAGCACGGCAAGTCGAAGTTGCCCGCGAAGCCGTGGAGGAAGACCAGGGCGCCGCGAGGGCGGGGCGCGCCCGCGGGCGGGTCGATCACGACGAGGTCGAACGCCTCACGGCCCTGCAAGCCGAGGTAGGTCGGGACCAGCGGCGAGGGCACCGCGCCGTGGTCGGCGCGCATCTCGTTGTAGGCGGCGCGCATCGCCGCCGGGAGCTCGGAGGCGTCGTCGCGCACCGCCCCGAGTCCGACGAGCAGCCGCGTCGTGGTGAGCGCCGCGTCGCCCTCGTCGACCACGCGAGACGCGATGCGCGAGCCACCGGACGGCGCCTCGGAGTCCAGCACGTGCAGCCGCGCGCCGTCGCGGACGAAGCCCACGCGCAGACACGCGATCACGAAGAGCCCCACGGCGGCCCCGCGCGTCAGCCCGCGCCGCCTGGGCCGCGACGTTGCGGGCTCGGGCAGCGTCGCCAGACCCGCGAGCATCACGGCGAGGCAGCTCACGTATCCGACGCCCGACCACGTGGGCGCGCTCGTGAGCGCCACGAAGGCGAACGCCGCGAACGGGACGAGCGCGAGCCGCGCAAAGACGCGGGTGGTGAGGCGGACGCCCGCCCGGATGCCGTCGGCAGGGCTCGGCACGTCGAACGAATTCGTCGCGGCTGTGGAGGGCATGGTTCAGGTTGCGCCGCGCCGGCGCCCGGTCTTCCGTGCTCTCGGCGGCCGGCCAGCGCGGCGAGGCGACCGGTCGCGCCCGTCGGGTGAGCGGTCGAGCCCCGCGAAGGCGTCGCGGGCGATGCGCCGTACGTGCTCCATCACGAAGCGGAGCGCGGGATCGTCGTCGACCGCGCTCCTCCAGAGGAGCTCCATGGGCGAGCCGGTGAGCGGGAGCGGGAGGGCCGCGTAGCGCAGGTGCGGGCGGGCTCGCCGGATCTCGCGCGCCGTCATCTCGGGCACGGTGGCGAGCAGGTCTGTGCCGTCGACGATGGCCCCCACGCTGTGGAACGTGGGCACCGACACGCGCACCGAGCGCGCGACGCCGAGCAGATCTTCGACGATGCCGCGCAAGTCGCCGTTGTACGAGACGATGACGTGGTGGCGCGCCAGGTACGTGGCGCGAGAGACGCGCGCGCCGAGATCGCCCGCGCGCGGATCGTAGAGGCACACGAAGCCGCCCTCGAAGAGGCGCTCACGGCGCGTGCCCGCGGGCAGCTCGTCGGCGACGGTGACGGCCAGGTCGATCGCGCCCGACGCGAGCAGCGGGCCCACGGTGCGAAACTGCACGGGCAAGACCACGAGGCGCATCTCGGGGGCCTCGCGCGCGAGC
>JAGQJA010000568.1:1991-2207 GCA_020430845.1 Myxococcales bacterium
CGTCCCTGCCGCGCAAAGAGCGGAGCCCCCACCGCGACCGCGAGGCGCTTGAGCGCGGAGCTGATCGCCGGCTGCGTGAGGTAGAGGCGGCTCGCCGCGACCGTGACGCTGCCCGCCTCGGCCACCACGACGAAGACGCGGAGGAGGTTCAGATCGAGATCGCGCGCGTAGGCCGGCAACACATCAATCCTGTGAATGAGTCGCCGTCAGAGTATG
>JAGQJA010000040.1 GCA_020430845.1 Myxococcales bacterium
CGCGCGATGATCTTGCCGCCGATCGCCGCCTGGATCGCGACCTCGTACTGCTGCTGAGGCACGAACTCCTTGAGCTTCTCGGCGAGGCCGCGCCCGCGGTGATACGCGCGCTCGCGGTGCACGATGATCGACAGCGCGTCGAGCGGCTCGCCGTTGACGAGGAGGTCGACCTTGGCGAGGTTCCCCGGTCGATAGCCGATGAGCTCGTAGTCCATCGAGGCGTAGCCGCGCGACGTGCTCTTGAGCTTGTCGTGGAAGTCGAAGAGCACCTCTCCGAACGGCAGCTCGTAGACGATGATGTATCGGTCCGAGCTCGGGCACGTCATGTCGATCTGCTGGCCGCGCTTGTCTTGGCAGAGCGCGAGCACCCCGCCCACGTGCTCCTGCGGCACGTGGATCGACATCTTCACGTACGGCTCTTCGATCCGCTCGATGTCCTGGACGGGCGGGAGCTTCGCCGGGTTGTCGACGATGACCATCTCGCCGTTCGTCTTGTAGACGTGGTAGACGACGCTCGGCGCGGTCGTGATGAGGTCGAGGTTGAACTCGCGGTCGAGGCGCTCCTGGATGATCTCCATGTGGAGCAGCCCGAGGAAGCCGCAGCGATACCCGAAGCCGAGCGCCTCGGACGAGTCGGGCTCGAACGTGAACGCCGCGTCGTTGAGGTTCAGCTTCTCGAGCGCGTCGCGCAGGGCAGGGTAGTCGCTGCTGTCCGTCGGGAAGACGCCCGCGAACACCATCGGCTTGACCTCTTTGTAGCCGGGCAGCGCCTGCGTCGCCTGCATCGACGCCTGGGTGTGCGTGATCGTGTCGCCGACCTTGGCGTCCTGGAGGCTCTTGATGTGCGCTGCGAGGAAGCCGACCTCGCCCGGCCCGATCTCCTGCAGCGCGGCGGCGTGCGGCGTGAACGTGCCGAGCTCGACCACCTCGTAGTCGGTCTTGGTGGCCATGAAGCGGACCTTGTCGCCCTTCTTGATGGTCCCGTCGAACACGCGAAACATGATCATCGCGCCGCGGTAGGCGTCGTACCAGGAGTCGAAGATCAGCGCGCGCAGCGGCGCGTCCTCTTTGCCCTTGGGCGGCGGCACCTTGGCGACGATCTGCTCGAGGATCTCGGGCACGCCCACGCCGGTCTTGCCGCTGCACCCGACCGCGTCGGACGTGTCGAGCCCGATGACCTGCTCGATCTGCTGCTTGGTGCGGTCGAGATCGCTCGAAGGCAGGTCGACCTTGTTGAGCACCGGGATGATCTCGAGGCCCTGGTCGAGCGCGAGGTACACGTTCGCGAGCGTCTGGGCCTCGACACCTTGCGTGGAGTCGACGACGAGGATCGCGCCCTCACACGCGGAGAGGCTGCGGCTGACCTCGTAGTTGAAGTCGACGTGACCGGGCGTGTCGATCAGGTTGAGCTGATACGTCTCGCCGTCCTTGGCCGTGTAGCGGAGGCGGACGTTCTGCGCCTTGATCGTGATCCCGCGCTCGCGCTCGATGTCCATCTTGTCGAGGAACTGCTCGCGCGCCTCGCGGTTGGTCACCGCGCCGGTGACCTCGAGGATACGATCGGCGAGCGTCGACTTGCCGTGGTNNCGTGGTCGATGTGCGCGATGATCGAAAAATTGCGGATCTTGGACTGGGGGTAGGGCATGGCGCTGGGGGCCGCGGGCGAGGTGTGGGCGTGCGCGCGGGCGAGCGGCTACTTCTTGCCGCCCGCGGCGGCGCGCTCGGCCTGGGCTTCGCCGGCACGCGGGGCCGGGGGCGCAGTCGAGGGCGACACCTCTGCGGGACGCGGTGTGATCCCCGCGTCGTCGACGAGGGGGAGCTGGCCAGGGAGCAGGTGCGCGTAGTGACGAAGCACCAAGTCGATGCCCTCGCGGATGTAGACCGCCACGGGGACCTTCGTGCGCTCGTGAAGGAGCTTCAGCTTGTCGGCCTGCTCCGGCGTCACGTAGATGGTTGTGGAGATCTTCTTGCGCATCTCGGGAGAGCTCTCGACTTTGTTGCCTGATTCTGAGTTGTTGCGCGTCCCGTTGCCCCGCGGCGTCGACCTCGTACCCCAGTCGCGTTTCTGCCGCCAGACCTTCTCTCGCGGCCGGCCAAGAGCACCGACCTAGTGGAAATACACTACGTGAACATACGTGTCGGTCAAGTGGAGTTGAG
>JAGQJA010000569.1 GCA_020430845.1 Myxococcales bacterium
AGAAGGAGAACGTCAAGACGCTGCCTCGCGAGGTGTTCGACAAGGTCGACAAGCTCGCCGCGCCGCGCCTCGTCGAATACTGGGAGAAGGACCCGTGCGCCCCGGAGATCGAGACGGAGGGCCTCGGCCTCAGCGGCATCGGTGTAGGGGGAGGAGGCATGGGGTTCGGCACGGGCGCGGGGCGCCTGGGCGGGGTCACCATCGAGGCGCAGTTCACCGTCGGCGAGTACGACATCGTGATCCTCAGCGCGAAGGACTCGTCGGGGCTCGACACGTGGCTGCGCGCCAACGGCTACAAGATCCCCGACAAGGCCGAGGAGGCGTTGCGCCCCTACGTGCAGGCGGGGTCCAAGTTCTTCGTGGCGAAGGTCGACGCGTCGAAGGTGACGATGAAGGACGGGCACGCCGAGCTGTCGCCGTTGCGCTTTCACTACGACTCGGAGAAGTTCGAGCTGCCGGTTCGCCTCGGCATGATCAACTCGGGCGGCACGCAAGATCTCGTGGTGCACGTGCTCGCCCCGAATCAGCGCTACGAGGTGGCCAACTACCCCAACGTCACCATCCCCACGAACCTCGACGTGGCCGAGCCTGCGCGCGAGTCGTTCGGCACGTTCTACGCCGCGCTCTTCGATCGCACGCTCGAGAAGCATCCCGGCGCCGTCGTGACCGAGTACGCGTGGGGCGCGACGTCGTGCGATCCCTGCCCCGGGAACATCCAAGGCCTCAGCGGCGTCGACGTCGAGACGCTCGGCGGCGACGTGCTCGACGGGACGCCGGCCACTGCCCCCGGCGCGCCCGCCAACGCGCCGCTCGCGCCCAAGGTGACGATGGACGGTGTGACGGTCACGGGCGGCCTACCGCAAGAGGTGGTGCGGCGCATCTTGCGGCGCGATTTCGGTCGCAAGCGCTTCTGCTACGAAAAGGCGCTGCGCACCAACCCGAAGCTCGCCGGCACGATCGTCACCAAGCTCGTCATCGACAAGGAGGGCGTCGTGACCAGCGCGAAGCGCAGCGGCGGCTCGTTGACCGATGCGGCCATGGTCGCGTGCATCGAGAGCTCGCGCTCGCGGACCTTCCCGCGGCCGCAAGGCGCGTCTCCCGTGGTCGTGACCGAGTCGATGACGTTCTCGCCCACGGGCGGCGCGGTCATGGGGCGCATCGGCTTCGGCGGTCGCGGAGGCTCGATGGTCCTCACGCGCATGCACGTGCGCTACCCGGCCAACGCGCTCGGCGCGGATCTCGTCTTCCGCGAGGCCAAGCCCATCGCAGGCGGGCGCGAGATGCGCGGCAAGGACGGCGCGCTCGAGCACGGAAGCGTGAGCGGCGACACGAACAACTTCCAGGGGCGCTACGCGATCCGTCACGCGTGGCCGGGCAAGGTCGCGTGCGACAACCCGCGACGCGGCGTGTGGGGCGGCCCGTGGCCCGACGCGGGCGTCGCGCGATCGGAGACGAAGGCCGCGACGAAGACCGCGTACGCGGCGAGAGGCGGCGCCACGCTCGCGTCGTTCGTGCCGGGCGGCGTGCCCGACCTCGACGTGCTGCCCGGCGCGGGGACAGCGGCGAGCGCCACGGCACCGACCGCGGACGCCACGGACGCGACGAGCGGAGCGCCGGCGCCTGCACCTCGCGGCTCTCGCTGCGGATGCGAAGTGGTCGGCGCGCGTTCGGGCGGAGCCGGGGCCGCGTTGGTGTTTGCGCTCGCGGGCCTCGGGGGCGCGACACGCCGACGGCGCCGCGGGCAGTGAGCAGGCGGTCGCAGACCGCGCGCGGTGAGCAGGTCGCGGGCGCGCCCCCGCCGCGCTACTTGGCGGCGATGAGCTCGGCCGCGCGGCGCTCGCCGATGGCGACGGCCTCGGCGTGGTCTTCCTTCTTCTTCACCACGTTGGCGGCGCCGGTGAAGATGACGTACGTGACGCCCGACGAGACGCCGCCGCGCGCGGGGTCGGGGTTGATGCCGAGGTTCTTGGCCATCGCGTACGAGGCCTCGCCGATGATGCTCGTGGGGCCCACGTCGCCGATGATGCCGTACTCGATCTTGCCGTTGTAGATGACGGCGCCCACGCTGCCCATCGACACGCCGGACGCCTTGTAGCTCCAACGAGAGCTGACGCCCGGAACGACGATGTA
>JAGQJA010000570.1 GCA_020430845.1 Myxococcales bacterium
TCGTGTCCGCGCCGCCGCCGCCCGTGGTGCGTCGGCCCATCGTCGCGAACGGGTCGACCACCGTCTCGATCGTCCGCTTCTCTCGCAGGCACGCGAGCAGCGAGTCGATGCCCGCCACGCACAGCGACGACTGCATCAGCTCGTCGCGCGTGGCAAAGCCGTCCTCTTCGGCCCAGCGGTCGAGCGCCTGGTGCAGTGCCTCGAGCTGCGTGAGGTCTGTGGGGGCGCGCGTGGTCCGGAGCGTGGCTCGCGCGCCGCACGCGCCGCACGCGCGCACGTCGAGCGCCTCTGGGGTGAGCAGCTCCACGCACGCGGGGCACCGATTCGCCGGCACGGTGAGCAGGTCGCGCGTCACCTCGACCGAGAGCGCCCCCTCGTGTGACGCGCCGCACAGCTTGCACGTGGTGCGCGCGGGCACGCCGAAGCGGCACGGTGCGAAGGTGGCGTCGTAGATCTCCACCACGCCCGACTCGAGGAGGCAGAATGCGCAGTCGTCGGTGAGCTCGACGGGCGGCGGTCCCCTCCTCGGTGCGTCGGACATCGTCGCGCATCGTAGCCGAGTGCCGGCCGCGCGTACGCCGATCTCGCGCCTCGGCTACGACCGTGCGGTTACGGGTTTCGCCGCGCGAGGGGGTTGTTACCATCCGCGGACCGGAGGTCTCTTGGAGCACACCTGCGAATCCAGAATCTCGCGCGTCGTCGTGCACGCCCGCGGCGCGCTCGTCACCCGCGCGGTCACGTTGCCCGAGGACCTGCCGACCGGCACGGTCGACGTCGTCGTTCCTTCGCTCACGGCGCTCGCCCAGGCCGGGAGCCTCCGCGCGGCCATCGTCGACGGCACGCGCGTCGTCTCGTCGATGAAGGCCGAGCTCGTGATGCCCGACCGCTCGCCCGAGCCGGGGCCCACGGCCAAGGCCGTCCGCGACGCCGCGGCGGCGCACGAGCGGCTCGTCGCAGAGCGCGCCGTGGTCGCCGAGCAACGCGAGCGCGTGGGCGCCACCAAGCTCTTGCCGGCCGTCCGCGCGCACGACGGCAAGCGCGAGCGCGACAAGCTCGACGCGCGCCTCGCGGACGTCGCCGAGATGCAGCGGTTGGTCGAGGACGTGTGCGCGCGCCTCGACGACGAGATGCGCGAGCTGGACCGCAGGATCATCGAGGCTCGAAGGGCGCTCGACGCGGCCAAGCTCGAGGACGAGCAGGCCTCGAGCGCGTCGCGCATGGGGACCTCGCACCCGACGCGCAGCGCGCGCGTACGCCTCACGGGGGAAGGCAAGTCCGGGACGCTCGAGATCACCTACGCCGTCAGCGCCGCGCGCTGGTGGCCCGCGTACACCCTGCGCCTCTCGCAGGGCGGCGCAGCGGCGCGTTGGATCTTCGAGGCGGTGGTGGCGCAACGAACGGGCGAGGATTGGTCGGACGTGCCGCTCGCGCTCTCGAGCGGAGACCTCGTGTTCGACGTTCGCCTCCCGGTTCTGCGGTCGTTGCGGTTCTCCCGCGCCCAGGCCGAGCGGCGCCCGGGCTATCGACCGCCGCCCGACGGGATCGAGTCGATGTTCGCGAGCTACCTTGCGTTCGGTGTGGGTGCGTTCGCCGCCGAGGCGCGCGACATCTCGGACGCCGCGACGACGACCGAGGCCGAGCTCACGCGGGCCATCCGCGACGGCGGCTTCGACGAGGGGGCCATCACGCGCGAGCTGCTCGCGGCCGACGCGGATCACGCCGGGGCGCTCGAAGAGCAGGACGACGCGGAGACCGTCGTGTTCGCCGGCGAGGTCTCGGCCAAGTCGGCGGGGCGTCGTATGAGCGCGCCACGCATGCAGGACATGCCGTCGGCCGTCCCGTCGATGCCCGGAGCGCCTCCGGCCCCGGCGCCCGCCGTCATGCCGCTCGCGTCCTTCCCCATGCAGGCCCTCACGCGCGGAGGCGCTGCGTTCGGCGCGCCGGCGGGTGGGGCCGGACCGCCGCCGATGCGCGAGGAGTACCTCGCGCCGCCCGAGCCCGAGATCGTCCCGTCGGACGCGTGGTTCGACTACGACGCGCTCGTGCTCGCGAACGCCGACGAGCCGTCGTCCCGCGGCCGCCTCGTGCGTCGTCCCGAACAAGGGGCGCGGTCGATGGTGCGCCAGGCGAGCGCCGAGATCGAGCGCGCGGGGTCGGACCGTTACCAGGATCCGCTCGAGACGCGCGGCGTGTTCGACCACCGGTACGAAGCCGGCGCGAGCGCCAACGTGCCCGCCGACGGCCGTCTGCACCGTGTCAACGTCGGCGCACGGGAGTGTCCCGCTGAGGTGACCTGGCTCAGCGTGCCGGCAGAGGCCCCCGAGGTCTATCGCGAGGCGATCCTCACGAACCCGTTCGACACGCCGCTGCTCGGAGGGCCGGTCGACGTGTACCTCGACGGGAGCCTGCTCACGACGGCGTCGATTCGTCGCATCGACAAGGGCGGCACGTTCCGCTGCGGCATGGGCGTCGACGATCGCGTCAAGATCGCCCGCAACGTCCGCGCGTCCGAGGAGTCGGCGGGCCTCTTGGGCGGCTCCACCGCGGTGACGCACGAGGTGTCGATCGAGCTCACGTGCGCCATGAAGGAGGGCATCCGCGTCGACGTGCGGGAGCGCGTGCCCGTGACGGACGACAAGAACATCGAGGTCAAGCTGCTCTCGGCGCATCCGACGCCCGAGCCGTACGACCAGTCCGAGCGCGGCACTTCGCTCCGCGGCGGGCGCCGCTTCGTGGTGCAGGTGAGCCCCGGTCAGAAGACGAGCATCGAGCTGTCGTATCGCTTGGTGCTCCCCGCAAAGCTCGACATCGTGGGAGGCAACCGCCGTGGATGATCAAGAGACCACAGCGAGCCGCGTCTCGCTCGTCACGTTCTTCGAGGACCGCGCCGAGGTGACGCGCGAGGTGCGCCGCGCCCTCCCCAAGGG
>JAGQJA010000571.1:0-2058 GCA_020430845.1 Myxococcales bacterium
TGGCGAGCGCCTCGGCCAGCGCGCGCTCTTCGGCGGCGCGGTCGCCCGCGGCTTTGGCGATGTCGGCCTCGAGCATCGAGATGCGCATCGCGCGCGGACCGTAGACGCGCGCCTTGGCGCGGGCGAGCGCGGCCTGGGCACGATCGAGCTGGGCCGCCTCGAGAAACGCGCGCGCGAGACGCGCCGGCGGGTTGTAGTCCCGAGGAAACTCGCGCTCGCTCGCCTCGAGCATGGGCACCGCGCGCAGCGGCTCGCCCATGGCCAGGTAGGCCCCCAACCGGTGCGCGTCGAACACGACCCGCGCGCGCGCCGTGGGCGCGGCCGCCGCCTCTCGCTCGAGCCACGCGGCCCACTCGCGAGCGACCTCCTTTGCGCGCGCCGCGTCGGTGTCGTGCAGCGCTTCGCACACCTCTTCGTAGAGGCCCGAGCGATCGTCGGCGAGCATCGCGCCGCTGCCGTCGCGCGCCGCGGCGAGCGCAGGGCCGAGGAGCGCGGCGGCCGCCTGCGCCGAGGCCGCGCCCGCCTCGACCGCGCAGCCGAGGCCGACCGCGAGCACGGTCGCGCGTGACGTGCCCTTGGGCATGTCGGTGTGCTCTGCGACGGCCAACGCGGCGCAGTCGGCGTGCTCGCGAGCGAGCGAGAGCCACGACACCAGCGCCTCTGCGATCTGCGCGCGGTGGACGGTGGCCCGCGGCGCGGCCTCGAGCGCCCGACGCGCCTCGGCGACAGCCTCGTCTCGGCGCCCCGCGGCGTAGGACTCGTTGGCGCGCACGAACAAGTCGGCCGCCGCGTCACGTCGCGCGGTGTCGAGCAGCGCGGTCAGCTCGGCCGCCGTGGGCGCGCCGCCCCACTGGAAGCGCGCCCGCTCGGTCGCGGGATCGATGACCCAGAGCGTGGGCCACACGTCGTTGGAGAACTTCTGCACGAACGGCGCGTTGCCGTCGCGCTCGGTGTCGATCGAGAGCCACACGAACGCGTCGCGGAGCGGCGCGAGGCGCGCGTCGGTGAGGACGTACTCGCGGAACGACAAGCACGAGTGACACCACGGCGCCCACGCGTCGACGAAGATGGGCCGGCCCGAGCGGCGCGCCTCGGCGAGCGCGCGCGCGTAGTCGTCCTCGATGAAGGGCAGAGGCGTCGCGCCGTGGGCGGACGCCGTGCTGCGCGCGGGAGGTGCCGAGGGTGGCGCGGTGGGCGTCGCCGCGCACGAGGTCGCGAAGATCGAGGCCGCGAGCGCGACCGGGATCAGTGCGTGTTGCCGTACACCGAGAGCGTCCACTTGGCCGTCGGTGTACACGATCCCGACACGTGGCGCACCTCGACGGTCACGGTGCGATCGTCGGAGTTGCCGTTGGAGAAGAGCCCCGACTCGCCCCACTCGAGGCCGGAGCTGTCGCTCGAGCCCGTGCTGGTGCTCGACTTGGAGACGGTCGTGCACTCACGGGTCGTGGGTCCCGAGCCCGGCAGGTAGAGGTAGAGGTCGTAGTTGGTGCCCGCGGGCGACGTGAGCACAGCCTTCATCTCTTCGCTGTTGCCGTCGATCGAGCTGTCGTCCTCGTTGACGCGGATCTTGAACCACTGCGAGCCCGTGCCGCTCACGGTCTTGATGTCGTTGTTCTTGTCGCCGCTGATGGTGCCGAGGTCGGTCGCGGCCGCGCACGTGTTGGCGGCCGCGCAGCTGCCACCGGTGCCACCGTCGCCCGCGCCGCCGTCGCCCGCGCCGCCGTCCGTCGGTCCGGCGTCGGCCGTGGCGCCGCCGTCGGGCGCGCCACCCTCGTCGACGGGGAGCGGCGGGTCTTCGGTCGTCGAAGGAGGCGGCAGCGCGATCGTGGCGTTGCCGCCCGCGTCGTCGTCTGCGGCCTGCGTGCCGAGCTGGTCTTCGAGGGCCTCGATCTCGGCCTCCGAGCCGACCGCGCAACCTACGAGACCCAAGACCAGCGCCCCTGCGAGCGCCCACCGAGCTGAAACGGGACCCCTCATCGTGGCGCGATACTAGCGCTCAGCTTTCGCTGCGCTCGTCGCGGCCGTGTCGCGAACGCGTCTCCGACGCGTTTCCGT
>JAGQJA010000571.1:2105-3536 GCA_020430845.1 Myxococcales bacterium
GTTTTGTCGGGGAAAAGGACCTATCTCGCGCCCGCGCGGGCGAGAGCGTGGCGCAGGGACGTCTCGAGCGTGAGCCGCGACTGCGCGCCCTCGAAGCGCTCTCGACCGATGAAGAGCAGCGGGACGCCGTCGCCGCCGATGTCGTCGAACAGCGCCATGTCGGCCTCGAGCCGCTCGTCGGTGCTGGGCGACTCGACGCACGCGTGGAACTTGCCGCGGTCGGCCCCGAGCCGGACGGCGAGATCCGCGCACGCCTGCTCGGAGAGATCGTCGGCCTTGAAGAGCGCCGCGGCGTAGTCGAAAGCACGCTCTGCGGGCAGCTCACGCTCGGCGCAGATGGCAGCGCGCGCCGCGGTGCGCGCGAACGGGTGTCTGTCGAGCGGCACGTGGCGGAACACCACCCGCACGTCCTTGCGACGCGACGCGAGGGCGGGCTCGAACGCGGCGTGCGTACGACGGCAGAACGGACACTCGAAGTCGGTGAAGAAGATCACCGTCGCCTGGCCGCTCGGCGTCGCGGCGAGCTCGTCGCGGATGGGCGGCGGAAGCGACGCGCACGCCGTGAGCAGGAGCCCGAGGAGGACGGAGCGGGCGGCGCGCGATGCCATGGCGTTCCCACGGTAGATCACGACGCCGCCCGCGGGGAGCTAGATCGAGATGACGCCCGTGCGCACGAGATGCGCGAGACGCCTGCGTTGGTCTGGCTCGAGGGTCGCGTGGATGCGCCGCAGCGCCGTCAGCACCGCGTCGCGGAGCTTGGCCGCGCTCTCGACGCGCAGGTCTCCGCCCTCCTTGGCGCGCGCCTCGTCGAACGACTCTCCTTCGAGCGCGTCGGAGAGCGCCGAGATGGTGCGTCGCTGATCGACCTGCGCCTGGGCGCGCTCGGTCTTGAGGTCGCCGAGCACGCGCGCGAGCTCCGAGACCTGCGCCTCGGTGAGGTCGAGCTTGTGCGCGAGGAACCGGAGCGGTCGCCGTACGCCGAACGGTCCCCCGCCCAGATCGTCGCCGCCGCCTCCGCCGCCTCCGCCTCCGAATGGACCCGGGCCGTGACCACGGAACGGACCGCCCCCGAACGGGCCGCCCGCGAACCGACCTGGTCCGCAGCCTCCCATGCGCCACGCGGCGCCGTCGTGCTCGGCGTGCTCGGACGCCTCCGCGCTGCAGTCGTGCCCGCGACGGCGGGCGTGCTTCCACCACGAATGAAATGCAGAATGCATGTTTTCTCCGCTCGCCGAGGCATCTATCGCTCCCGGCGGGGTTTGCGGGCGGCCCACCGCGGGACGCGCGCCGACGTGGGACTTCGCCCTCACGCCGTGATCCTCACACTAACGCCGCGCCGCGCTTCGTCAACCTGAGGCGGGCCGACGCGCGCGTCGCCGGGCGAGCGCGGTCGCCTCGGAGCCCGTCCGTAGCCGCGCCCTCGCCGGAGAG
>JAGQJA010000572.1:0-350 GCA_020430845.1 Myxococcales bacterium
CGGCAGGTGACGCCAGAAGCGCCACAGGTACGGCTGCGCGCGCTCCTCTTCTGTGGGGGCGGCGATCGGCACGATGTCGTAGACGCGCGCGTCGAGCGCCTGCGTGATGCGCCGGATCGCGCCGCCCTTGCCCGCCGCGTCCATGCCTTCCATGACGACGACGACGGCGTGCTTCTTCATCTTGGGCGAGCGGCTGAGCAGGTTGAGCTGCCCCTGGAGCACCTCGATCTGCTTCGTGTACTTGGCCTTGGACAGGCGCTCGACGAAGGGCAGGTCCTTGAGGATCTTCGACGTGTCGACCGTGCGGATGACCGTGTGGTTCGATTTGGCCGCGCGTTTGCTGGCGCGCG
>JAGQJA010000572.1:461-991 GCA_020430845.1 Myxococcales bacterium
GTGCTCGTCTCGCGCAGGACGCGCTCGGAGATCTTGGCGTACTTGGAGTAGCTCTTGAACGCCTTCCAGTCGTTCGGCGTGACGCGCCAGCGCGTGCGGGCGCTCGACTCGAGCTCCTTGAGGCGCTTGCGCTGCGCGGACTTGGAGAGGTGGAACCACAGCTTGACGAGGACCGCGCCGTCGTCGGTGAGGAGCTTCTCGAACCGCCGGACGCGCACGAGATCGGCGGCGAGGGCGGCGTCCTTGGTGCGGCCCTGCACGCGGTCGACGATGGGGCTCGTGTACCAGTTGCCGAACAGCACGCCGATCTTGCCCTTGGGCGGCAGCGCCCTCCAGAAGCGCCACATCTCGGGGCGGCCCATCTCCTCGGGCAGCTTGGCGCCGAAGGCGTGGCTCTGGATGTGCCGCGGGTCCATCCACTCGGTGAGGAGGTTGACCGTCTCGCCCTTGCCGGCGCCGTCGACGCCGTTGACGAGGATGATCATCGGGAACGCCTTGGATTGGAGCAGCGCGTACTGCGCGTCGAGCAG
>JAGQJA010000572.1:1067-1343 GCA_020430845.1 Myxococcales bacterium
GCCGAGCTTATCGCCCTGGCGCGGCCTGCGTCACGTCGTCTGCTTGGGCTTGATGAGCCCGGCCGCCCGCGTGCCCACCAGGATGCCGACGCCCATGCAGGCCAGGACGAAGGTGACGAGCCCGCCGATGACGGGGATGGCGCCGACGACGAGCAACGCGCCGCAGCCGAGGAGCAGGTGAAGGTAGGGGTTCTGCGTGCGGTGCTGGAGCACAGCGGCGCCCGCGGTGGTCAGCGCGGCGACGATGCTGGCGTACGTCCCGAACACGGCGAGCGT
>JAGQJA010000572.1:1390-3989 GCA_020430845.1 Myxococcales bacterium
ACGGCGCCGGCGAGGATGCTCACGAGCCCGAGCGCGAACGAGCGCATCGGTCGCGCGGCGGCCTCGAGGCGGAGCTTCTCCATGCGCTGCGGGGCGAGCGCGAGCATGATGCAGCCGAACACGAAGAGCAGCGCCATGCGCGTGAGGGCCGAGCCCACGTCGTGCGCGGCGCGCGAGAGGCGCGAGCGCTTGTCCTCGGGGGCTGGCGTCACGCTCGTGGAGGTGCCGTCGTCGCCGCCGGTGACGGTGACGTTGCCGTGGCTCTCGCCGTCGACGACCGAGCCGCCGATGATCGAGCCCTCTTCGCGCTTGAGCGCGCCGCCCACGATGCCCACGTCGCCATCGACGCGCCCGCCCTTGAGCACCTTGAGCGACCCGCCGAACACCGTGGCGTTGCCCACGACGCGCCCGCCCTCTTCGATCTTCGCGGAGCCTCCCGCGACGACGAGATCGCCCGTCACGGTGCCTCGCACCTTCACGCTGCCGCCCATCACGCTCACCGTGTGCACGACCTCGCCCTCGCGGATCACGAGGCTGCCGCCGGTGACCGTGCGATCTTCGCCGCGCACCGTGGGCACCGGGGGCGCCTGGGGCGTCGCGGCCGCCGCTGCGGGCTTCGCGTCGTCGTCGTCGGCCGTCGTCGGAGGCGTCGGGGGCACGGGCGGCACCGGCGGGACGGGCGGCACGATCACCGGGCTCACCGGGCTCACCGGCGTGGTCGCGGCGTCCGCGCCGCCTGTCGACGGCGTCGCGCCGTTCTTGTCGACGCTCATGACGATGAGCGTGCCCGTGCGCTTGGCCACGAAGTCGCCGTCGGCGAAGAGCGCGTCGAGCACGGCGTCGGCCGGCTGGTCCTTCACGCGCACCGAGACCTCGCTCTCGGCCATCTTCACCGACTTGGGGACGACGAGGCTCCAGCCCGCCGCCTTGGCCAGCTTCTGCAGTCCGTCGGCCGGCGCCCCCTCGAAGTCGAGGCTCACGCGCTTCTCGTCGGCGGGCCAGCTGCCCTCCTTCTTGACCGTCGCGCCGGCGAGCGGTGACGCGAACGCGCACGCGAGCACGAGGCTGAGGGGCAGGGTGAGGCGAGAGACCGAGGACTTCATGACGAGACTTCTTCCTTTCGCGGCGCGAGCCGCATGATTCCAATCGCGACGCCGATGAGCAGCAGCGCCGCTCCCCACACGAGGACGAGACCGGCGGTGCCGCCGGGGTCGAGCAGCCGACGGCCGAGCAACGCGGCGCCGCGACCGAGGATGGGGATGGCCCGACCGAGCTCACCGGGAGACCGCATCGCGTCGAGCAACGTGGGGAGCGCGCCGGCGAACGCGACGGCGAGGCCGACCACGATCGCCATCACCGGGACGGGACGACGCTCCGGCGCCGTGAGTCGGTCGGCGGGCGCAAGGTCTGCGAGCCGCTCGCCCGCGTGCAGAGAGAGGAGGGCGGCGTTGCCCACGTGTCCGCTGCACGTGAGGCACGTGTCGACGTGCGCGCGGACCTCGCTCGGTACGATCGACAGCTCCCCGTCTGCGATCGCCGTGAGCGCGATGTCGCTCGCGTGGCCGCCTTCGGCCCAGCAGAGCTCGTCGTCGAGCAGGTGGTCTGGTCTCTTGTCGCTCATCTTGCGCCTCCGCGCTCGTCTGCCTCTAGTGCTTCGGCCATGGCCCGACGACCACGCGTGACCCACGTGGCGACTGTGCCGAGCGGTACGCCGAGCCGCTCCGCGATCTGCTGGTACCCGAGCCCGTCGAGGTGGAAGAGCTCGAGGGCGCTGCGTGGCCCCTCCGGCAGCGTCGCAAGGAGGCGACGTACGCGGCGCGCTCGCTCCGCCTGCTCGAGCTTCGCGTCGGCTCCTTCGCTCGGATCGGCGAGCCGGTCCAGCAGGTTGGTCGACGACGCGTCCTCGGGCACCTGGAGCTGCGCGGTGCGCGCGCGTTGCTTCTGCCGCGCGCGGATCGTGTCGAGGGCCACGTGGCGCGCGATGCCGAGCACCCAAGGGCGCAGGGGGCCGCGCAGCTCGGACTGCGACTCGAGCGCGCGCCGGAGCGCCTCGTTGGTGCAGTCCTCGACGTCGGCGTGATCGGGGCGCTCCTTGAGGACGCACGCCACCACCGACCGCACCACGGGGCGCAGCTCGGCCGTCTGCTCCGGGACGGAGACGGGCGCGGGGCCCGCCAGGAGGGCTGTGGACATGAGCGCCGAGAGCATCGTCTCCCCGCATGTCGCGCGAGGGGACCGAGAAATTTCAGGGCGCCGGAGAAAATCGTAGGTAACTGAATTTGCTCAGGTAATCGCTTCTGGGTGGACGCGAGAGGCTGGGCCGAGGACGTTGGAGGAGATGGGAGAGGGTGCAGACAAGGACGCGGGCGCGGGGGAGAGCGCGGGCGCGGGCGCGGGCGCGGGGGAGGGCGCGGACGCGAAGGCGGGCGCGGGCGCGGACGCGGACGCGGGCGCGAAGGAGAGCGCGGGCGCGGGTGCGGGGGAGAGCGCGGACGCGAAGGCGGGGGACAGCGCAGACGCAAACGCAGACGCGAGCGCAGACGCAGACGCAAACGCGAGCGCAGACGCAGACGCGAGCGCAGACGCAAACGCAGACGCA
>JAGQJA010000573.1 GCA_020430845.1 Myxococcales bacterium
GCTCGACGAACGCGATGTGCATGGGGCGGACCGTCTCGTAGTACTGCTTTCGGACCTGCGCGAACGTGCGGCCCCGCTGCTCGAGGTCGCGGCGGATGCGGCGCATCACGCGGATGTCCGGGTCGGTATCGACGAAGAGCTTGACCTCGAACCGCGAGCGGAGCCGATCGTCGGCGAGCACGAGGATGCCCTCGACGACGATGACCGGGGCGGGCTCGACGTGCAGGCCCTCTTTGGAGCGGTCGTGCACGGTGAAGTCGTACGTGGGCCGCGAGATGGCCGAGCCCGAGCGGAGCGCGTCGAGGTGTGCGATGAGCAGGTCGAATTCGATCGCGTCGGGATGGTCGTAGTTGACCTGCTCGCGCTCGGCGAGCGGCAGGTGCGCCTGCGACCGATAGTAGTGATCCTGCTGGAGCAGCACCCCCTGCCCCGGCGCGAGCGCCTCGAGGACAGACTTGGCGATCGTGCTCTTGCCGGATCCGGAGCCCCCCGCGATGCCCAGGACGAGAGGTGGAGGCTTTCCGCTCATGAGCCGCTCGTACCACATTCCGCGCCGCTTGTGGCGGCGAGGCCGCTCACTTGGCGGCGAGGAGCCAGGCGAGCGGGCGACGGTACATGGTGATCATGCGGTCCTTGGGGACCTCGTGACCGAGGCCGGTGGCGATCTTCACCCGCACCGGCACCTTGAGCTGCTTGAGGCGCTCGCCGACGCGCTGCGTGCTGGGCGCGACGCCGTCGTTCTCGCCGGTGAGCAAGTACACGCGCTTGACCTTGCGCTTGCGCGGCGCGAGCTCGGGCGCGATGTCGCCGGGCCAATACTGCTCGGCGGCCCCCAGGATGAGCCAACGCGACCACGTGGCCTGCTCCTTGAGCCCGACCTGCATGGCGATGAACGCCCCCTCGCTGAAGCCGATGAGCACGTTGCCGCGGCGCTGGACGCGACCCTTGTACTTTGCACGCAATGCCGCGACGGTCGCGTCGATGACGCGCTGGGCCTCGCCGGCGCCGTTGGCCCAGCTCCGGCCGCCGCCGCCCACGTCGACCGGCCCCGACGGGCACACGACCCAGCCGTAGCGCGCCGCGACCCGAGCCCACTTGCGGCAGTCGTCGGCCGGGTGCCCGCCGCGACCGTGCAGATACATGAGGATGGGGCGGGTGCCCTTGACGTGCGGCCGATAGAAGTACGCGTCGGGCGCGTTGGGCACCTCGAGGCGGCTCGGTTCGCCGAGCGAGCTGCCCTTGGCCCACGCAGACGACGGCGCGAGCCACGCGGAGAGCGCGACGACAGCGACGGCGACGATGGCGAAAAAGCGGCGCATCACGGGTACTTGGCGGGGGCCTTCGCGCACGCGACGCGTGCTCCCCCCTCGAAGACCGGGCCGAGCATAATCCCATCGGCCCGATGCGCAACCCTCGGGGCTCGCCGCGTCGCCGCCGGGCTCAGCTGCGGAGGCTCCGACCGAGCGCCTCGCCCAACGCGAAGGCGGCGTCGTCGGCGTCGGGCCACGGAGCGACCGTCTCGTCACGGCGGAGCTGCGTGCCGTCGGGCGCGGCGATGAAGGCGCGCAAGTAGAGCTCGCCGTCGCGGCGGATCGCGTACGCGGCGATGGGCGTCTTGCAGTCGCCCTCGAGCGCCGTCAGCACGCCGCGCTCGGCCGCGACGCATCGGCCCGTCTCGTCGTGGTGGACGGCGCGCAAGAGCGCACGCGCGTCGGCGTCGTCGGCCCGGCACTCGATGCCGAGCGCGCCCTGCCCCACCGCCGGCAGCGAGATCTCGGCCGAGAGCACGTCGGTGGCGCGCGCCTCGAGGCCCAGCCGCACGAGCCCGGCGCGGGCGAGCACGATCGCGTCGAACTCGCCCGCGTCGACCTTGCGGAGGCGCGTGTCGACGTTGCCGCGCACGGGCGCGATGTCGAGATCCGGACGGGCCGCGCGGAGGCTGAGCGCGCGGCGCAGGCTGCTCGTGCCGACGCGCGCGCCGGCGGGCAGATCCGAGAGGGCGCCATGCTTCGGGGCGACGAGCACGTCTCGCGGGTCCTCGCGCGGCGGGATGCACGTGAGCACGAGCCCATCGGGGAGCTGCGCGGGCACATCCTTGATGGAGTGTACGGCGATGTGCGCGCGGCCGGAGAGGAGCGCCTCTTCGATCTCCTTCACGAACAGGCCCTTGCCGCCCACCTCGCTGAGCGGCCGATCCTGGATGCGGTCGCCGGTGGTGACGACCTGGTGCTCCTCGGTCTCGAGCCCGGGGCGGGCGGCGCGGAGGGTCGCGATGAATGCGCGGCACTGGGCGAGGGCAAGCGCGGATTTTCGGGTCGCGTAGACGATGCGCACGCGCCGAGCATACGCGGGCGCGCGCGGTGCGTCGACGTGGCGATCAGTGACGCACGCGATCGACCGCCGGCGCGCTCTCGTCGGTGCGCGCGTCGTCTCGGTCGTCGCCGTCGTCGGGATCGTCGGCGATGTCGAAGAGCACGCGCGTCGCCGTCACGAGGTCGGCGCCCGAGCCGTCGCCCGCGGCCGCCTTGAGCCGCGTCGTCGGTCCGTGGAGGAGCTTGTTGGTCGCGCTGTCGACCATCTGGCGGAGCGCGGTGCGCTCGGCCTCGCCGAGGTGCTTGAGGCGACCGCCCAGGGTGCGCTCGAGCTCGGCCACCAGCACGCCGCGCGTCTTGGCCCGGAGCGCCACGATCGTGGGCTGCACCTCGAGCCCCCGGGCCCACGCGTGCCACTCCGACACCTCGGTCTCGACGATGGCCTCGGCCGCCGCGAGCTCGCCGTGACGCGCGCGCATGTTCTCGGCCACCTGCTGCTCGAGATCGTCGACGTTGAAGACGTACACGTTGTCGACGCCGTGCACCTCGGGGTCGACGTTGCGCGGCACGGCGATGTCGACGAAGAACAGCGTGCGGCCCTTGCGCTGCTTCATCACGCGCTTGATGAGGTCTTTGGTGACGATGTAGTGCGTCGCGCCGGTGCTGGTGACGACGACGTCGCTCACGAGCAGCTCGGCCTCGAGCTGATCGAGCGGGGCCGCCGAGCCGCCGAACTTGGCCGCGAGCTGCGCGGCGCGCTCGAAGCTGCGGTTGCACACGTGGATCGCCTTGGCGCCCTTGCCCAGGCTCTTGGCCGCGGCCTCGGCCATCTCACCCGCGCCCACGAGCAGCACGGAGTGAGACGACAGGTCTCCGAAGATGCGACGCGCGAGGTCGACGGCGACGCTGCTGATGCTCACCTGGCCCGAGCCGAGCTGGGTCTCGGTGCGCACGCGCTTGGCGACCGCGAACGCGCGGCTCACGCATCGCCCGAGGTGACTGCGGAGCGCCCCGGCGGCGACCGCCGCGTCGTAGGCGTCCTTGACCTGTCCGAGGATCTGCGGCTCGCCGAGGACCATGGAGTCGAGGCTCGCGGCCACGCGGAACACGTGCCGCACGGCGTCCTCGCCGGAGCGCTCGTAGAGGTAGGGCGCGAGCTCGTCGATGCTGCCCGCGCCGATGTGCTCGCGGAGCCCCTCGCGGATGGCGCGCGACGCCCACACCGCGGCCTCTTCGGTCGAGAGGCGGCCGGGCTTGGGCAGCCCGAGCACCTCGACGCGGTTGCACGTCGAGAGGAACATCACCTCGTCGAGCTCGGGCCGCTGCGACATGCGCGCCAGCACGGCCGGCAAGACGTCGGCGCCCGCGGCGAAGCGCTCTCGCACCTCGACCGGCGCCGTCTTGTGCGAGATGCCGACGACGACGATGGGCAGCCGCGCGCTCACTTCGCGCCCGTCACTGTGGTGACCGCGACCTTCGGCGGCTCGGCCGCCTTCGCGGTGGGCGCCGAGGGGGCGCGCACCAGGTAGAGGATCATGACGAGCACCGCGAAGCCGAAGCCCGCGATCGTGCCGTACGCGGCGCGTCGGCCGCGCCACCCCGCCGCCGCGCGCAAGAAGAGCACGCCGGCGAAGAGCATCCACGTGAGGTAGCCGAAGCCGGCGCGGAGCAGATCGCTCGCCGAGCCCATCTCGACGCGGCGCGCCCACACGGTGCCCGTCACGATGCCGAGCGTGAGCAGCGGAAAGCCCGCGAGCAAGAAGCGATGCTCGGCGCGATCGAGCGCGTCGAGCGGAGGCAGCCGGCGGAAGAGCCCCTCGATCTTCTTCTGCTTGAGCAGGCGCTCCTGCACCAAGTAGAGCGTGGCCGACGCGAACGCGAGGCTGAAGAGCGCGACGCCGAAGAGGTTCATCGTCACGTGGAACGGCAAGAGCGCGCTCCGGATGCGCGCGCCGGGCGTGTCGCCCACGAACCGCGACGCGAGCAGCGACGTGAGCGCGAGCGGCGCGATGAACGCGCCGGCCACCGACACGCGGAAGCGGCGGCGCCCGACGAGGTACGCGACGCACATGAGCATCGACGCGACGCTCATGGGGAAGTGGATGCCCTCGACGGGACACACGCGCGCCACGAGCGAGGCCACCACGATGTGCACCGCGTGCAGGCCCGCGCCCACGGCCATGAGGCGCGGACCGAGCGGGCCCACCTCGTCGGTGTGCGCGGCGCCCGACAGGTAGCGGAGGAAGACGACG
>JAGQJA010000574.1:0-10275 GCA_020430845.1 Myxococcales bacterium
TGGGTCGCGCGGGGCCGCGCTTGGGGGCGCCGCCGTCACCGCGTGGGGCGCCGCCGTCGGGTCCGGGCGGACGCGCGCCCAGGTTGCCGCCGCCTTCGCACGTCGCGCCCTCGGGCGCCTCCGGGCGCTTTCCGTTGGCGATCCGCTTGAAGTACCGGAGCACGATGTCGACGTCTTGGCTCGTGAGCTCCGTGCCGCCCGCGCGCGTGCACAGGTGGTGTGGCCAGTTCGCCCGCCGCAGCTGATCCCGCAGCCCGAGCACCTTGGTGTGCGTCGCGGCGTCGGTCGGCGTGGTCACCATCACGATCGGCGAGGTGGGCTCGCCACCGTGCGGAGACGGCGCGAGCGCGCCCCCGTGCAGCACGCCCCACGCGCTCGCCGAGAAGTACCCGTGCGTCGCGAGGTGCGCNNGCGAACGAGCCGCCGTTGCCGTCGCCGAGCACGAAACGTTTGTGCGTGTCCCCCTCGAGCAGCGCCTCGACCTGCCAGAGGACCTTGTCCCACTCCCGCACCGCGCCCTTGATGGCCTTGGTGTCCTCGGGCTCACGCGGCCAGCAGAAATGATCCTTGAGGTCGGCCGTCCACGCGCACGCGCCTCGCTTGCCGCGTGGGACGATCACGGCAAAGCCGCGCTGCACCGCCGCGCGCACGAGCGCCCACTCCTCGGCGCTGCCGTGGCCCGTGTACGGTCCGTGTAGGTACACGAGAATCGGCGCGTCCACGGTGTGGCTGTCGGGGATGGCGAAGCACGTGTCCTGCGGGCCCACCTCGAAGCCCTCGGGGCACCATGTCTCGTTGGCGACGAACGCCTCTTTCTTCGGGGTGGACGGCGACGGACAGCCGACGTGCGCGAGCCCGACCGCGACAGCGGCCGCCACCATCCAGGCGAGCTTCCCCGAGCGCTCCATCTGCGCGACCAGACTACACAATCGGGCCGTCGAGGGCGACCGCGCCGAGGACGGCGCCCCACACCTCTTCGCGCCCGAGCCCCGTCTCGGCGCTCACGCCGAGCACGCGCAGGCCCGCGGCCTCGCCCAGCTTGCGGATAGCCGGCTTGCGCGCCGACAGCGAGAGCTTGTCGACCTTGGTGGCGACGATGAGCACGCGCACGTCGGGGCGGACCTTGGCCATGAACTCGAGGAGATCGCGCTCCTCTTCTTCGACGCCGCGTCGGATGTCGACGAGCACCACGAGCGCGCGCAGCACAGGTCGCGCCCGCAAGAAGCCCTCGATGAGCGGACGCCAGCTCGCCGATTCGCTCTTCGAGACCTTGGCGTAGCCGTAGCCCGGCAGGTCGACGAGCACGAGGTCGAGGCGCTCCTTGGCAGGCTCGCCGTCGGCGCCCTTCTTCTCGCGCTCGACCGTGGCGCCGAAGAGGTGGATCTGCCGCGTGCGTCCCGGCGTGTTGCTCGTGCGCGCCAGGCCCTTGCGCGAGAGCACCATGTTCAAGAGCGAGCTCTTGCCGACGTTCGACCTGCCCGCGAAGGCGATCTCGGGCGCGCGCGGCGCCGGCACCTGGTCCAGCTTCGAGGCGGCCGCCTCGTGCTCTGCCGCGATCACCTTGATCATGTCGCTTCCTTCCGTGAGAGGCGCCGCGCGATGGGCGCCGCGAGCTCGTCGATCTCCCCACAACCAAAGCCCCACGCGGCGGCGACGAACAGCCCCGCGAACGCGACGCCACCGGCGAGCCCGGGCAGCGCGAGCCCGAGCGCGCCGAGCACCGCGCCCTGCATGAGCCTCGCGACGCCCCACCCCCCGGCCGCCCCGACGAGCGACGCGGCCGCGATGCGGAGGGCGGCGGGCAGCACCTCGCCCATCATCGTCGTGCCCAGCCGGCGGCGCAGCACCGCGAGCAGGAGCAACATCTGCACGGCGCTCGACCCGGCGACCGCCACGCTGATGCCCACGTGCCCCATCGAGCCGCGCAGGCCGAGCGCGAGCGCCACGAAGGCGACGAGGTCGAGCGCGCTCACGATGACGGGCGTCCGCGTGTCGCCGAGCGCGTGGTAGACGGGCACGATCTGACGCACGGCGGCCACGGTGAAGATGGCCCCGCCCTGCCACGCCAGCGCGCGGGCGGTCTCGTGCGCCGCCACGGCGTCGAACTTGCCCCGCTGGAACATGAGCGCGACGAGCGGCTCGCCCAGCACGACGAGCAGCACGCTCGCGGGCAGCGCCACGAACAGGCTCAGGCGCAGCCCGTGCGAGAACGTGCGCGCCACCTCGACCGTGCTGCCGCGCGCGGCGAGCGACGCGAGCGACGGCAGGGCCGCGGTCGAGATCGCCATCACGAAGATCCCCTGCGGGAAGTCGCTGACGCGCATGGCCCACGAGAAATAGCTCTGCGCGCCCTCGCCCATCTCCGAGAGGAAGCGCCGCGAGAGCACCAGGTCGATGTAGTATACACCTATGCCGAACGTCATCGGTGCGATGCGCCGGAGCATCTCGCGCACGTGCGGGTCGGCGAGGTCGACCTTGGGCGTGACCGCGAAGCCGGCGCGGCGGAGCGCCGGGCCCTGCGCGGCCATCTGCAGGGCACCGCCGACGAGCGCGCCGATGCCGAGCGCGATCGACGCGTCGATGCCGCGCGACGCAAGCGGGGCGGGCAAGAGGAACGCGCAGGCGATGAGCGCCACGTTGAGGAGCGCGGGGGCGAACGCCGGGACGGCGAACTGCCGCTTGGCGTTGAGCGCGGCCATGCCGAGCGCCGCGGTCCCCATGAAGAAGATGTACGGGAACACCACGCGCGTGAGGTGCGCCGTGCGCTCGAACTGCCCGGGCGTGGCGTGCGCGCCCGAGGCGAAGAGCTCGGTGATGGGCTCCGAGAGCACCACGCCCGCGACGCTCACCGCCGTCAGGGCGAGCAGCGAGACGCCGCGCGCCCGTGCGTAGAAGGCGCGCGCGGCCTCGTCCCCGCCCTTCTCGAGGCGCTCCGAGAGCACCGGCACGACCGCGCTCGAGACCGCGCCCTCGGCGAGGAGCTGCCGGAGCGCGTTGGGGATCGTGAAGGCGACCCAGAACGCGTCGGTCTGCCCGCGCGTGAAGAGCGCGGCCACGGACACGTCGCGCACGAGCCCGAGCAGGCGCGAGAGGAGCGTCCCTGCGCCCACGACGCCCGCGCGCCCGACCAACCGCTTTCGTTCGTCCTTGCCCCGCGCCTCGTCGTCGCGCTTCGCCTGTTCGTCGTCTGTCGACACGGGCGGGCCTCGCGTCACATCCGCGGCAGCTGCCCGCGCTCGGCCGTCACCCCCTCGGGGCGACACTCATCGCACTGACAGAGCGCGCGCAGGTACTTGTAGGAGTAGATGCCGCTGTTGTGGCCGTCGAACCACTTGAGCGACAGCGCGTAGTTGCCCACGGGCTCGATCGTCTCGAGCTCGAGCTGCGTGCTCGACGGTGAGATGAAGGTGATCTCGCCCGAGTGCCCCTGGCACCCCGCGCACGGGCAGTAGCCGCGCAGGATCTCGTGCGGGTACTGGCCCACGTGGCCGTCGCCCCACTCGATCTCGGTCGAGCGCGCGCCGCGCGGCGAGCGCACTCGCTTGCAGCGAAGGCGCGCGTCGGTCATTTCTTGGCCGCCTTCACCTTGGCGCGGATGTCGGACACGTTGGCCACGCCCGTGGTCGCGCCCACGGCCGAGACCGCCTTGGCGGCGAGCAGGTGCCCGGTCTCGAGCGCCCGCATCCAGAGCTTGGCGTCCTTCCACTCCTTGCCGTCGGGCTTGGCGCCGGCCGAGGCGAGCACCGCGATGACGCCGGCGAGGAACGCGTCGCCCGCGCCCGTGGCGTCGACGCAACGCACCCGACGCGTGGGCGCGGTGGTCTGGCCGTGGGCCCCCACCGCCGCCGCGCCGTTCTCGCCGCGCGTCAACAGCCACGTGGCCGACTTGGCGTGGTCTTCGAGCCAGGTGAGCCCACGTTTGCCCGCCAGCGCGCCGAGATCCCGCTCCGAAGCCTTGACCAGGGCGAAGTGTCCCGCGAGCTCGCCGACCTGCTTTCGCATGGTGTCGACGTCGGGGTAGAGGCTCGGCCGCACGTTGAGGTCGAGGACGAGCACGCCCTTGGCCTTCTTGACGCCGGCGATGAGCTTGTCGACCGCGCCGCGCAGCTCGGGCGTGACGAGCGCGCTCGTGCCCACCACCGCGTAGCGCACCTTGAGCGCCGCGTCCTTGACGTGCGCCGCGGCGAGGAGCTGATCGGCGGTGCCTTTGCGGTAGGGCGCGAAGCTCGGGATGCCGCTCGCGTCGCGTCGCACGATGGCGAGCCCCGTCGGCGCGTCGAGGCGCGCCACGTGCGAGACGTCGACGTCCTCGGCCTCGAGGTCGGCCAGGAGCGCCTCGCCGACGTCGTCCTTGCCGACCGCCGCGATGAGGCCCACCTTGAGGCCGAGCCTGGCGAGCGTCACCGCGCAGTTGGCCGACGCGCCGCCCAGCTCGCGCTGGAAGGTGCGCCCGAGAGAGGAGCCGGCGTCTGTCTCGTACAGATCGCAGAGGGCCTCCCCGAAGCACGCGACGTCTCGGACAGCGCTCATGAGCGCACCTCAATCTCACGCTTATCGGGCTGGGTCAACGCGCGCGTCAAAGGCAGCGGTCGGGCACGCCCGCGCGCTCGACCTTGCACCCCGACGGGCACGAGGTCTTGGCGAACGTGACCTTGCCCCGGCACTGGTAGAGCGCGCCGGGATCGCCGTCGCCGAGCGAGGCCCCGCAGTACCGACCGTCGCCGCTGCCGGCGCGGGAGCACGGGTCGACCGCGGCCGGGCCGGCGCACGCGTCGGGCGTTCCGGGCGCGTGCACCTCGCAGCGGTCGTCGCAGAGCGTGCGCGAGACGACGGCGCCCGCGCGGCACCGGTAGAGGGCGCGCGCGTCGGGATCGCCCAGCGACGCGCCGCAGTACGAGCCGTCGCTCGAGACGCCCGCGCAGCGCGCGTCGGGTCCCTCGCCGCGCACCGTCACCACACCGTCGATCTCGACGACGTCCTTTCGGGCGAAGCGCTGCGTCCAACGCCACGCGCCGGCGTCGTCCTTCTCCATGCGCGCCTCGGTCGTCGGCGCGCCGAACGCGGCCTCTCCCCCCGCGCCGTCCACGTACCTGCGAATGGATCCACACATCGATCGCCCGGTCGCGCCGCTCGTCGCGCACGCGGCGTGGTGATCCGACGCCGGCCCACCGACCGTGCGCACGCCCAGCTCCGCGAGCCACGCCCCCACGTCGAAGCGCGACGCGCCGTCGAGGCGGGTGTGCCAGTTCGTCTTGCTCACGCGGTCGGGGTCGACGCTCGCGTCGGCGAACGAGTAGTACGCGTTGACGCCGATGATGGTCTTGGCGCGCCCGTCGTCGCGATAGACCGGCCCGCCCGAGTCGCCCGGGCAGAGGCTCGCCTGCTCGGCCTCGGCGCCCTGGCCCGGCGTGAACACGTACTGCGCGGCGAGGTTCTGCCCGAAGGGCGTCTCGACGCCCTGCACGTAGCTTCCCTCGTGCACCGTGGCCTCGACGCCGACGAGGCGCGTGGCCTGGGTCTTGAGCCGGACGCGCGAGTAGTCCTTCTCGGCGCTGACGCCCTTCTCGCAGCCGTAGCCCATGATGACGACACGATCGCCCGGCCGCGCCGGAGAGAGATCGATCGCCGCCTCCGGGATGTCGTCGATCGCCGAGGCCGAACCGGCGGTGATCTCCATCACGGCCACGTCGGGCGCCGCGCTCGTCGAGAGCACGCGCGGCCACCCGGCCTGCACGCTCTCTTCGAAGAAGACGCCGGGCACGTGCACCTTGGCGATGGTGACGGCTCGGTACCCCGCCGCCTCGGGCGCGACCGTGTTGTCGACGTTGGCCGCCGAGCTCACGTACATCGTCGCGCCCGGCTGGAACTCGGCCCGCACCTCACCACGCGACTCGTCGAAGACGCAGTGCGCTGCGGTCAGCACGTGCCGCGGTCCGACCTTGGCCACGGTGCAGTTGCTCCGCACGACCATCGTCGACGGAAAGTCGCCGTCGCGCGCCTCCGTGCCGCCGACGAGATCGTCGTCCGCGGTGACCGGCGCCTGCGACGAGCACGCCGCCGCGAGCGCCGCAGCGAGGGCGAGAGCGGCGCGCCCCGCACCCCGCACCGCCGCCTGTCCGTCCCGCCGTCCACGCTCCTGTCGCGATCGCTCGAACATCTCGCCTCCTCGGCTCTGCGTGAGCCTCGGGACGCAAGCTGCACACACAATGCCACATGTGTGCTTTCGCGGAGCGGCCTGTTTTTCAGCCTCGGACGCGGCGTCCGCACAGGATCGCGCACGAGCCGTGGGCCCCGCTCACCGCGCCGGGTCGAGCCCGCCGTGCGCCGCCATCACGTCCTCGGCGAGCTTCACGAGGGCACGCGCCTCGTCGAGGGACGCGGCGACGGGCTCGCCCCGCGCGACGGCGGCCGCGAGCGCCCGGACACGCGACGAGAGCCGCATCGCCCCGCCGCCGCAAGACGTGCACACGACCCCGCCCGCGGCCGGATCGACCATCACCGCGCGCTCGGCCGGCACGGTCTTGCCGCACCGCGTGCACTGATCGAGCTCGAGTCCGTAGCCGACCTCCGCGAGCAACGCGAAGCCGAACCGCGCGAGCTCGAGGTCGATGTCCTCGGGCGCCCTCGACTCACCCACGCCCGCGTCGAGCGCGGCGAGCAGCCCGACGATGCCCTCCCACGCGCCCGGCTCGGGCGTACGCGGCGGGCAGAGGTGGCGCAGCCAGCGCAGCGCGCGGCCCCCCGCGTCGAGGGCCGCGAGATCGCCGACGAGCGAGAGGTGCATCTCGACCACGCGCGAGTCCGCGAGGCGCATCAGCTCCGAGCCCTTGTCCTCGAGCGTGAGGGCGAGCACGTGCATGGGCTCGAGCCCGCCGGCGAAGCGCTTGCTCGAGCGCCGCGCTCCGCGCACCAGCGCCGACACCTTGCCGTCGGACTCGGTGAAGAACGTGGCGACGAGATCGCTCTCGCCGTAGGCCACGCTACGAACGAGCAGCCCGCGGGTCTCGACGCGGCGGCGCACGCCCTCAGGCGCGCGCGGAGGTGACCGCGCTCGTCTCGCCCACCGAGAGCTCGAGGGGCATGTCGCGGCCGCGCGGCTTGAGCACGATGGAGATGGCGAGCGTGAAGAGGATGAGCAGGACGACGAGCGCGATGGCGACGCCGAAGCGCTGGCCCTGGCCCTGGCGCGCGGCGTGGACGGGCGAAGCGACGGGGAGCGGCGTCACCGTGGCGACGCGACGGCTCGACGCGTAGCTCGCGAGGATGTCGTCGGACGAGACGCCGAGCGCCTGCGCGTACGACTTGAGGAAGCCGCGGACGAACACCTCGCCCGGAAGATCGTCGAACCGGCCGAGCTCGATCGCCTCGAGCGTGGCCACCGGGATGCGCGTGACGCGCGAGACCTCGGACAAAGTCATCCGCTTCGCTTCTCGCGTGTGCTTCAGGCTGCTTCCGACGTTATCGATGCTCACACTTCCTCGTTGTCGATCTCGAGCGTCGCCCTTGCCGAGCGGCGACGCGTGAGAGGGGCTACTGCCTAGGCGCGGGCGCGCCTCCTGAACCGGTCGGCGCAGACGTCGCGCCTCCCGTACCCGACGGAGCGCCGCCCCCCGGCGCCGACGCGGGGGCGACGATCGTCCCCAGTTGCTTCACACAAATCTTTCCCGTGGCCGTCTCGCTGCTCAGCTCGCGGCACTTCTCGTAGTCCTCGCGCGCCTCGGCGATCTTGCCGAGCTTCATGCGCACGCGCGCGCGGCCTTCCCACGCGTCTTGGAGCTTCTTGCACATGTCGCTCTCGACCGACACGGCGTTGCCGAAGCTCGTCTCGGCGTTGGCGAGGTCGCCCTTCTTCTCGTAGGCCACGCCGAGGCGGTAGTGGCCCACGCAGAACTGCGGCTGCGTGATCGAGTTGCGGAGCGAGGTGATGCCCGCGTCGAGCTGCCCGTCGAGCACCTGAGCCCAGCCGAGGTTGCCCCACGCGAGGTGGTTGGACGTGTACGCCGGATCCCTCGACAGCGGCTCGAGGACGGCGATCGCGTCCTTGTAGCGCTTCTGGTGGATGAGCACCTGGCCGAGCATGTTCTTCGCGTCGCGAAAATCGGGGTTGGCCTTGAGGGCGGCGCGCGCGTGCCTCTCGGCCTCGGCCATGCGGCAGTCGGGCCCCTCGAAGCCTCCCTCGTTGCAGAGGTCGAGGTAGATGGCCGCGGCAAAGTAGTGGGCCTTGTCGTTCTCGTCGCTCAGCTCGATCGCCTTGTGGACGTGGTCGAGCGCCGCGCGCGGGTTGCCCTTGTGGAACAGATCGCGGGCCACGTCGTACTCGGCCTCGCTCTGACGCTCGGGGCTCTGCGCATGCGGACCGGCGCCCGCCTTCGACGGAGAGCAGCCGAGCGCGAGCGCCGCCACGGCGAGCACGCAGAGGACGCTACGGCCGCCCAGGCCAGCGAGGCCGGGCGCGGGTACTGCGACGGGGTTCGGGGGGAGCCAACGCATCGCGAGGGTCCGAGGGAGTACCCCGATCGACCTTCTACGTCAACCCTCACCGGCTGCGCCACAAGGGTCTGATATCATGAGCTTATTCGAGCGCGCCGACGGTTTTTCGGCCCAAAGTGACGCGGTGCGCTACTGCACAAGGGCTCAGCGGCCCCCGCGGAGCTCTTCTTTGGTGCCCAACAGGGCATAGAGCCGCCGCAGGGCGTCGACGTCGGGCACCTCGACGCGCTCGCCGACGATGCGCACGTACTGCTGCTCGCGGAGGCGATGCACGACCGTCTTGACGGTGTCGACGTCGAGCCCGACGCGCGCCGAGAGATCGACCGGGCTCACCTGCAGCTCCGCCGCGTCGGTCGCGCCTGCCATCTTGAGGAGCGCGCCGACGACCTTCGACTGCGAGTCCCGCAGCATGAGGACCTCGATCTGGTCCTCGCCCTCGCCCACCCGCCGCACGAGCTGCATCAGGATTTGCTCTGCAAGGAGCGGATATTGTTCGATGATCTTGCGCAGGACGACCCGCGAGAGCGCGATGGCCATGCCGTCGCTCATCGCCACGGCGGTGTTCGATCGCGGGCGCCCGTCGATGAGCGCCGCCTCGCCGAACAGATCGCCCATGCGCAGCACCGACATGCTCCGCTCGGTCATCCGCACGCGCTTGAGGAGGCGCACCCTGCCCTGCTGGAGCAGGAAGGCGTCGTCGGACGCGTCGCCCTCGCGGAAGAGCACCTCGCCCGCCTTGAACGGCCGCCCGAACTGCTCGATGAGCGCGCGCGGCTGGATGGCCTGCAGCACCTCGCTCGCGTCGACGAGCGTGTCGCGGCTGGCCGGCGCCCCGCGCCCCGAACCTGACTGCTCCTCGACGGTCACGCCCCGACGATACCCGACTTCGACAGCCCCGCCAAAGTGCTGTATCGAGGGCACATGGCCCGCAGAGCCGAGCTGTCACGCGAGACGACCGAGACCAAGGTGGCCGTGGGCCTCGAGCTCGACGGCCAGGGCGCGTGCACCGTGCAGACGCCGCTGCCGTTCTTGACCCACATGATCGAGCAGCTGGGCAAGCACGCGCTCTTCGACCTGCAGGTCGAGGCCTCGGGCGACACGCACATCGACGGCCACCACGTCACCGAGGACCTCGGCATCGTCCTCGGCCAGACGCTCGCGGCCGCCCTGGGCGACAAGCGCGGGATCTCCCGCTACGGCTGGGCCACGCTGCCCATGGACGAGGCGCGCGTGACGGTCGCCCTCGATCTCTCGGGCCGCACGTTCTTCCAGTGGGACGTGCCCATGCCCAAGGCCAAGCTCGGCGAGTGGGACACCGAGCTCGCCGAGGTGTTCTTCGAGGGCTTCGCCCGCGGCGCCCAGTGCAACCTGCACGTGTCGCTGCACGCCGGGAACAACCTGCACCACATCACCGAGGTGTCGTTCAAGGCCCTGGCGCGCGCCCTACGCCTCGCGATCGCGATCGAGCCGCGCGCGGTCGGCGTCCCGTCGACCAAGGGAACGCTCTCTGGCTGACGGTCAGCGCTTGGTCGCGGCGATGACGACGTGCGGGTACGGCAGCACGTCGGGCACGCGCACCATGCGCACGTGGAAGCCGAGCTCGGTGAGCATCACGCCCCAGTCGCGGTGGTGGCGGTAGGCGAGCGGCTCGTTCCACCCCACCATCACGCGGTCGAGCAACTCGGTGAAGCGCAGGCCCAGCTCGGGCTCGGTGGTGATGTCCTTCATCACGAGCACGCCCCGCGGCGCGAGCGCGTCTCGCAGGCGCGCGAGGACCTCGCGCTG
>JAGQJA010000574.1:10352-19572 GCA_020430845.1 Myxococcales bacterium
ACGATGAACTCGTGGCCCTCGAGGCCGAGCTTGGCGGCCACGGTGCGGGCCATCCGGATGCGGCGCGCGTCGGGATCCACGCCCGTGATGCGCCGCGCCGGCTGCGTCTGCCCGAAGTACGCGGCGAAGAGACCGAAGCCGCACCCGATGTCGAGGATGGGGCCCTCGTCCGGCAGGAGCAGGTCCATGACCGAGAGGATCTTCGATCGCATGATCGAGAAGCGCACATTGGCATACATGCGCTCCACCGGCGGCAGCGCCCGCGCGATGCGCTGGATCGCGCCGCGCCCGTACACCTCGGGGGCTTCGAACCGCGGCTCAGGCGCGTCGCCGCGGGCGAGCACGCGCAGAAGACGCGCGGATACGGGGGCGCGGTCTTCGGCTTGGGCTCGGGCAGAGGACACCATGGCGCCGGACCCTAATCAGGTGCGGGCTCATTGTCGAACAGTTCGGGCGATCACTGCGCCGCGGCGCGCGCGTCGTCGTCGTCCTCGTCGTCTGCGGCGGCGCTGCCGACGGCGACCACGCCGTCGTCGGCCTTCTTGTCCCAGGCCTCCACCAGCGACGTCGAGAGGCCGGCGAGGAACGTCCGCGCCAGCTCGTGATCGTCCTCGAGCATGTCGATGATCACCTCCGGGCTGCCGCGCAGCATGATGCACGGCTCGTCGGCGCGGAGCGTCGTCCACCGAGGCAGGTTGAGCATCGCCTCGAGCCCGCCCACCACGTAGCCGCCGCCGACCTTCTGCACGGAGGCGCCGTCGTTCCACGTCGACGTGGCCCTGCCCTTGACGATGAACATCGCGCCGTCTGCGCGCTCGCCCGGCGTCCAGAGCACCGTGCCGGCGTCGACGCGCACCTCGTCCATACGTTTGACGAGCGCCGCGAGCGTGTTGACGTTCGCGCGCGAGAAGGCGCGCATGCGCCGCACGAGGAAGATGCGCTCGACGACGCCGAGGGATCGGTCGCCGATGAGGTGCTCCATGGCGAGCTTGGGCGGCTCGAAGGGCGGAGGCGTGGCCGCGCGCATCTCCGGCAACAGGCGCGACGCGACCCACTTGAGTGTGCCGAAGAGGACGCCGAAGTGGTCCTCGAAGATCTCGTCGATCGCGTCGCCGGGGATCTCGTAGCCGTCGACGAAGGTCTCGGCGACGCATTGCGTGCCGCCGGCGCCCTGGGCGAGGAACGAGAGGAAGCCCACGCCTCCGGGCGCGCGCACCGTGCCGATGAGCTTGCCCTTGCGCGTCAAGCGCACGCGGCCGGCGCCGATGAGCACGAAGCTGCTGGGGGGCGCGTCCTCCGAGAGGAGCACCTCGCCCGCGCTCCACGTCTTGGAGCGCACCGTGGCCGCGAGCTGCGCGAGGTCGGCGCCCGGCATCGTGCGAAAGACCGGCACGCTGCGCAGCCGGATGACCCGCTCGGTGATCTCAAGCTGGTGCACGCTCGACCTCCTTCGTGGCGTCGATGATGCCGTCGACGATCTTCTCGCGGAGCATGGCGGCGAGCCCGCGCTGCTCGGGCGGCGGCGCGCTGGTGCGCGGGACGAGCTCGAGGCCCAGCTCGGACGCGCGCAGCTCGGCGAGCGTGCGCAGCGTGCCGCCCGCGCGGGCGAGGATCTCCTGGAGCGCCACGTCGTACTCGACCGGCTCCACGTCGCGGGCGTCGCCCAACACCTCCATGGTGCGCGCCTTTTGGCCGCCCTTGACCAGGTTCTCGAGCAGCTCGAGCCCCTGCGCGCGACGCTTGCGGTCGCGGGACACGACACCGCGGCGGACGTCCTCGAAGTCCTCGCGGTAGATGAGCGAGAAGAGCATGAAGAGGCGCTCGATGGCGTGCAGGCGCTTGTCGCGGACGAGCTCCCCGAGCAAGTGGTGCACAGCGCGGAACGGATCGCCGATGAGCCCCGACGGAGGCGGGCCGTCGTAGTCCTCGTCGTCGCGCGAGAGGGCGAGCCGCCAGCGCTCGAGCTCGGCGATGTGATCGAGCGTGAGCCGCGCCGCTTCTTCGAGGGCGCGGACGTCGAGCGCCAGGCCCGGGTCTCGCGCGCGGAGCCGACGCAGGCCGCGGAGGATCTTGAAGCGCACCGCGCCGTCTCGCTCCTCGCCGAGCTGGGCCGTCAGCACCTTGGCCGCGCCCACCGGGTCGAGCAGGGCGATCGTCCGCGGCAGGTGCACGCGGATCTGGCGCGGCAGCGGCTGCGCGGTGAGCGCCTGGGTGAGCAGCTCGAGCACCTTGGGCATCTCGATGAGGGCCGCGCGCGCCGCCGACCGCAGCTCGTGTCGACGGAGCATCTCGAGGAGCACCGGCGAGAAGCGCGTGTCGGGCCGCGACGCCATCGCGTCCACCGCGGCGAGCTTGACCGGGAGCACCTTCGAGGCCGCGAGCCGCACCAAGAGATCGTCGAAGAACAGCTCGACGGCCGCGTCGCCGTCGGCGCGGCGCCCGAGGGCGCGGATGGAGCGCGCCAGCTCCGCGAGCGCCTCGGGGCTCTCGGACGCGAACATCTCGTCGACGCGCGCGCGCGCGTCGTCGGGGCTCATCCATGTCGAAGCGACGAGGCCCATGAGCGCCGACGCGCCGACCACCGAGCACGGCTGCGCGAGGCGGCGCTCGAGCATCTTGCGGCTCGGCTGCACGGCCGTGCGGGCGCGCAGCGCGGCCGCAGCGATCTCGCGATCGGGGTGGGCGTCGAGCCGGTCGGCGATGGCGACGAAGTCGGTGCGCCCCATCTGGGTGAAGATCTCGAGCGCGCGCAGCACCACGTCGCGGCTTGGGTGAAAGAGGATGAGCGCGGGGATGAGGCGCTCACGGTGCTGCTCGCTGAGCAGCTCGAGCGCGGCGAGGACCTCGGCGTCGCGCGGGCTGTTGAGCGCAGCGATGAGCGTCTCGAGCACGCCCATGTCGAGCGGGGGCAGCTCGGCCTTGCCCGTCAGCCCGCCCGTGCGCAGCGTCTCGCGGAAGACGTCGAGGTAGAGAGAGCGCATCGTCCAGACGAGCGCGAGCCACGCGCCGCCGAGGAGCGCGATGCCCCACGCCGTGCGCGCCGGGTCGATGCCCAGGTAGGTGACCGTCAGGATGGCGAGCGACGCGATCGCGGCGCCGCCGCGCCCTCCGACCAGATCGACGATGGGCTTGACCCGCTCGCGCGTCCCGTCGGGCACAGGCACGAGCAAGAGCTCGTTCGTGGTGCGGTGCAGCGAGTGCTTGAGCACGCCGTCGGTGCCCTTGAGCACCACGGCGCCGAGCAGCGCGCCGCCCGACGCGAGGAAGCCGAGCGCCGACGCCACGACGAGCGACGGGAACACGAGCAGCGCGCGTTGCACGCCCCATCGGCGCAAGATCGCGGGCGCGAGGGAGATCTGCGCGAAGAGCGCGAGGGCGTTCGTCACCGCGTAGAAGCTCGAGAAGTACTTGCCCAGCTCCGCGGCGGGCACGCGGCTCGCGACGACACCTTTGAACACGTAGTCGCCGAGCGTGAGCGTCATCGTCGACAGGAGCACCACCGCGAGCACGCGGCGCGCAAAGGCCGAGCCCCACAAGACGCGGGCCGACGCGACGAGCGAGCCGACCGCGGGCTCGGGCGCGCGGCGCGTGTCCTCGGTGGGCTCGGCGCCATCGGAGGGGACGCGCACCATCGCCGCGGGCATCGCCGCGAGGGCGATCGAGGCCGCGCCGCCGACGAGGGCGAACGGGGCCGCGAGGTGCGCCATCATCCAACGCGCGACGAGGGCGCCGAGCACCGCGCCGAGCACACCGCCCCCTCCGATGAATCCATAGAGGCGCTTGGCCTGCGTGACGGTGTGCACGCGCCCCAGCAGCGTCCAGAATCGGACCGAGAACCACGCGACGAACACACCGGACCACACGTAGAGCGCGTAGAGCACCCAGGGGGCCCCGGTGCGCGCCAGCGGAAAGAACCCGAGCGTGACGCCCGCCCCGCCCACGAGGATGGCCGCGCTGCCCCACGGGCTGCCGTCGCGGCGGGGGCGGATCTGCGCGAGCAGGAGCGCGAAGACGACGATGGCGAGGTAGACGATGGGAAGGCGGGACGCGGGGACGCGGGCAAGAAAGAGGGCGTCTCGCGCCGTCTCGACGAGCGTGTGCCCCGCCGTGACCGCGAAGAGCGTCACGAACGCCGCGACCGTGTTGCGCCCCTCCCCCGGGCGGATGTCCACGAGCCGTGTCGTCATCCCGCGCTCATCCTACATGTCCTCGACCTCGTCGTGAGATGACCGAGCGGTCCGAGTGGGCTCGCTCGCGCGCATGTGGCGGGAAAAAAAAGCCGCGGGCACCCTTCCCCGACGGCCGACCGAGCGGTAGCGTTACGCCCGCCATGACGCCGTCCCCAGCGCTGACGGGCCTGCTCGCCGACGTCCCTTTCGTGGGCCTCTTGGCCCACGCGGCCGATCGAGAGCTCAGCGGTTCGCTCGAGCTCCGCTTCGGCGAGGAGGTGATCGGCACGGTCGTGCTCGACGCGGGCGCGATCGTCAAGGTGGCCGCGCGCGATCCGGTCGCCCGCTTGGGCCAGCTCGCCGTCGGGCACGGCCTGCTCGACCCGCACACGCTCGAGGCAGCGCTCGCAGAGCACGAGGCCACAGGCGAGCCCCTCGGCCACCGCCTGCTCGCGCGCGGCGCGCTCAAGCCGTCGATGCTCGCGCGCCTCTTGGCCGAGCAGATCGCGCTCAAGTGCGCGCACGTGGCGCTCGCCGACGAGCCCACGCAGTACAGGTTCCACCCCGGCGTGGACCTGCTCGCCGCCGCGCCCGCAGGGGGGCCGCGCGTCGACGTGCGCGCCGCCATCTGGCGCGCGATCGAGGCCAACCCCCCGTGGCGGCACGTGCGGGCCGCCCTCGCGCAGCTCGAGACGGCGCCGGTGCAGCTCAGCGCCGCGGCCAACCTGCTGCGCTTCGGGCTCGATGCGGCGGAGCAAGCGTGCGCCGAGTGTCTGCGCGTGCGCCCCATGACGCTCGAAGAGCTCCGCGCCGCGCTCATCGTCCCGCCGTCGACGGCGACGCTGCTCGTCTACGCGTTCTGGCTCACGGGCAGCGTGTCGAGCCCCACCGCGTCGCAGCCGGGCGGCGTGCACGCGGCGCAGCTCGCCCTCTCCACTCCTCGGCTCGGCATGACGCCGGCCGTGGCGTTCGCGCCCCAGCCGCCCCCCGTGCCGGACGTCGAGGTTCAGCACGCCGCGCCGCGCAGGGGCCCGCCGCCGCTCCCCGCGCACGCCGCGCGCCCTTCCGCATCGAGCCGACCTCCGCTCCCCGCGCCGCCGTCGTCGCAGCGCGCGTCGCTCGCGCCTCCGCCTCCGCCTTCGCAGCGCACCTCGAGCCGTCCCGCAGCGCCCACCTCGAGCCGTCCCGCGCCGCCCGCTTCGAGCCGTCCCGCGGCGCCCGCCTCGAGCCGTCCCGCGCCGCGCACCTCCGGCGCCGTGCCCGTCGCGCGTCGCGCGAGCAGCGCGAGTCAGCGCGCCATGACCGCGGTCGATCGCTCGTTCGCCGCGGCCGAGAAGGCCTTGCGCACACGCGACGTCGACGCGGCCATCGCGATCGCCGCCTCGCTCACCGACGGCGCCGACCCCAGCCCCGACGCGCGCGCGCTCGCCGCGTTCGTCGACGCTCATGCGCGCCCCACCGAGACGGGCATCGCCGCTTCCATCCGCGCGCTCGACGCGATCATCGCCGAGACCGCCACGTCGGCGCGGGCGTTCCACTACCGCGGCGTGCTGCGACTGCGCATCGGCGACGAGGCCGCCGCCATCGCCGACCTCGAACGCGCCGTCGCGCTCGACCCGACGCAGGCGACCGCCGAGGACCGCTTGCGCGTGCTCGCGCTCCGGGCGTCGGGCAAGCACCGCGTCCCGTCGTCGGCGTCGCGCCCGGCCGCGGTGGTCCCGGCCAAGGTCCGCACGCCTCGCTGACCCCGGCGTCGCGCCGCGACGGTCGTCGCGCGCGTTCGTGACGCGCTACTCTGTCGGCGTGACCGACGACGACCGCCCGCCCCCCAGACGCTCGCGCCGCAAGGTGCTGCTCTACACGCTCGGCGGAGTCAGCGCGGCGGCCGGCGCGTACATCGGCCACAGCGAGTGGGACAAACGGCGCGTGCCTCCGGGCGCGGCGCGCGTCGAGCCTCGTGAGGGTGTGATCGAGAAGGGCGCCGTCGTCGCGGAGCGCCGCAAGCTCGGCCGCACGGGCGTCGAGGTCGGCGTGGTGGGCATCGGCGCGGGCGGCCTGGACCGCGCCACGTCGCCGCGCCTCATCGAGCGCGCCGTCGACCACGGCATGACATACATCGACACGTCGGTCTGCTACGGCGACAGCGAGGACGTGATCGGGCGCACGCTCTCCGACGCGAAGCACCTGCGCGACAAGCTCGTCATCGCCACCAAGTGGGACCCGGGCCACCGCGCGACCAAGGCCGAGATGATCGCGTCGCTCGACAAGAGCCTGCGTCGGATGGGGACCGACCACGTCGACTTCATGCAGATCCACTGGCTCGGCGGCGGGCACATGCTGGGCGACAGCGGCTTCAACCGGCTCGACAACCCCGCCCTCTACGAGGCGATGGACGAGGCCAAGAAGAGCGGCAAGGTGCGCTTCTTCGGGGCCACGTCGCACCACGAGAAGCGCGCCGCGATCCTCGAGCACGCGATCGACAAGGGGGCCTTCGACCTCGTGCTCGTGAAGATGAACGTCCTCGACCACCAAGAGGCAGGCATCCCGCGGCTCATCGCGCACGCCAAGGCCAAGGGCGTCGCGGTCGTCGCGATGAAGTCCCAGCCCGGCGGTGGGCGGCTGCCCGAGGGATACGCGAGCTCGCGCTACAGCGTGTTCCAGGCGAACGTGCGCTGGTGCCTCGAGCAGGGCGCGAGCTGCGTCGTCCACTCGTCGATCCCCGTCGACGAGCACGCGCAGGACCTCGCCGCGTCCGCCGTGTCGAAGAAGCTCGGCGCGCGCGATCTCCTCCTGCTCGACGGCTACGCGCGGGCCCTCAGCCCCGAGTACTGCCGCGGTTGCGGCGAGGCGTGTCGCGCCGCGTGCCCCGACGGCGTCGCCATCGAGCACGTGCTCCAGTTCGACATGTACGACAGCCAGTACGGGTGGCACGACGCGGCCCGAGAGCACTACCGCGCCCTGCCCGAGCGCGAGCGTTGGTCGGAGCGGTGCACGTCGTGCAACGCCTGCTCGGCCGCGTGCCCGTACGGCGTCGACGCCGCGCCCCGCGTCCGGCGCGCGCGCTCGCAGCTCGGATGAGCTCGCCCTCGATGTTCAAAGCGATCTACGACAGCGCCTGGCACAACCCCGTGAGCTTCTGGCTCGCGATCGGCGCGTTCGTCGCCTACCTCTCCACGCGCCTCGGGTTCTTGCGCGGCCTCTGCGTGCTCTTCGCGTTCGTCGCGGCGGCCGACGCGCTGCTCGGCGGCGGCCTCTCGCCGCTGACGCGGGCGCCCAAGACCGTGTCGACCGTCGTGGCCTTCGCGTTCGTGGTGCTCGGGGACCTCCGGTACTTCTTGCTGCTCGTTCGTTTCTCGCGCCAGCGGCTCGACGGCCGCGCGTGGCTCACCGCCGCGGGCCTCTCGCTCACCGTGCCGCTCGTCGTCACGCCCCTGTTCCTCGCCAAGGTCCCCGACCGCTACCTCTGGTTGACGTACGAGGCCGCCTTCGTGGCGCTCGCCCTCGCCATCCGACAGGTCGCCCTGCCTCGGGTGCGCGGCTCCGTCGCGCCCCGCACGGCGCGCTACCTCACCGAGCTGACGACGTTCGAGATCGCCCAGTACGGCCTCTGGGTCGCCGCCGACCTCGTGCTCCTCTCCGGCTCGTCGTTCGGCTATGTGGTGCGCCTGGTGCCGAACCTCCTCTACTACGGCGCGTTCCTCCCGTTCGTGTGGTGGCGCGCGCCCGAGCCGCTGAGGACGTCGTGACACGCGTCGTTGCTATCGTGATCACCGCCGCGCTGAGCCTCTCGTGCAAGTCGCCCGCGCCCGCGGCCGACCGTGGCGACGCCGCGCTTGCACCCACGGGCCCCGCCGCGAGCGCAGACGCCGCTCCGGCAGGCGCAGAGCTCGACGCCAAGCTCGCGTTCCGGCGCGACGGGAAAGACGTGGCCACGCTCACGCTCGCAGAGATGCTCGCGCGCGTACCCGCCGAGAAGTTCACCGCCTTCGACCCGTACTACGCACGAGACAAATCGTGGCACGCGATCCCGATCGCGCCGCTCGTGCGGAGCGTCTTCGGCGACGACGCCAAGCTCCGCGAGCTCGACTTCGTCCTCATCGCCCGCGACGGCTACACCATCCCGCTCGTGGGGGAGAAGCTGCTCGAGCCCGGGGGCTACATCGCGTTCGCCGACGCCGACGTCCCGGCGTGGGAGCCCATCGGCCCTCAGCGCGCGCACCCCGGCCCCTTCTATGTGGTGTGGAGCAAGGACTCGCAGCGCTCGCTCGAGACCCACCCCCGACCGTGGCAGCTCGTCAGCGTCGAGATCAAGCCGTTCGAGACGACCTACCCGCATACGTTCCCGCGCGGCGCGAGCGCGTCGGCCGCGCGCGGCTTCCGGACGTTCCGCGCCATCTGCATCCACTGCCACGCGATGAACCGCGAGGGCGGCCGCGTGGGGCCCGAGCTCAACGTGCCGCAGAGCATCGTCGAGTACCGGCCCGAGGCGCAGATCCGGGCGTACATCCGCGACCCCAAGACCTTCCGCTACGGCAACATGCCGGCGCACCCGAGCCTCACCGACGCCGACCTCGACGACCTCATCAGCTACTTCAAGGCGATGAAGGCTCAGAAGCACGACACGGGCAGCTGACGCGCGAGCTGGTAGGATGCCGCTCCGTGGACGGCATCGCCGAGCTCTCACCCCGCGCCCGAAGCCTGCCGGATCTGGTGCGCGCGCTCGTGGACGCGCCTCCCACCTTCCCCGAGCTCGATCGCGGAGCGAAGGTGGTGACGACGGGCGTGGGGGGCTCCGCGGCGCCGGCCCGCTACCTCGCGTGGCTGTTGCGTGAGGCGCTCGGCGTCGACGCGCGGTTCCACCACCTGTCGCGCTTCGTCGAGGGCGCGCCGCCGGGCGACGCGCTCGTCGTCTTCTCGCAGTACCTCTCGCCCAACGCGCGCATCGCGATACGGCGCGCCGGCACCTACGGGCGGGCGTGCGTCTTCACCTCGTCGAGCGCGGCGGTCGAGGGTGCGCCTTCTTCGGTCGCGCGCGTCACGCTCCCTCCGCC
>JAGQJA010000041.1:0-10678 GCA_020430845.1 Myxococcales bacterium
GGCACGCCGCCGCAGCTCTTCGAGATCGCGTACGTCGGCGAGACCGAGGACCTGCTCGTGCCTCCCGAGCGCGAGGCCGAGGCGTCGGCGCTCGAGCCCGCCGTCACGTGGCTCAGGGTCGTGCGCGACAAGGGCGCGTCGACCAAGCTCGACGAGGCCTTCGTCATCGCCGACCGCGTCCGACAAATCCTCTCGTCGGGCTCGCCTCGCGTGGGCCCCGACGCGCGCGCGCCGCAGCTGCGTGACATCGCCGTGCTCGCCACGAGCAACGCGATGCTCGACGCGGCCTCGTTCGCGCTCTCGGTGGCGGGCCTCCCGTTCGTCGTCGCGGGCCGCGGCTTCTTTCGAGCTCGCGAGGTGCGCGACGTCGCTTCGATGCTCCGCTTGCTGCTCGAGCCGTCGGATCCGCTCGCCGCGCTCGAGGTGCTGCGTGGCCCGTGGGCCGGAGTGCACGACACGACGCTCCTCGGGCTCACCGCGCCCGGTCGTTCGGTGCACCTGCCCCACGGAGGGGACTGGGGACCGCGCGAGGCCTTGGTGCAGCCAGCCGACCGTGAGGCCGTCGAGCGCGTGACACGCGTCGTCGCCGACCTCTCGCGCGCCGCCACGCGCGCGAGCCCGGGCGTCCTGCTCCGCGAGGCCGTCCGCGCGCTGTCGTTCGACGACGTCGTCGCGCGCATGCCGCGCGGGGCGATGCGGGCGGCCAACGTGGCCAAGCTCCTCGACATGGCCGACGGCCACGCCGACGCCCGGAGCTTCCTCGAGTGGCTCGACGAGGCGGTCGAGGTCGACGCGAGTGAGACCGAGGCCGCCACGTTCTCGGAGCGAGACGACGCGGTACGTCTGCTGACGGTCCACGCCAGCAAAGGGCTCGACTTCCCCATCGTGTTCGTCCCGGAGATCGCCGCTTCGCCCCCGTCGGGTGAGCACGGAGCGGTGCGCGTCGATCTCGGGACCTCGGGCACGCCTGCTCGGCTCGCCGTTCGGCTCGTCGAGAGCGACGGCGCGGTCCTGCGCCCGCCGTCGTTCGAGGCGTTGCTCGACGTCGATCGCCGCCGTCGCCAGGCAGAGCGTCAGCGACTCGCGTATGTGGCCGTGACCCGGGCCGCCGACGCGATGTTCCTCGTGGGGTGCTCACGCTCCAGCAAACCGGACGACCCCGCCGTGACCACCGTCGGGGCCCTCCAGGTCGTGGCCGAGGACGCGAACGCGCGCGCGCTCCTGGCGATCGACGACGTGACGCCGCCGTCGCCCTCCGTCGTGACGCCCGAGGCGGCGCTCGAGGCAGACGGCGCCCCGTCGGCCGACGTGATCGTCGCGCCTCCCAGATGGCGCTCGTTGGCCATAGCGCCCACGGCCTTGGCCGACTTCGCCTACTGTCGTCGACGCTACGAGCTGGTGCACGTGCTGAGGATGCCCGAGCACACCCGCGCTGCCGCCCGCGCGACGGGCGGCGGGACCTCGGGGGCGGCGTCGGCGGGTGACGTGACCCTCGACGCGCGCGCGCGCGGAACGCTCGCTCACCGCGTGCTCGAGCGCGTGGAGGACTCGGCATTCGGTGTCACCGACGCGCACGCGGTCGCGAGCCGGCAGCTCGCGCTCGAAGGCGTGCCCGACACCCACCCGCAGCACCGGGCGATCGTCGAACGCGTCACGCGCTTCCTCACGGGCTCGTACGCACGTCGCGTGGCCGAGGCGGGCGCCGCCGTGTCACGCGAGGTCGCGTTCGTGCTCACGCTCGTCGACGCCGACGCGCGCGAGCTGGTGCTGCACGGCTCGATGGACCTCGTCGTGACGTGGCCCGACGGAGCCGTGGACGTCGTCGACTACAAGAGCGCGCGTGGCGCCAAGGGCGAGGGCGCCTCGGCCCCGTACGCGTTCCAGCTCGACGTGTACGCCGAAGCCGCGCGCCGCACGTTCGACGTCGCCGCGCCGCGCGTGGGGCTGGCCTTCCTGGGCGGCGACCCCGGCGAGCCCGTGTGGCACACACCGTCCGACGGCGCTGCCCTCTCTGCGCGGCTCACCGCGCTCGCCGCCGCGCTGTCGACCGCGCGGTGGACGAGCGACTTCCCGCGCGAGCCGCTCGATCGCTGCGACGCGATCACGTGCGGCTTCATCGGGCGGTGTCACGCGTCGACCGAGCGAAAGCCGGCGCGCGCCACGACCACGTGATCGAGCAGCGGGACACCGACGACCTTTCCCGCGTCGGCGAGCGCCCGCGTGAAGTGCCGGTCCTCGTCGCTCGGCGTCGGGTCGCCGCTCGGGTGGTTGTGCACGGCCACGATCGCCGCTGCGCACTCTCGGAGCGCGTGCCTGAGCACGTCGGCCACAGACGCCTCGAGCCCGTGCCTGCCGCCGACCGCGATCGCCTTTGCCGACCGGAGGCCGCCGCGACCGTCGAGCGCGAGCACCCACAGCTCCTCGTGCTCGAGCGTCGCGAGCGAGGGGGACGCCCACGCCGCCACGTCTGCCGCGCACGAGAGGGCGCGCCGCGCAGGCTCGAGCGCTCGCTCGTGTGCCCGCACGCCCAGCGCGACGGCCGCCCGGACGGCGCGCGCCTCGCGAGGGCGTAGCGAGGTGGACAGCTCGGCCTCGGTCGCGCGCGAGACGCGGCCCAGCCCGCCGTGGCGCTCGAGCAAGAGCGCCGCGCGCGAGAGGGCCGTCTTGCCGCGCCGCGGGTCGAGCTCGCGCAGGAGCGCGCCGAGCAGCTCTACGTCGGAGTGGTGTTGCCGCACCCCCCGGGCAACGCAACGCGCGTGCCGCGTCCCCGTGGCGCGGCGCGCGAGAGATCGTGCACGGTCTCGCTGGCACGGCCGGCGCCGGGGTGGCCCGCGCCGGCGCCGAACCTCAGGGCGTACAGACGCCGAACTTCGGATCGTTGATGAAGCTCGCGCTCTGGCAGCTCTGCGTGCCGGTGCACGGCTTGTCGACACGGCAGAGCTGGAGGCAGCGGCGCGCACCGGGTGAGCCGACACAGGTGAGGCCCTTGGCGCAGTGCTCCTCGTCACAGGTCTCGCCCACCTGGCCCGCGCCCGCCGGCACGCAGCCCGTCGCGCCCTCGTCGGTCACGACCGCACACGTCTCTTCGGGGCCGCACTCGCCCTCGGTCAGCAGCTTGCACGCCTTGAGCGGCATGCAGACCGGCACCTTGTGGCCACCGGCGGTCGCCTGGCGCACGTCGCAGAAGGTGCTGCCGCCGTTCGACGACGCCTGCCCCTTGCAGGTTCCGAGGCAGCAGTAACGACGGCACTGTGCGCCGCGCTCTCCCTCGACGCACTCGAAGCCCGGCTTGCACTCGGCGCCCGACTTGCAGCTCGCGCCGTCGTCGCCGGCGCCCGTGTCTCCACACTGCGGGGTGAGGCTTCCGCTCGCGCCCTCGGACACGCGGCAGCCCTGCGGAGCGTAGGGGTCACCCGCCGCGCCACCGTCGCTCGCGGCGTCTGCAGCGGCTGCCCCCGCGTCGGGGTCGGCGCAGAGGATGCCCGTGCTCCGCTCGTCGCCGTCGGGCATGCACGTGCCTTCGATGACCTTGCAGAGCGGGCTGCCGCGGTAGGTGGTCTGCTTGCCGGGGCCGGCGTCGGCCGCGGCGAGGCTCGGAGCCGGATCGTTGACCCCGTCGTCGAGCCCGCGGTTGCCCTCTGCGAGGAAGGCCGACTCGCTGCTGCTCATGCAACCGGCGGCGATGACGCCGGCCAGCGCGGCGCCCATGAGGACGGTCGCGGCGCGCGGCAGAGATCGAAGATTCGAGGGCAAGTGACTCATCCAAGCGGGGGCGCCCCTGGACTCCGTGGGCGCGCCTGTCGGCGCCGGGGGCGCAGACGAAAGAGATACATCCATGCGGCGTGCCGAACAGGCACCTCAGTACAACATATGGATAGAACTAAGAAAATCAAGGTCCCGCCCGCGGCACGTGGCCCCCGACCATGACAGCGGTGTCATGGTTCGGCGCTTCCCCCGCGGTCGACGCCGGTGGCCCCGCCCCATCTGGCGCGGGGGCTCGGAGGCCGCACCGGGCCGCGTCAGCGGGTCTCGACGTCGCGGATGACCGAGTTGCCGGCGGCGTCGTACGCGCGCACGGCGATGAGGTGGTTGCCCGGCGGAACGAGCGCCGAGACGTCTGCGTCGAAGCGCTCGTCCTTGGTGTCGAGGATGCCGTCGGCGGGCGCGATCGGGCGCCACTCGAGCTTGCCGTCGATCGACACCTCGATGCGCGCGATGCTGCTCGTTCCGTCGACCACGCGACCGCGGAGCCGTCGCCCGGCGATCTCGAGCGCATCGATGCGCGGCGGCGTGTTGTCGACGACGACGGTCTCCGACTCGAGCGTGTGCTTGAGCGCCTGATCGGGCGCGTTGGCGATCTCGTCGCTCGCCTCGACGCGCAGCCGGTACGCCCCCTCGGGCAGCGCCGACGTGTCCCACTCGAGCTCGGTCTTCGTGAGCACCTCGTCGCTCTTGAGGGCGTCGCGCCACGTCGTCTGCCCCTCGCGCTTGAACCACACGCGGTAGCGGAGCGGATCGTTGTCGGCGTTGTCGACCTTCCACGACACCTTCATCACGGGGTCGTGCTTCGTCGGCTCTCCGCCGCTGGCCGGGATGCTCGAGCCCGACGGCTCGCGCGCGGGCGCGCCCTTGGGCGACGCGGAGACCTCGAGCACGACGGGCCGCACGTTGTCGGTCACGAACGGGACGGTGACCTCCGTGAGGACGGCCTTCGGGTCGCGCGACCAACGCGCGCGCACCTGGACGAACCGCCCTTGCGCCACGTTGAGCGGACCGTTCGCGGTGAGCGGCGCGCCCCACGCCGTCCACGATGCGTCGGGCACCTGGGTGTTGCCCGTGCGCGCCGAGAGCTCGAGTGGCCCGGTCGCGCGCCACGACAGCGTGCCGAAGCGAGCGCGGAGGCCGGCGTCGAGCGCCTTGCTGGTCCACACCGCGTCTGCGCCGCCGCGTCCGAGGATGCGGTGCACGACCGGCGGGTCCGTCGTGGCGATCACGCCGCGATCGCGGTCGACGAGGAGCGCGCCGATCTGCCGCTCGCCCACGTCGGCGACGAGCGAGACCGCGTGCGCGTCGTCGACCGTGTACACGCGTCCCCCGTCGCCGGTGCCCACGTACGGCCTGCCGGCCTCGTCGAGCGTGAGCGACGCGTAGTGCGTGTCGTCGTGCTTCATCAGGCGCTCGGGCCGGCCCGTCGCGTCGAAGCGGAAGAGCGATCCCTTGCCGGGCTTGGCGTGCGACGCGCTGGTGGGGCCCGCGGGCACGCGCCCAGACGACGTGGAGCGTCGCGGCGGCTCGGGCGCCTTGCCGTACTCGTTGCAGAGCGCGTAGACGATGCCGCCCTTGGCGACCGCGACGCCCTTCGCCTCTTCTCCCGGCAGCTCGTAGAGCACGGTCGCGCGGCCCGGGCCCGTGATCTTGTAGAGGTAGCCCTTGCCGCTCGAGCCGGCGTAGAGCTCGCCCGACTCGCCCATCGCGAGCGACACCAGGTGCGGCTCGGTGCTGCGGTAATACACGCTCGACGTGCCGTTCGGCTCGATGCGCATCACCTTGCCGTCGGGGCCGGTCGCCGCGAACATCCCGGTGCCCGCGCGATCGAGCACGAGCGCCCACACGTAGCTCGTCTCGGGCAGCGTGACGAACGGGTCGGCCTTGCCCTGCGACACCTTGAAGACCTTGCCGTCGGGCATGGTCGCGGCGTACACGGTGCCCCCGCGCGCTTGCACCATCGCGGTGACCGCCATCGTCCCGGTGTCGGCCCAAGACGTGACGGCGTCGCCCACCACGCGGTAGATGCGCCCGCTCGGGCCAGTGCCGACGAGGATCGAGCCGTCGGCGAGCTTGAGCGTGGCGAACGAGGCGCCCGCGTCTGGGATGGGCGCGTTGCCCAACGTGAAGCCGGCGCGCACAGCGCCGTCCGAGCCGACCGAGACGCCCTTGAGGTCGCCGCCGGAGAGCTTGTCGAGGCTGTCGAGGACGAACGTGCGCGTCCCCACGGCGCGCGCGTCGGAGGTCGTCGACGCGGCGGCCGCGGCCACGGCGACGGTGAAGGCGAGAGGGCGAAGACAAGCGCGCGCGAACGACGGCGGGCAGAGGAGACGAAGGGGCATCGGATCGGATCTTCCTTGGGGGTTCAACGAAGCACGGGGCGGACCTTCACGCGGACCTTGTCGTGGCCTTCGACGTACTTCTCGAGCGGGATGATGACGCGCCGGTAGCTCGCAAAGGGCTCGGGGGCGTTGTCCGAGTTCTTGGGGCGCAGCGCGTCGAGGGCAAAGCTCGGGAGCCGATCGGCCACGTGGCCGCGGAACGACACGCCCTGCGTGCCGAGCTTGGCCTGCAGCACCAGGCTCCGCGGCGTGGCCGACTGCTTGGTCGCGTTGGCGAGCAGATCGCGAAGGCTCTCGGGCGCGGCGACCTCGGGGGCCACGGTGTAGCCGGGCGCGATCTCGATGTCGACGTCGCTGCCGGCCACCTCGTCGGGCATCGTGAGCTCGACGACGCGCGTCACGGGCGGGCCCGCGACCGGGTGCAAGTGCAGGCGAATCCTCGCCTTCTGGCCTGCGTCCACGACGGGGTCGAGCAGGTCGACGCCGCGCAGGCGCCACGCGTCGCGCGTGTAGTCCACCGTGAGCACGCAGTCGACGCGGAGCACGCGCGCGCGCTCCCACGGGTTGTTGAGCACGTCCCCGATCGCGCGCACCAGGCGAGACCGCGCCAGATCTCCGGCGTCGGGCATGCCGCCGACCGCGATGCCGAAGTCCTCGAGCGCGATGGTCCCGTGGCCACGCACCGTGAGCTTCGACTCGAGCTTCCACGTCACGTCGCGGCGTTCGTTGACGGACGCGTCGACGATCGACCCGATGACCGACGCCGTGAGCGACGCGCCCACGAATCGCTCCTCGGCGATCTCGACGTCCCACGTGCGTTTGGGGATGCCCGGGGCCCCGCGGATGTCGACGTGCACCGCGAACGTCGGCGCGACCTTGGACTCGTCGGCGATGACCGAGCTCTGGCGATCTTGCACGAGCGCGCCGAGCGAGCGGGCCGGATCGCCCATCTTCGTCGAGTGCTGTGCGCTGGCGAAGATCCACGTGACGTTGCCGATGGCCGTCGGCAGCGCCGTCACGCCGGCCTCCATCATCGGGTGGCCGAAGCCCGCGACGCGCGCGCCCTCGACGTAAGTGACCGTGCCCATGCCCATGAGCGACACGTCGCCTCGCGCGAGCTGCACGCCGAGCGCGCCGCCGTCGACGTAGTGTAGCGGTGCGTCCTTCGAGGGCGGGCCACCGCCGCCGCCGCCTGCCTGCACGGGCTCGAGCCCGAGCGGCCCGAAGAGCTTGCCCACGAGCGCGGCGCTGCGATCGGTCATCCCCGAGAGCATGAGCGGCGTCGCGACCCGCGCGATGGGGCGCGTCGCGTCGGGCGGCTGACCGACGCGATCGGCGATCTGCCTCGCGTGCGCCTCGAGATCGTAGCTCCCGGGCGCGCCCGCGTACGCCGTCGTCGTCGCGTCGACCGAAGGCGCCGCGGCTTGCTTGGGGGGCGGTCCCTTGCGCTCGGCGGGGAGCGGAGCGCCGCCCTCGAGGGGCCAGAACCCCGGCGGGATGGGGCGTCGCATCTCGGTGAGCATCGGCGCGATGGGCGTCACGCCCGCCACGGGCTCCACCTGGAACGAGGTCCAGCTGTACGCGTAGGCGCCCGCGAGGCGTCCGCCGTCGAGGTAGATGGGGCTGCCGCTCATGCCGCGCACGTTCTTGGTCACGTCGAGGCGCGGGTGCTTCGTCTTGACGAGGATCAGCTCCTGCGCCGGACGGAAGCCGTGGAGGATCCCCACGACCTCGACGTCGAACCGCTCGGGCACGGTCCCCTTGAAGACGGTGAGCCCGTAGCCCTTCATCCCGTCCTTGATCTCGGACACCGCGATCGTCTTGGGCTTCGCGTCGCCGCGCGCGAGCGGCACGGTCAGCGCCAGGCTCGTGGCCAGGCCGACCGTCAGGGCAGACAGGGGGAGGATCTCACGGTGCACCTGTGGATCGTCGCGCAGACCCTGCGGTTCGTAAAGAACTCGCCGAACGCCGGTCACGTTTGTGGCCCCCGCGACGACCATGGAAACATGAACAAGCGCGGCCTCTTGGGGGTGATCGCCCTCGTCTGTGGGTGCAAGGAGCCGGTGCGAGCTCAGCCGGAGCCGGTCTCCGAGGGCGCCTCGGTCCGCGCCGCCACCGAGGCCGACGCCGACGCCGGCAGCTCCCTCGCGCCGCTCTCGGCGCCGAGCTGGCGCGAGGAGCGAAAGCTCGCCGACGGCAGCGAGGTGATCGTGCACGTGCCGATCGGCGCGACCGATCGCAGGCCCGTCGTGGTGGGCGTCCACGGCGCGGGCGATCGGCCCGACTGGTCGTGCTCCGAGTGGCACGCGGTCTTCAAGGGCCGCGCGTTCGTCGTGTGCCCGCGCGGCGTGGCCGACGCGCGGTGGCGCGGCACGTGGGTGTGGACGAGCGCCGAGCAGATCGCGCTCCGGTCCGAGGCGGCCGTCGCCGACGTCGTGGCTCGCTACGGCGCGTGGGTCGAGCCGACGCAGACGGTGTACGCCGGGTGGTCGCAGGGGGCCACGCTCGCCCCGCAGGTGATCGCGTCGCGGCCGGGGCGCTTCACGCACGCGTTCCTCGTCGAGATCGGGCACACGCCCGTCGACGCCCGCGTCGCGGCGCGCAGCCTGGCCACAGGCAAGGTCGAGCGCGCCATCATCTCGTGCTCGACCGCCCCGTGCCGTCGCTTCGCCAAGGGGGCGTCTCCGCTCTTCGCGCGTGCGGGCGTCCCCACCGCGGTCAACGACGTCGGCGATCGCGGTCACGTCTTCGACGGCCCGACGTTCCAGACGCTCGGCGCGAGGTTGCCGTGGCTCTTCGGCGCCGACGCTCGGCTCGGCCTGGCGGGCGGCGACGCGGGCTCCGCGGTGCCGTAACATCGGGGCGTGCGCCGGTTGCTCCTCCATCACGTCGAGGCTCCGCGGTCGTGCCCGTACCTCGGCGATCGCGACGCGACGCTCGAGCATCGGTTCATGGAGGACGTCGACCCGGCCGAGCTCGAGGCGCTGCTCGTCCGCGGCTGGCGCCGCTTCGGCTTCGACTACTTCCGGCCCGCGTGCGCCGGCTGCGCCGAGTGCCAGCCCACGCGGGTCGTCGTCGACGGGTTCGTCCCCACGCGCAGCCAGCGTCGCGCGATCGCCGGCGCTCGGGGTTGGGAGGCGCACCTCGAGCGGCCGATCGTCGACCGCGAGCGCCTCGAGCTGCACGCGCGGTGGCACGCCGATCGAGAGGTCGCCCGCGCGTGGTCGCCCACCGACCTCGACGCCGAGGGCTACGCACTCCAGCTCGCGTGGCCGCACCCGGCGGCGCGAGAGCTGAGCTTTCGCGACGCCGAGCGTGGGCACCGTCTCGTCGGCGTGGGGCTCTGCGACGAGACGCCCGACGCGCTGTCGGCGGTCTACTTCTTCTTCGATCCGGAGTATGGGCGTGCGTCACCTGGCGTCGTCAACGTCGTGACGACGCTGGAGATCGCGCGCGCGGCCGGCAAGTCGCACGTGTACCTCGGCTACCGCGTCGACGGGTGTCCGTCGCTCGCGTACAAGGGGCGCTTCAAGCCGCAGGAGCGGCTCGTGGGGGCGCCGGCCGACGACGAGGAGCCGCGCTGGGTCGCCGCGTGAGTCGTCCGCGCGGTGCCCTCGCGCCGCAGCGCGCCCTCAGTCGTAGGGGTTGGGGGGCGTGACCGGATCCTCGGTCGTCGCGGGCGAGGCGGCGGTGCCCGACGGGCCGGCGTCGACGATGAGGCGTTTGCGTTTGATGGCGCTGTTGGGGTCGGCTTTGCTCAGCGGCACGAGCGCGACGTCGACCGTCTTCGGCGTGGCGCTGTCGACGATCACGATGACGTCCTCGTGCGCGGCGGCGCGGATGAGCACGTCCATCGACGACCCATCACGAGGGCGCTGCACAGTGTTGGTGCCCTTGGGCAGCGCGATGCCTTGCACGACGAGGATCGCCTGCGGCGGGGTGATGTTGAAGGTCACGCGCTGGTCCTGCAGCTGCGTCGGCGGCAACACGGGCGCCGTGCTCACGGGCTGCGCGCTCGGCAGGTCGAGCGGCTCGCCGGTAGCCCTTCGCGCGGCGACGACGCTGCGCGAGCGCTTGGTGTTCCAGACGTAGCCGAGCACGCCCACACCCAGCATCGTGCCGATGAGCACGGCGACGACGATCGGCAGGAGCGAGCCGCCCGGCCGCGCGTCGCCGCGGCGTCGTGGGTCACCGCCGCTCAACGCGAGCCCCATGCCGGTCCCCGACGGGGCCGACGCGGGGCGCGAGCGGGGGATCGCCCGCGAGTCACGCTGCGGATCGAGGGCGCTCTTCACGCGCGCCATCTGCGCCGCGACCTCTTCGCCGCATCGCTCCACGATGATGTCGGCGATCGCGTTGCGCGGTACGGGCGGCCCGGTGCGCCGCAGGTAGTCCTCGAGCGCGCGCTGCATGTCGGCCGCGGAGGCGTAACGATCGTTGGGCTCGTTCGCGAGCGCCCGCAGCACGATCGCGTTGAGCTCCGGCGGGTAGTCGGGGATGAACTTGGTCGCCGGCTCCATGCGGCCGAGCAGGATCGAGCTCATCATCTGCGGGTCGCTGTCGCCCACGAA
>JAGQJA010000041.1:10806-11881 GCA_020430845.1 Myxococcales bacterium
GTCTTCTGCAGCTTGCCGAGCGCCTTGACGACGCCGAAGTCGCTCACCTTCACGCGGCCGTCGGCCGTGATGAGGATGTTGTGCGGGGACACGTCGCGGTGGACGACCCCGAGCTCGACGCCTTCGCTGCGCAGCTCGTGCGCGGCGTGGAGCCCCATCGCCGAGTCGGCGACGATGCGCGCGGCCAGGCGCGGGTGGATGGGGGTGCGCGCGATCTCGTCGGGGTCGACCCCGGGGCGCAGCTCGGGCCGGAGCACGCGCACGAGCGACGTGTCGACCCACTCCATCGCCAGGTAGAGCACGCCCTCGTGCTGGCCGAGCTCGAGCGTGTGGCACACGTTCTCGTGGCGCACCTGCGAGGCGATGCGGGCCTCGTCGAGGAACATCTGCTGCGCCATCGGGTCCTCGGCCAGCTCCGGTCGGATCATCTTGATCGCCAAGAGCTGTCCCGACTCCGTGCGCGCCGCCCACACGATCGCCATGCCGCCGTCGCCCACGGGCGTCAGCAGCTGGTACTTGCCGCTCATGACCATGCCCGGGCACGGCTCGACCGGCGTCGAGTAGTCGGGCTGGTAGGAGGCGCCCATTCTGTACAAGTATAGTGTGAGCACACGGCTGGACGGAAGAGTGTCCAGTCGGCGCGCGTGGTGCGCAGCACGGAGCACAAGGCCGTCCATGTAAGGCGGTCGGCGCGCCGCGCGGAGCCCTGTGCTAAAGGCCGGAACATGCAGGCCGCTTGGTGGATGCTCGGGGCGCTCGCCGTCCTCGCGATCGGCTACCGCTACTACTCGGCGTTCATCGCCGCCAAGGTGCTCTGCCTCGACGACGCGCGCGAGACCCCGGCGCACACGCACAACGACGGGCAGAACTTCCACCCCACGCGCAAGGTCGTCCTCTTCGGTCATCACTTCGCCGCGATCACCGGCGCGGGCCCGCTCATCGGCCCCGTGCTCGCCGCGCAGTTCGGCTTCTTGCCGGGCTACCTGTGGATCCTCTTCGGCGTCGTGCTGGGCGGCGCCGTGCACGACTTCGTCATCCTGGTGGCGAGCACGCGCCGCAACGGGCGGTCGCTCGC
>JAGQJA010000575.1:0-1664 GCA_020430845.1 Myxococcales bacterium
TCGACGTCGAAGGCGCAATTCCTGCGCTCGGGCCGCTGTAAGGTCGCTGCCGCCGCGTCGTTTCTACTACCGATGACGCACCGAAGCCTCCGTTCCGCCGCCACCGTGCTCCCGCTCCTCGTCCTCGCCGCATGCGGCGGCAGCAAGGACATGTATGGCACCGCGCCCAAGAGCGCCGCCCCTGCGTCTCCGGCCGCCGAATACGCGCCCGACGCGCAGAAGCTCGCCGACGCTCCTCCCGCGCCGCCGCCCCCTCCCGCTCAGCCCGGCGCCGTCGCGCCGTCCGAGGTCGCGCTCGCGACGACCGCCCCCGAGCCGCGCGGCACCGAGGGCTTCAAGGACTACGGCGTCAACCCGTTCGTCGACACCACGCGCACCAAGCTCTCGACCTTCTCGATCGACGTCGACACGGCGTCGTACTCGTTCGCCCGGCGCAACCTGCTCCAAGAGAACCGCCTGCCCGCCTTCGCCGGTGTGCGCGCCGAGGAGTTCCTCAACTCGTTCGACTACGGCTACGAGGCGCCCGCGCCCGGCCGCACGTTCGCGGTTCACTTCGCGGCGGCGCCGTCGCCGTACACGCCCGGCCGACACCTCGTGCGCGTCGGCGTGCAGGCCAAGCGCGTGACGGCGGCCGAGCGATCCCCCGTACACCTCGTCTACCTCGTCGACACGTCTGGATCGATGGGCGGCGCGGACCGCATCGAGCTCGCCAAGAAGAGCCTGCACATGCTCACCGAGTCGTTGAAGCCGGGCGACACCGTCGCGCTCTGCACCTACGCGGGCGACACGCGCGTCGTGCTCGAGCCTTCGGGGGACCGACGCGCGATCCACGCCGCGATCAACGGTCTCACCACGGGCGGCGGCACGGCGATGGGCAGCGGTATGGAGCTCGCGTACAAGCTCGCGAGCAAGACGCTCGCCAAGGGCCACGTGAACCGCGTCGTGGTGCTCAGCGACGGCGACGCCAACATCGGTCACGCCAGCCACGAGCAGATCCTCGCGTCGATCGCGCGCTACCGCGATCAGGGCATCACGCTCTCCACCGTGGGCTTCGGGTCCGGCAACTACCAGGACACGATGATGGAGCAGCTCGCCGACAAGGGCGACGGCAACTACAGCTACATCGACGACGAGGCGCAGGCGCGCAAGGTCTTCGTCGAGCAGGTCGACGGGCTGCTGCAGGTGGTCGCGCGCGACGTGAAGATCCAGGTCGAGCTCGACCCGAACGTGGTGCGTCGATACCGCCTCGTGGGCTACGAGAACCGCCACATCGACAACAAGGACTTCCGCAACGACAAGGTCGACGCGGGCGAGGTGGGGGCGGGGCACGCCGTCACCGCGCTCTACGAGGTCGAGCTCGCGCGCACCGACCAGTCTCCCATCACGCTGCGCCTGCGCCACAAGCCCGCCAAGAACGCCGCCAACGGGGGTAGCGACAAGGCCACCGAGGAGCGCTTCGCGATGCCCGTGAAGGACGTGCACGCCTCGTTCGCTGCCGCGCCCGAGAGCTACCGCTTCGCCGTCGCCGTGGCCGGGTTCGCCGAGGTGCTGCGGGAGAGCCCGCACGCCGCCGAGTGGAGGCTGTCCGACGTCGCGAAGATCGCGCAGGTAGCGTCGGGCACGAAGCCCGAGCGCAGGGAGCTCGTCGGGCTCGTCGTCAAGGC
>JAGQJA010000575.1:1753-2555 GCA_020430845.1 Myxococcales bacterium
GTGAATACCGGCGGGCCGTCGCGCGTCGAAGAGGCCCCACGTCCCACGCGGACCTCGAAACGAATGTGTGATGCGCTCCGACATGTCCAAGGTGATCGTCGAGCGTCCGCGGAGATACCGCGGGTGCTCCGCCCGGAAGAGTCCGGGCTACCCGCGCGCCCGCGCGCGCCGCTTGGGTGGTCGCACGCTCTGTGATCAGCCGGCGCGCGAGCGCATGAGCCCCGGCGCTCCCTACGGCGAGAAGTGCCTGAACGAGAACCTCGCGCCGCTGGCGCGGTTCCTCCGCGCGCAGGTGGGCCGACCGTGGGACAAGGTGCACTCGGAGATCTCGGAGCACCTGCGCGTCACGAGCGCGGTGCAACGCCACGTGCTCGAGCACCTCTCCGACATCGTCGAGGTGCACGTCGTCGACATCGACGGCCGCCTGTACGCGCAGGCGTGGTACGGGCTGCAGCTGCTCGGCCTGCACCGTCGACGCTACGGCTGGCTCTACGTCTGCCCGCGCACGGGCCTCCTCCGCGAGCTGCGTCGCCCGCAGACGCTGAGCGAGCATTCGATGCGTCGACTCACCGAGACGCGGTGGCTCGTCCGCATCCGCGGCGTCTGGAACGACGTCCGCCTCGCGCGCCTGCCCGACTCTCCCTCTCAGCAGCGCGACTGCTTCGACGCGGCGACGCGCGCGTTCGTCGGCACGCGCGGGTACTACACGTCCGAGCTCTGGTCGCGCCCGCCGTGGGTGCCGGGGTGGTACGACGTCTCGGCGCGGCCGCTCTCTCCCCGCGAGCGCCGCACGCTGCTCGGC
>JAGQJA010000576.1 GCA_020430845.1 Myxococcales bacterium
CAGGGCCTCGGCCCCCGCGGTTACGTGCGCCGGGTGGAGACCCGCTTCATGGTCTGGCGCGGCCACGACGACGAGGTCACCGGCCTCGGGGGTGACCCCGTGCAGAGCAAGGTGCTCAGCCTCAACAAGGACACCGGGTCGCGCAGCGTGCTGGTCCGGCTGCCCGGCGGCTGGTCGTCGACGCCGGCCGGCTCCGATCGAGACCGCTACCTGATCAACACGACCGGCCGGCTCGTCGTCGACGGTACCGGGCTGTCGCCGTGCTCGCTGGTCCGGATCCCTGCCGGCGCTGACGCCCCGTCGCTTGCCGTCGACGGCGACGTCGACCTGCTCGTCAAGGTGGGGTCGCCAACATGAGCTCACCGATCCGGGGCTGCTACGTCGACACGGCGTGGGGCCAGGTGCACGCGCTGCGGGCCGGCACGTCCGGCCCGTGGATCGGGCTCTTCCACGAGTCCCCGCTCTCCTCGCAGGTGTTCGTCCAGGTGCTCGAGCACCTTGCCCCGCACGCCCGGGCGGTCGCATTCGACACCCCGGGGTACGGCGCGTCCACGCCGCCCGACGGTCCCACCCACGACATCCCGGAGTACGCAGCGGTGCTGTCGGAGGCCGCCGGCCGCCTCGGCATGGACGACGCGGTGTTCGCGGGCGTCCACACCGGCGCGTCGATCGCGATCGAGGTCGCCCACGTCTTCCCGGCCGGCGTGGCCGGCGTGGTGCTCAGCGGTGTCGCGCTCTACGACGAGGAAGAGCGGGCGGCCCACATCGCTGGCTGGACGCCGAAGGTGCCGGCGGACGTCGACGGCGCCCAGTTCCGGTGGGTGGTCGAGCGCTACCAGCGGATCTGGCCCGACCTGAGCTCCGAGCTGCTGCACACCGCCGCAGTTGAGCTGCTGCGCGTCAAGGACCGCTACGACTGGGGCTACCAGGCCGCGTTCCGCCACGACCCGGCCGGCCCGCTGGCCGCGCTCGAGGTACCGGTGCTCCTGCTCGACGCCGAGTTCGACCTGCTGGCCGACAAGGACGCCACGGCGATGGAGCTCGCGCGCGACGTACGGCTCGAGATCCTGAAGGGCCTGCCGGGGCAGCCGCACCTGCGCGCACCCGCGACCTACGCCCGGCACGTCCTCGACTTCGCCCGGAACCACGCCGCCGAGGGGGCCGCCCCGTGACCCAGGTGCGGTGGACCGTCTCGGACCAGGTGCTCCACGCCGTCCTCGACGGCCCGGAGACCATGAACTCGATCGACCCTGGGGTGCTCGACGGCCTCGACGCCATGATGGAGGTCGTCGACCGGGACCCCTCGCTGCGCGCCGTGGTCATCACCGGCGCGGGCGACAAGGCGTTCAGCGTGGGTATGGACCTCGACTTCCTCGCCTGCTGCTTCGGCGACCCCGACGGGGTGTTCCTGCCGTTCCTCCACCGCTTCCACGGCGTGCTGCGCCGGATCGAGCAGTTGCCGGTCCCGGTCATCGCGCGCGTCAACGGGCTCGCCCGGGCCGGGGGCTTCGAGCTGATCCTGGCCTGCGACCTCGTGGTCGCCGCCCACGAGGCGCGGGTCGGCGACGTGCACGTCAACTTCGGCGTGCCGCCCGGTGCGGGGTCCAGCCAGCGCGCGCCCCGCAAGCTCGGGGACCAGCGGGCGAAGGCCCTCATGCTCACGCCCCGGTGGCTCGACGGGCCGACCATGGTCGAGTGGGGCCTGGCCCTGGCCACCGCGCCGCGGGCCGAGCTCGACGCCGAGGTGGAGCGGCTGCTGGAGGGCGTGCGCGGCCGGTCTCGGCGGGTCCTGGCCATGGTGAAGCGGCTCGTGTCCGCCCCGCAGTCGATGACGCTCGACGAGGGCCTGCACCTCGAGCGGAAGCTGTTCGACCAGTTCATCCACGACGTGCCCGACGCCGCCGAGGGGTTCACGGCGTACGTCGAGAAGCGACCAGCGGTCTGGGGGGACGCCGATGTCAGCGCGTTCGCCTGAGGGGCTGTCCCTGCTGCCCGAGTTCGCCCGGTCCGACGAGGAGCGCGCGCTCGCCGCCGCGGTGGGGGCCTACCTCGACAAGCAGCTGCCGCCCGAGGTCGTGCTCGACCTCGACGAGCGGCGCGACCTGCCGGTCGGGGTGTGGCGCGGCTTGGCCACGCCCGGCCTGCTCGGGGTCGGCGTCCCGGAGGACCTGGGCGGCTCCGGCGGCGGTGCGGCCGGCGGCGGCTCGGGTGCTCGCGGCGGCGCCTCCGGCTTGGGCTCGGGCGCGGCGCGCTGCACCTCGCGCAGGATGCGCTGAGCCTCGGCCCGGTGGTCCTCGTCGGGCGACTCACCCAGAGCCGCGCCGAGCTCGGCCAAGACTTCTTCGCGCTCCGCGCCCTCTGCGGCCTCGAGCACGCTGCGGAGCAGGCCGCGCCCGCGCGCGACGTCGCCCGCCTCGAACGACAGCGCCGCGAGCCGACGCAGGGCCACGCCGCGGAACTCGGGCTCCTTCGCGGCCTCGTTGAGGTACCGCGCGCAGAGCACGCCGTCGCCCGCGCCGCGCGCCGCGTCGGCCGCGGCGATCGCGACCTCGCCCGCCCGACGCAGGCCGAGCAGGTTGCCGTACACGGCGCGCTTGTAGTGCACGAGCGCCGCCGCGTGATCTCCGCGCGCGAGCTCCCGCTCCGCGAGCGCCAGGCAGACGAGGGGCTCCTCGCCCACGAGCGACTCTGCATCCCGGAGCGCAGCGAGCGCGTGCGCCCGCTCTCCGAGGGCGTCGTACGACTCCGCCATCAAGAACGCGCGCAGCGCGACGTCCTCGCGGTCGAGGGGGCCCGTGAGCCGCCCGAGCAGATCGATCGTGTGCGCCGCTTCGGACTCCGTCCCGACGCCGCGGACGCGATACTCGAGCCCGCGCGCGAAGAGCTGCGCGGCCGGCGAATCCGGCGCCAAGCGCGCCGCGTCCTGCGCACGCTCGAGCGCGGCGTCGGTGTCGGACGCGCGCGCCGCGGCCTGGGCGGCCTCGATCAGGATGTCGCTGCGGGTCGCCGCGTCCTCCGCGCAGACCCTCGCGTAGTGCGCCAGCGCGTCGCCGAGCTCCGCCGGGTCCTGCGCGGCTCGCGCGAGCTCGACGCGGAGCTCTACGGCGGGCAACCAGTCGGGCATCGCCTCGTTGACGTCGCGCAAGATGACCGCGGCGCGGTCGCGCTCGTTGGCCCCGGCGTGTGCGCGCGCTTGCCGCAAGCGCGCCATGGCGCGATCGGTCGGCGACGTCGCCGCCTCGGCGATCTTCTCCAAGAGGGGAATCGAGCGCACGGCGTCGCCGACGCGCTCGTACAGGTCGGCCAGGTAGCGCTGCGCGCTCTCGTTGTCCGGCGCCTCACGCAGCAGCTCTTCGAGCTCACGACAGGCGTCCTCGGGTCGGCCGAGGCGTTGCTCGAGGAGCGCTGCCCGACGGAGTCGGACGGCGCGTAGGGTCTCGAGGCCGTCGGGCTTCCCTACCAATCGGTCGGCTCTCGCCCGGAGATGATCGGCCAGATCGTCGTAGCTCCCGCGCGCGACGAGCAGGGCCTCGATCGCCACGTCGGCCTCGGGATCGTCGGGCGCGGCGGCCCAGAGCTCTCGCCACGCGGCCTCGGCCGCCGCGAGCGCGCCACGGGCTCCCTCCGCCCGCGCGAGGCGCTTGAGCGCCACGAGCCGCGCCTCCCCTTGCTCGCGATCACAGAGGTTGCGCAGCGCCTCGGCGCGGACGTGCTCGCGGCCCGTCGCCTCGGCGAGCCGCTCGAGCAGCCTCCAGCGCTCCGCCCCCTCCCCGTCCTCGGTGGCCGCTTGCAGCGCGGCGTCGGCCGCGCCTTCGAGCGCGCCCGCAGACTCGCGGATCGACGCGAGCTCCGTCCACAGATCCGCGCGCTCTCTCGAGGTGAGGTCGGGAGAGGCGATCTGGCGGAGCACGCCGTCCTCGGGTCGCCCCGATGCGGCGAGCGCGCCGGCCAGCTCGCGCGCCACAACCGCCGAAGACTCGGGCGGCGAGATCTCGGAGGCGCGCTCGAGCAAGGCGACCGCCCGCGCGGGAGCGCCGCTCTGGAGCGCCGACTGCGCCACGTCTCGGAGCGCCTCGGTCCGGTGGAACACACCGACGCGTTTGTTGAGCCGCTCGCTCAGCGCCACGTCGGCCGATACGGCCACCGCGGCATCGGCCTCGACGACGAGCTCTGCGTCGTCGGGCTCCTTTTCGCAGGCGAGCACGAGCGCCCGCGCTCGCCGCTGCGCGTCGTCGACCGCACCTGCGACGGCGCCGAGCAGGCGGAGGAACGCCGTGCCGACGTTCGCGTACGGCTTGTCGACCTCGGCGAACCCGCGCGCGAGCCCGGCCTCCGCGGCGTCGGCGTCCTTTGCGAGCGCGCGCGCGTGAGGGATGAGCGCCGCGTACTCGTCGATGTCGGCGTCGGCGCGCGTGGCGAGCGCCAGCGCGTCCCACGCCCACTGCGCGTCGCCGAAGACGCCGATGGCCAGCTCGGCGAAGGTGACGCACACGCGCGCTCCGTCCGGTCCGTCGAGCTTCTTGGCGAGGGCCTCCGTCGCGCGCGAGAGCCGCATCGAGAGGGCCTCGCGCTCCTCGGGGAGTCGCAGCGCGAGCGTGCGCGCGGCCTCGGACAACAGAGACAGCGTCGACGGCGCCGGAACGAGAATGGCGGCTCGGAGGAGGAGGTCGACCTTCTGTCGGAGCGCGTCGTCGTCGTCTCCGGCGAGGCTCGACGCGCGGAGCAACCACTGGGCGCGTGCGCCCGGCGAGCGGGAGAGCTCCGCGACGTGCTCGATCGTCCGAACGGCGATGCGTCGCCTGCCTGCGCGCTCCGCCGTGCGCTGCAGGATCGCGAGCGTCCCCCCCTCGGAGGGCACGGCCACGAACGCCTGGGCCGCGTGCTTGAGCGCCATGCCGTCGATCCCGCGAGCCTCGAAGAAGCGCGCGCCGCGGTGGTGGGCGGCGCGGCGCCCGTACCGCCCCAGCGCTCGCTTGGCGACGGCGTCGTAGATGGGCGACATGTCTTGGATGCGTCCGAGGGCCGCGCACGCCTTCTCCGCGGTCTCCAGCGCCGCCGCGTGGCCGGGGGCCCGCTCGAGAGCGAGCTTGCTGAGCGCGATGGCGCGCGGGTAGGCCTCGGCGCTCAACGCGCTTCGCGCGGCCTCGGTCGCGAGCATTGCCGACGTGACGCCGTCCGTCTCCTGCTCTGCCAGCTCCGCGAGGCAGTCGAGCGCGTACTTGGCGCCCGCGAACTGCTCGACGTCGGCGCGCAAGACGGCGAAGCCCCGCGGAGGCGAGAGGCGCGCGGCCTCGATCCACGCGCTCAGCGCGCCCGCGCGATCGTCGGCCGCGTCCCAGAGCGCGGCACCCCAGGCGCGGAACGCCTTGGCCGCGGACGGCTTGGGGCCGTGCGATCGCGCGTAGCGCGCGCGCAGCTCGAGCACCCACACCTCAGCGTTCTCGTCCACGCGCGTGGCCGCAAAGGCCTCGAGCCGCAGGCCGACGTCGGCGAGGTCCGCCCCCTCGCGCGCCGCCCGGATCCACGCGCGGGCCTCCCCCGCCGTATCGTGAGCGGCGGCGTACACGTTGGCGAGGCGCACGAGCGTCCGCGCGCGCTCGTCGCGCTCCTCGAGCGTGCCGAGGCGCGCCTCGAGCAGGGCCGCGAGCGGGCGATACCGTCCCGTCCGGCGCGCCACGCGCTCGACCGCCTCGAGCAGCGCGGCCTCGCGGGCGCCCAGCGTGTCGACTGCGCTCGAGCTCGCGAGCTCGGCCGCCTCGGCGTCGAGCTCCGCGAGGGCGGAGAGCGCGACGCCAACGGGCGCGGCGAGCTCGTGGGCGGGGAGCGGCTGCGCGAGCGCCCAGGCGACGCCGTCGGCGATGCGCGACGCCTCCCGCGTCGTCGCGACGCGCTCGAGGAACGCCCTGACGGCGCGCGCATCCCCCGGGACGAGCGACACCCACCGCGACGCCCACGTGGCGGCGCCGGCCGACTCCCCCGCCGCGGCGAGCGCGTCGGCGGCCGCGCGCGCGAGCTCCGCGCGCAAG
>JAGQJA010000042.1 GCA_020430845.1 Myxococcales bacterium
CTCGGACGGCGACGGCGACGACGGCGCGCGGTGCGTGGCCGCCCGCGTCGACGGCGCGGGCTGCGCCGCCGGGACGCGTCGCGACGGGGGCGGCTCGGCCCACACCTCGAGGAGGATGTCCTCGACCTTGACCTCTTGCGTCGAGTCGGCGCGGCCTCGCATCGCGCGCGCGACCCGCGCCGGCGTCATCGCAGCGCGCGGCGCCGTGGCGACCACCTCGGACGGATCGACGACCTCGTCGGCGAGCGCGAACCGGGGCAGCGCGGCCTGACGAATGGCCGGCGCCCGCCGAGGCGCCGCCGGGTAGCAGCCGCGCCGAGCCGCGTCGAACGCGGGCAGCGCAGACCGTGAGGAGGTGCGTCTGGCGGAGGGGGGAGCTTGGTTCAAGGGCGACCGAGGGGGCGAGCGAACGAGCAGCGCAGTGTGGCGCATCTCCCGCAGAGCGCAAGCGTGAAACGCCCGGCGCGCCGACGGCCCTCGAGGCGCGCAAGCTCGCGAAACGACTCGCTTCCCGGGCGAAGTGCCGCGGAGTAGAGTGCCGCCGATGCGTTTCTGTCGCTCTCCTCTCGTTGGCGTCCGCGTAGGCCTGGGCGGTGCTCGCGTGCCGCGCGCCGTGTCTGTCCTCGGCCTCGTGGCCGCGGTGGCTGTGTTTGCCGACACCCCGCGCGCCCAACCCGCCGCACCCGCAGCCCCTGCGCCGGGCCGCCTCGTCGGGCGGACGTCCGACGACACGCTGCGCCTCGCCAAGGAGCGCGCGCAGAGACCGGGGACCAGCGAGACGGAGCGGCTCGCGGCCCTCGCCGTCATCGCGCGGGTGAGCGGCAGCGCAGACTTTCGCGCGACCGAGGCGGCCTTCGCGGCCATCGCCGCAGACGCGAGCGTGCCCGCAGAGGTCCGCGACGAGGCCGGCTTGCTCGCGCGACAGGCGGCGGTCGACGACGGCGCGACCCCCGGCATCGAGAAGGCGCGCGCGCTCGGCGTGATCACCGACCTCGCGGTCCTCGGCCCGTTCCGCGACGCGGGCGGTGGGCTCGAGGCCAAGGACGGCCCCGAGGCCAAGGGCGCGATCTTCACCGACCTGCGCGCGAGCCACTCTTGGGGCGCCAACGACGTGCACTGGCGAGGCGTCCCCGCCGAGCTGGCGTCGGCCTCGGGTGTCCCGCTCGATTTGCTCATCGAGCCCCGCAAGGAGAGCTGCACGTGGCTCGCCACGTCGTTCGCGCTCGCCAAAGACGCGCCTTTGCTCGTCAAGGTCGCGGCGAGCGGCCAGGTGCGCATGACCTTCGACGGCGTCGACGTCGCGAAGAGCGACGAGGTGCACGCCTCGCTCCGCTTCGATCGACTCGCGGCCACGGTGCAGGCGTCTGCGGGCGCCCACCTCTTGGCGGCCAAGGTCTGCTCGGGCGCGCTCGCCGACGAGGGGCGCGCGCGCTTGCGCCTGCTCGGCGCCGACGGGGCCCCGCTGCCCAAGAGCGCCTTCACGTCGCCGCCGAGCGCGAGGCTCACCGCGCCCGTCTCGACCGCGCCGCGCGTCAAGCGCTCGACGACGCTGCTCGAGCGCGCGCTCGCGACGGGCGCGAAGGCGACACCCGCGTCGCTGCTCGCGGCCGCGACGGTGCGCACGATCGGGGGCGCGGACGACACGCGGAGCCCGCGCGCGCCGGGCCTGCTCGACGCCTACACGCAGGACGCGAGCCGCAGCCCAGACGAGCAAGCCATGGCCGCGTGGCTCACTCCGGCGGCGGCGCCTCGCAGTGGTCGCCTCTACAAGGCGCGCGAGCTCGCGAAGGCGCGCGGAGACGCGGAGACGGCCGCGTTCGTCGACCGTAGGCTCGTGGAGGCGCACCTCGACGCGGCGATGCCCGACTGGGCGATCGCGACGCTGCGCGCGAGCCACCTCGACACGGCCAAGGACGACGAGGCGCTCACCATGCGCGCGCGGACGATGGAGACGCTGCGCCTCGAGCCCGAGTCGGTGCGCGCGATGCGCGAGCTCGAGCAGACGCTGCGCGCCCGGAGGGGTGCGCTCGCGAGCGACGCCGTGTTCACGCTCGCGCGGCTCGCGCAGGCGCACGACGCCCTGCTCCACGCCGACGCCGAGGACGAGCTCGCGCGACGCGGGTGGCGCGGTGAGAGCTGGGTCCGCGCCCAGTCGGCGCGCGGCAAGGACGCCGTGGTGAGCGCGGCCAAGAACGCGCTCCGCGGTGGCGTCCGCGACGCCGACGAGGCGATCGCCGTGGCGCGCGCCGTGGCCGACGCCGGGGCACACGACGTGGCGCGGGAGCTCTTCGTGGCCATCGCGGGCCTCGCCCCCAACGAGCCAGCCGCGTGGCTCGGGCTCGCGCGAGAGCTGTCGGAGGGGGTCGCGCCGGGGAGCGCGCCGCCGCCGCAGATCGTGATGGCGCTCCGGCGGGCGAGAGAGCTGGCGCCGGGAGACGTCCGCGCGCGCGCCGAGCTCGCGCTCCGCACGCAGGGCGCGAAGTCCGGGCCAGAGCCGCTCGACGACGAGCGGTACCTCACCGCGACGGCGGCCATCCTCGCGCGGCGCAAAGGCGCCCCCGCGCCGGGCGTCGCACCCGACGTCGCCGACCGAGAGCTGCACTGGATCCGCGTCGTGCGCATGCACAAAGACGATCGCGTCTCGCAGCTGATCCAATACGCGCGCGAGATCGTCATCGCGCCGCGCACCGAGAGCGAGCTGTTCGAGCCGCTCCCCGCCGAGGGCGACCTCACCGAGATCCTCCGCGCCCGCGTCCACCGCAAGGGCGGCGGGGTGGCGTTCCCGACCGAGGAGCACAACGACGGCGCGCGACCACGGATCCGTTGGCCCGAGCTGCAACCGGGCGACACGGTCGAGGTCGTCGTGCGGCAGTGGTCGAGCCGCGCCATCGGCGGCCGCGGCGACGCGCCGTTCTACTTCATGGACTACTCGGGCTCGACCGCCAGCCACCCGCTGCTCTTCAACGAGGTCGTCGTCGAGACGCCGCCGGGTCACCCGCTCTACGTCGACGTGCTCAACGGTGGAAAGTACAAACGCGAAGAGAAGGACGAGCGCGGACTGCACGTCGTCCACCTCACGTGGGACCAGCCCGTCGTCGTCCCCGAGGAGCCCCTCGCGCCGCACCTGAGCGAGATCGCGCCCGTCATCGTCGGGTCGACGTTCCACACGTGGAACGACTTCAAGCGCTGGTACATGGAGGCCATCCGCGGCTTCACCGAGCCCGACGCCGAGGTGCGCCGCATCGCCGCCGAGCTCACCAAGGGCAAGCGCACCCGCGACGAGAAGCTCCGCGCCCTCTTCGAGTTCGTCGCCGACGACATCCGCTACGTCAACTACGTGAGCGGCGAGTGGTGGCTGCCCAACCGGCCGCAGCAGCTCTTGGCGCGCCGCGAGGGGGACTGCGACGACAAGGCCATCCTGCTCATCACGCTGCTGCGCGCCGTCGGCATCGAGGCGCAAGAGGTGATGGTCCAGACGCGGCTGACGGGCATGCCATCGGTGCTACGCGCCAAGAACGCCGCCGTGCCGATGTTCGACCACGGGATCGCGTTCCTCCCCGGCCCCAACGGCGGCACCTACCTCGACGCGACGAGCCCGCAGTCGCGGCTCGGCCCCCTCCCCTCGATGGACGCGCGGGCCTCCGCGCTCCGCTTCGACGGCGCGCCCGAGATCGTGACGCTCCCGTCGAGCTCCCCCGACGACCACGGCGCGAGCGTGACGTGGAACATCGCGCTCGGCGCAGACGGCGCCGCCGACCTCACCGGCGAGGAGCAACACGTCGGAGACGGCGCGTTCTGGCTCCGCACCTATCTGCGCGAGGCCGAGGCGCGCCAGCAGTACGTCGAGGGCAACCTCGTCGGGCCGTGGTTCCCCACCGTCGAGGTCGACAAGGCGATCGACTTCAAGGGAGACCTGCCCAAGGGCGCCGCGTGGGTTCGCTACAAGGCCAAGAGCCAGGGCCTCGCGCGGCGAGAGCAGCGCGAGCTCGTGGTGCCGCTGTCGCCGAGCGTGACGTACGGCTCGCAGCTGGCTCCGCTCGTCAAGCGCACGCTGCCCGTGTCGCTCCCGTCTCACCTCGCGCCGAGCCACCAGAACCGCACGCTGCGCATCACGGCGCCCGCAGGCTACGTGTGGGGTCCGCTGCCGCCAGGGGGCGCGGCCGAGGGCGGCGACTTCGGTCGCGCGAGCATCGAGCTCGCCGCCGACCGGGCGAGCCCACGCGTGCTCGTGGTCAAGCGGCGCGTGGTGTTCAACCAGCACCTCATCCCCGTGCAGCGGTACGACGCGTGGCGACAGTGGATCCAGAGCGTCGACGCGTTGATGCACAAAGAGGTGCGCCTCGTCCCGGCCGGAGGTGCGCGATGAGCTCCCTCGCTCGACTCACCGCGCGCGTGGCGCTCCTCGTGTCCGTCGGCCTCTCGGCCGGAGCCTGCGGCGGACCACCCGACGCCAAGGCCCCGAGCGGCCCCGCGCGGCCGCTCGCCAAGATGCTCGTCGACGCCTTCCGCGAAGAAGCGCACGGCGACCCCTCGCGCGCGATCGAGCTCTACACGGCGACGCTCGAGGCCGCCGGAGACGCGCCCGACGACGCCGCCAGCGTGGGCACGGCGCTCGCCGCGCTCGACGCGCTGGTGTACCGCTCGCCGCCGTCCCTCTCCGACGCGTCGAGGTCGGCGGCGCTCGCCCACCGCGCCCCGGGCAAGGCGCGCGCGACGCTCGAGGCCCGCCTCGAGCACGTGATGACGCACGCCCGCGGGCCGTTCGTCCCCGGCATCACCGCCGAGGCCCTCAGCGCCCTCGCCCTCCGGCGCGGCGACGCACAGCGCGCCGACACGCTCCGCGCACGAAGCGGCTGCGCACGGACCGCCGTGCTCGTCGGTCCCACCTCGTTCCTCACGGTCTCGGGCGTGGACGCCAAGGGCGCCTTCGACGCCTTCGACGCCCCGATGCCCACACAAGTGCCTGCGGCGGGCCCGTTCGCGCGCAAGACGTCGCCCTCCGAGATCCACGCGACGGGGTGTCACCTCCCACTCTATGCATATACACCTACCGTCGGCGTGCGAGACCTCGTCGTCGACGTCGACGTCCCGGCCGCGCAGTGGATCGGCGTCCGCCTCGTGTCGCCGGCGACCGCGTCGCTCCGCGTCGGAGGCCGCGTCGCGCTGCACCGTGAGCCCGACGCGACGGGGTACGTCGCGCGCCTGTCGCGCGTCGAGATCCGCCGGGCGGGCACGGTGCGCCTCGCGCTCCGCGTCGGCATGGACCAGGACTTCCAGAGCGTCGTGCTGAGCGCGTGGGACTCGAGCGGCCGTCCGCTCAGGGCTCACGCCCCCGCCGCAGGGGTGCGCGCGACGTCGCCGTCGGTGCACGTGGCGCCCGTGGTCGTGTCGGACTTCGCGCGAGGACCGCGCGTGCAGGACGTCGACCGGGTGGCCGGCGCGCTCGCGGCGCTCGCGGCGGGCGACGAGCGCGTCGCCGAGGATCTACTGTGGGCGCGCGCCAAGGCCGACGACGCGCCGCCCGAGGTCCTGATGGCCTACGGCCGCGCCGTCCGAGCGGCGAACGACCTGCCCGCGGTGAAGATCGCGGAGCGCGCGCGCGACGCGTTCGACCGCGCGCTCGAGAAGTGGCCGACGGCGTGGGAGGCCGCGCTCGAGCGGGCCGTGCTCGCCGGACAACGACGCGGCAACGCCGAGGCGCGCATCGCGTCGCTCGCCGACCTCGACAAGACGCGCGCCAAGGCCGGGGCGTCTCCCATGTTCGACGCGTTCGAGGCCGGTGTCGCCGGCCGCGAGGGCCTCCACGACCGCGCCAAGGCGGCGTACCAGCGCGCCGCGACGACGCTCACGGGCACCGCGCTCTTGAGAGACGTCGAGCGCACGGTCGTCGACCGCACGGGTCAGGAGGCGGTGGCCTTCGAGTGCGAGCCGCGCGGCGACAACGGCGCCGATCGCGCGGGGCTCGAGTGCTACCACGCACGCAAGGCCGTGGGCGATCGCGACGGGGCCGAGCAAGAGCTCTCGCGCATCCGCGCCTTGTACGCGGCGCCGCAGCTCTACCAGACCCTCTCGCAGCGCGACGCGATCGAGCGCGGCGATCGTGCGAAGCTCGAGCGCAGCCTCGCCGCGAGCGATCCCAGCGCCCGCGGGCTCGCCGCCGTCTACGCCCTCAAGGGCCCCCTCGCGCGCGCCGACGTGCTCGTGAGCGCGACGTCGGCGCGCGACGCGCCGCGGGCCATCTCTTCGATCCTCACGAGCATCGGCGAGGACCCGACCAAGACGTTCGACGGCGTGACAGAGGCCGCCCTCGCCGCGCCCGACAAGAACGCCGGCGAGGCGACGGTCGTGCTCGCTCACCGCGAGATCTACGACCTCCGCGACGACGGGCTCTTGCACTACCTCATGCTCGACGTGCGGCGCGTGCACGGCACCACCGACGTCGACACCAACGCGCAGGCCTCGTCGCCCATGGTCTTCGGGCGCGACGCCGCGCGCGTGCTGCGCCGTCGCATCTTCAAGAAGGACGGCCGCGTGCTGCTCCCGGAGCACACGCCGCGCGCCGCGCAGGCGCACGCCGATCTCTCGCAGCTCGAGACCGGCGACGCCGTCGAGGCCATCTACGAGGGCTGGGCGCTTCCGCAGGAGTCGGGGCACATCGGCATCGACACGCCCGATCTGCTCCCGGAGCGCACGGCCGTCCGCGACGCATCGATCGAGCTGCACCTGCCCCCCGGGCTGCGGCTCTCGTCGTGGAGCCACCCGCTGCTGGGCAAGGCGGCCGAGAGCTCGGCGGCCGGCAGGCGCGTGCTGCGCTTCACCCTCAAGGACGCGCCCGTGCGACGCATCGAGTCCGGCGTGCCGCGCATGGACAACTCGGTCGGCGTCAGCCTCTCGACGGCGACCTGGGCGGACGTCAGCGCCAACATGCGCGACGTGCTCCTCACGCTGTCGGCGCGCGACGCCGAGGTCGCCGCGTGGGCGCGAGAGGCGGCGGGCAAGCACCCGCCCTCCGAGCAGCTCGTCGACGCGGTCGTCACGGCCGCGGGCAAGGCGATCACCGAGGCGTCGGGGTCGGTGCTCACAGACCTCGACTTCGGTCGCGCGGCGCTGCAATCGTCGAACGCCCGCGCCGCGCTCGCGACGCACGAGGGCAGCCGGACGTGGCTCATCGTCCGCGCGCTGCGCGAGCTGGGCGTCCCGGTCGACGTCGTCGTCGCCGAGGACCGCCCGTTCTCGAACAGCCCTGATTTTCCGGCGCACTACGGGCGCTTCATGCACCCGCTCGCGCGCGTCCGCCTCCCGGGCGTCTCGAACAAGACCAAGGAGATCTGGATCGACGCGGACGTCTCGGGGCCGCCCCTTCCGGCAGGGCGCATCTCGCCCGAGCTGCGCGGGCGCGAGGCCATCGACGCGACCGGCGCCATCTTCCGCCTCCCCACCGCCACGGGCGAAGGGGGGCGCGACGAGATCGACATCCGCTTGTCGATCGACGCCAAGGGCGACGCGCACGGGACGCTCACGGCGCTGCTCCAGGGCCGCGCCGCGCAAGACCTCTCGGAGGCGCTCGTGCACCTCGTGGGCGCAGAGCGTGAGCGGGCGCTCCGCGGGATCGCCCTCGCCTGGGTGCCTCACGCGACGGTCGACACGGTGAGCCTCTCGTCTTCGGAGGGCAGCTGGCAGGTGGCCATCCGCGCCGACCTCACCGTGGGCAGCTACGCGCAGGTCGAGGGCACCAAGGCCGAGACGCGCACGTGGGTGCTGCCGGGCCTCGACCCCGTGCACTACGTGTTTCCGAGACCGTACGTCTCGACGCTCGGCTCCACCTACGCGAGCCACGGCGCGCGCGAGAACGCGCTCGCGGTGAGCCACGCCATCCAGTACCACGTGCGTCGACGCGTCGACTTGCCCGCCAAGGCCAGCATCGCGCGGCTCGCGGGTCCGTTCCGCGCGCGCGGCCCGCTGCTCGAGGCCGAGCGCAAGGTCAGCGTCAACGGCGCCACGATCGAAGAGGACTTCACCCTCCAGGTATCGACGGGCACCGTGCCACGCGAGGGCTACGCCACGTTCGTCTCGGAGGCGCACCGCGCCGACGACGCGTTCCGGTCGAGCACCCGGATTCGCCCGCCGCCCCCTTGAGGCGCGGCGGTCCCGGTTGAACCCGGGCCACGCTCTCCACTAGAGTCACTCTGTTCTTTCAAGGCGAGGCATCCGATGAGCGGCCACTCCAAATGGGCCACGATCAAGCACAAGAAGGCGGCCGTCGACGCGAAGCGCGGCAAGCTCTTCACCAAGTTGATCCGCGAGCTGACCGTCGCGGCGCGCATGGGCGGCGGCGACCCGAGCGGCAACGCGCGCCTGCGCAAGGCGATGAACGACGCCAAGGGCCTCAGCATGCCCGGCGACACCATCCAGCGGGCGATCAAGCGCGGCACCGGTGAGCTCGAGGGAGAGAACTACGACGAGGTGCTCTACGAGGGGACGGGCCCGAGCGGCACGCTGTTCCTCGCCGAGGGCATGACCGACAACCGCAACCGCACCGTGGCCGAGATCCGCAAGATCTTCGAGAAGCACAACGGCGTGCTCGGCGGCGCGGGCACGGCGGGCTGGGCGTTCGATCGCAAGGGCGTCGCGGTGCTCGCCAAGGCCGCGGCCACCGAAGACCAGCTCATGGAGGTCGCGGTGGGCGCCGGCGCCGAGGACTACGCCGACGACGGCGAGGACTGGAGCCTCACGATGCCCCCCGAGGCGCTGTCGGCCGTGCTCGACGCGCTCGAGGCCGCCAAGATCGAGGTCAAGAGCTCGCAGGTGGCCTACCTCCCCAAGGCCAAGAAGCCCCTCACGGGCCGCGACGCCGAGATCGCGCTCAAGCTCGTCGACGCGCTCGACGACAACGACGACGTGCAGAACGTCTACGCCGACTTCGACATCTCCGACGAAGAGATGGAGAGGCTCTCCTGACGACACCCCCCGCCGGCGGCCCGCGCGCCGGCGAGCGCGCGAACGTCGTGCTCGGGCTCGACCCGGGCTCGCGACACTTCGGGTGGGGCGTCATCCGGCGCGAGGGCGCGCGTCTGCTGCATGTGGCTCACGGGGTCGTCGACGTCGACGACGGCCGGCCGCTCGCGCTGCGCCTCGTCGACATCGAGGCCGCGCTCGACCGCGTGATCGAGCTGCACGGCCCGGTGAGCGCGAGCGTCGAGTCGATCTTCTTCGCCAAGGACGCGCAGGCCGCGGCCAAGCTCGGTCACGCGCGCGGGGTGGCGCTGCTCGTGTGCGCGCGGGCGCGCCTCGAGGTGTTCGAGTACCCGCCCGCGAGGGTCAAGCGCGCGGTGGCGGGCAACGGCCGCGCCGACAAGGGGCAGGTCGCGCAGATGGTCCGGGTTCTGCTCGGGCTCGCCGCGCCGCCCCGATCAGACGCAGCCGACGCGCTCGCCGCGGCCATCACGCACCTGCAGAGCTCGCGCGAGCTCGTGGGCAAGCCGCCGCCGCGGGCCACGTCGCGCCGGGCCATCCCCGCCGACGCGACGCCCGCGCAAAAACTGCTGCACGCGCTCATGACGGGAAAATCCGCAAAAAAGCGCACGATGTCAGGAAGATAGCGCCGCGCCCGCGTGTCTCGTCCACAGCAGCGCCGCAGTGACCGACCGAGGCGTTCAATACTGGCGGCGCGCCGAGCGTCCAACTATGTAGACGTCGGGGTCTGTAAGCCCCAACCTTCGTTCACGTTCGTTGTCTTGGGAGCCCGCATGAGAAGCCGCACTGTCGCCCTCGCCTTCGCCGCCGTCACCGCCCTCTTCGCCGTCCCCTCCGAGGGACCGTCGTTCGAGCGGACCGCCGAGGCCGCCGGCCCGACGCCCCTGCCCGCCGCCAAGTCCGCGCAGATCGCGCAGGAGGTCCAGGCGTTCTACGACAAGAGCAACACGTTCCTGAGCGACTTCACGCAGGAGTACTTCGTCAAGTCGCACAACCTCCGCAAGACGTCCAAGGGCACCGTCGCCTTCGCGAAGCCGGGCAAGATGGACTGGGTCTACCAAGACCCCAAGGACAACCGCGTCGTGTCCGACGGGTCGATCCTCCGCGTGTACGAGGCCGCCAACAAGCAGATGTACGAGCAGCCCATCGGCAAGTCTCAGTACCCCGCCGCGCTCGCCTTCCTCACCGGCAGCGCCAAGCTGAGCAACATCTTCAACTTCGAGCTCTTCGCCGGCGAGCAGATGAACTTCCCCGGCGGGCTCGTCCTCGTCGGCACGCCCAAGCAGCCGACGCCCGCGTACCAGAAGGTCCTCTTCTACGTCGACGCGGCGTCTTCGCAGGTGCGCCGCGTGCTGCTCGTCGACGGCCAGGGCAACCGCAACCGGTTCGACTTCGTGAACCCGCGCATCAACGAGCCGCTCAAGGCCGATCGCTTCACGTTCAGCCCGCCCCCGGGGACGCAAGTCATCCGCCCGTGACGGCGGCCACCTGCCCCGCGTGCGGGGCGGAGACGACCCAGCCGGACAGCTGCGACCGCTGCGGCTACGTCCGAGGTGAGCGCTTCCGCTGCCCTCACTGCCGCGCCGAAGCACGCACCGAGACGCGCGTCGTCGACGGGACGAAGGTGTTCGTGTGCGCCGTGTGCGGAGGCCCGCGCGCGCCCGCGGGGCTCGGTGGCGAGGCCGCCAAGGCCCACGCGCGTGAGGCCCGCACGCACTTTCGCGCCGCGACGCGCGCCAAGGTCGCGTCGTTCGCGTTCGGCGCCGCGGCGTTGCTCGTCGCCGCCGTCGCGACGATCGCGTGGCCCGCAGCCTTCGCGGGCAAGCTCGTGTGGCTCGGCGTCACGCTCGCCCCGACGCTCCTCGCGCTCCGCTCGCGCCTGCGCGTCGCCCCCGCGCGTGCGCGCGCGCTCGCGACGGTGAAGGCGATGCACCTGGCCGCCGCAAAAGAGGCGGCCGAGGCGGCCGAAGCCGGCGCGACCGCGAAGGAGCTCTCGAAGCGCCTCGGCGTGACGGAGCCCGAGGCCGAGGCGCTGCTCGTCGAGCTGTCCGCGGCCGACGTCGGGGCGCGCATCGACGTCGACGACGACGCCGAGGTGCGCTTTCGCCTGTCGACCTACGACGCCGAGCCCAGCGACGCCGCGCGCGTCGCCGACCCGCGCGACGAACAAGCCGCGCTCGAGGCCGAGGACGCCGACGACACCGACGACGCCGCGAGGCGGGAGGCCGCGAGATGACCGAGCCCGTGCGACGCCGACGATCCCTCACCCACGTCGGCGGTGACATCGAGACCGAAGGAGCGCCCGAAGAGGCCGCGCGGCTCGCGAGCGCCCTCGAGGTCGACACGAGCGAGACGCTCGACGCCCCCGAGCGGGCCCACGTGCACGGGTTCCACTCGTACCCCGCGCGCGCGCACCCCGACACGGTGCGGAGCCTCATCGGTGACTTCGTGCCCGACGGCGGCACTGTGCTCGACCCGTTCTGCGGCTCGGGCACGGTGCTCGTCGAGTCGATCCTCTGTGGCAAGAAGAGCCTCGGCACCGATCTCAACCCCCTCGCCGTGCGCCTCACCTCGCGCAAGATCGAGCGGCGCGATCCGGAGGAGCTCGAGGCGCTCGTCGAGGCGGCGCGAGAGGTCGCCGCGGGCGCCGACGCCCGACGCAAGGCCAAGGCGGGCGGCTCGCGCAGATACGGAGAAGAAGACGTCGCCGCGTTCGACCCGCACGTGCTGCTCGAGCTCGACGGCCTGCGCGTGGGCGTCGAGGCCATCAAGGCGCGCGGGCTCGCCGACGATCTCTCGCTCGTCCTGAGCGCGATCCTCGTCAAGGTCAGCCGGCGACGCGGCGACACCTCCGAGCTCGACGCCGCGCCCAAGCGCATCGCCGCGGGCTACCCCGCCAAGCTCTTCGTCAAGAAGGCCATCGAGCTCGCCGAGCGCCTCCGCGCGTTTCGCGCGCTCGCGCCGGAGCCGTGGTGCACGGCGCACGTGATGCTCGACGACGCGACGCGCCTCACGCGTATCCGCCCCGCTTCGATCGACGCGGTCATCTCGTCGCCTCCCTACGCCGCGACGTACGACTACCTCCAGCACCACGCCATGCGCATGCGCTGGCTCGGCCTCGACACGCGGGGCCTCGACAACGGCGAGATGGGCGCGCGACGCGCGTACCGAGGCATGGCGGCGGCCGACGCTCGACGCGCCTGGGGCGAAGAGCTCATGGCCCTCCTGGGCGCCCTCTCCCGCGTGATGAAGCCCGGCGCGCCGCTCGTGCTGCTCGTCGCCGACTCGGCGGTGGGATCGGGCAGAGAGGTCAAGCCGCTCCGCGCCGACGACATGGTGCCCCGCGCCGCCCACCACCAGGGCGACTTCGAGCCGATCGCGCGCGCGTCGCAGGCCCGCCCCCACTTTCACCCGGCGACCGCCCTCGCCTTCGCCAAGAAGCCGCGCTTCGAGCACGCGTTGCTGCTCTGCCGCCGCTGAACCATAGCCAGCGCACCAAAACCGCGATAAAGGCGCGAGCGATGCCGACCATCACGTTCGAGTCCGCCGACGGCTCGTCTCAAGTCACCGTCGAAGCGCCCGGAGGCGCCGCGCTCGCCGACCTCTGCGACGACAACCGCGCGCCCATCCCGTTCTCGTGCCGGAGCGCCAGCTGCGCGACGTGCCACATCGAGGTGCTCGAGGGACAGGAGCTGCTCGCCGAGCCCGAGGACGAGGAGCTCGACGTGCTCGACGCGCTCTCGACCGCGCCGCCGCGGCACCGCTTGACCTGCTGCGCCAAGCTCGCCGCAGGCGCCGGCCCGGGCAAGGTGCGGGTCCGCGCGCAGAACGACTGGTGACGCGCTGCGTCTGACGCCAAGTGGGCAAGTGAGCGAACCACTTCGCGCCGCGTAGGTTTCTACGCGGTGCGAAGCGACGCACCTGACAGCATGAGCGAGGTTGACGATCGGCCTTTTGCGGGCAATAGCGAGGTCCGCGCGCGTCCTGCGCCGCGTGGAGACCTGGCGAGCATCGTGCAAGACCCTTCCACCATGACGCAGCAACTCGTCGAGCCCGACACGCACGAGGTCCACCGTAGCGACGCGCCCGAGTCCACGGGGCTCGCGGCATGGCTGAGCCGCTTCGTCCGCGGCCTCGCCCCGCAAGACTGGATGATCACGGTCTACTTCGGCCTCGTCATGCTCGCGCTCGCGTTCGGCTCGGGCCCCGGCCGCCCGGAGTGCATGCGCAAGGTCGTCATCGACGTGACGCTCTTCATGATCGGCCTCGCCCTCACGCGCGGCGGCATCATCCGTCACGGCAGTCTGGCGAACTCGCTCGCGTATCGCTTCACCGTCTTCTTGTCGGTGTTCCTCTCGTACTTCCAGCTGCGCGACATCTTGCCCGCTGTCAGCTCGCGCGCGCTCGACGCGCAGATCCTCAACTTCGACCTCACCGTCTTCGGGTTCGAGCCGTCGCTGTCGTGGGACAAGTTCGTCAACCCGCACACCACCGAGTGGTTCGCGTTCTTCTACTTCGGGTACTTCTTCATCCTCATCGCGCACGTCTTCCCGATGATGCTCGCGGCGCGAGACCGCGACCGCCTGGCGCACTTCTCGATGGGGATCTTCATGGTCTTCTGCATCGGGCACCTCGTGTACATGATCGTGCCGGGCTACGGCCCCTACCGGCACCTCGCCGGGCAGTTCCAGAACGAGCTCGACGGCGGCCTCTTCTGGGCCCTGGTCAAGGCGACGGTCGAGGCGGGCGGCGCGCAGAAGGACATCTTCCCGAGCCTGCACACCGCCGCGCCGTCGTACTTCGCGATGTTCTCGTTCATCCACCGGCGGGCGTTCCCGTTCAAGTACACGTGGCCGATCATGGCGTTCATCGCCTTCCAGATCATCTGCGCCACGATGTTCTTGCGGTGGCACTACATGATCGACATCGTCGCGGGTTTGTCACTCGCGGCCACGGCCGCCTTTGGTAGCAAGAAGATCGTGGAGTGGGAGAAGGCGCGGCGCGAGAGGGCCAAGGTCCCCCCGATCTTCGAGCCGCTCGAGTGGCGCAAGGCCATCGGTGCCGATTCGTCCCGTTCGTGCTAGTACGTCTCGTCTGGCCGTCTCGAGGGCGAGCCGCTTCCTTCGGAGGATTTCTATGAAGCAGGGAACGCGCAGGTTGGCGTTGGTGGTGGCGTCGGCCTTGTTGGGGGCTGGGGGTCTCGTCGTGGCCGCGTGCAGCACCGACAACGGGCAGCAGTCGTTGCCCACGCCGGACTCCGGCAAGAAGGACACCGGCACCGGGAGCAGCAGCGGCGATCCCACGGAGGGCGGCACCCCCGATGGCGGCGGCCCCTCCGACGCCGCGCCCGACTGCAGCGGCATCTTCTTGCCGCGCGTGCGCGACAACTCCGGCGGCTTCTTCTGCCCCTTCACCCCGCGCGCCGACGCCGGCTCCGAGGCGGGCGTCCCGGGCGACGGTCCCTGCACGCAGGACGAGACCTGCTGCAACTCGGGCCGCAAGGACCAGAACAACTTCGGCCCGTCCTTCTGCGCGACGGGCAAGGGCGCGGCGGCGTGCACGGGCGACGGCACCTTCGGCGCCGAGTTCAACCCCGACGGCGGCAGCGTCTGGGAGTGCGCCGACAGCACCAACTGCGCCGCCGGCCAGGTCTGCTGCATGACGACGCAGCCCGGCTCCACCCAGCAGGTCAACATCGGCCTCACGAACGACAGCGCCGAGAAGAAGGCGTGCGGCGCGCTCGAGGCCTACCGCTTCGGCGGCACCGTGTGCCGGGCCTCTTGCCAAGCCGGCAGCGAGATCAAGCTCTGCGGAACCAAGGACCAGAACTGCGCCGCGGGCACGACCTGCACGCCGTTCGCCGTCCTCAGCCGCGACATGGGCTACTGCCGCTGACCTCTGCCCACGGGTGACGTCGAGCGCCGCGGCGACCGAGAGGTCCCGCGGCGCTTCGTCATTTCTTCAGGCGCGCGCGAGGATCCACTTGGCGATCGCGTCGACCGAGTCCTTCCACGACGGCTCGTTGAGCACCTCGTGGTAGAGCCCCTCCTTGGGCTCGTAGGTGCGGTCCTCGCTGCCCGTCGCGTCGTAGAACCGTCGCGCCGCGCCCACGCTGACGATCTTGTCGGCCGTGCCGATGAACATGTAGAGCGGCACGTCGAGGCGCTTGGCCGACTCGAGCGCGCGCTCCTGCGCCGCGACCGTCTCGACGAACCACCGGGCGTTCGCGTTGGGGAACACGAGGGGGTCCTCGTCGTACGCGCGCGCGCGCTCGGCGTCGTGCGTGCAGTCCTTACCCGACAGCCCGCTCGGCAGCGACAGCGCGGGGTAGACGACCGACGCGGCCTTGGCCGCCAGCACCTTGATCTTGGGGACTTCGAGCGCCACGCCGAAGAACGGCGAGCTCAAGACGAGCCCGCTCAGATCGCGCACGCCCGCGAGCGCGCGGCTCGCCGCGACGAGGCCGCCGAAGCTGTGTCCGAGCAGGAAGCACTTGGTGCCCTTGGCGCGCTCTCGCGTGAGGCGGATGCCCTCGGCGGCGTCGTCGAGGTACTCCGAGAACCGTCCGCACGCGCCGCGCGGACCGCCCGCGCGCCCGTGGCCGCGCATGTCGATCGCGACGCACGCGATGCCTTGCTCGGCGAGCGCGCCCATGACGTGCGCGTAGCGCGCGGAGTGATCCGCGTACCCGTGCAGGATCGTCAGCGCGGCCTTGGGCTCGACAGAGGGCAAGGTGGAGCGAAAGTAGAGGTCGGGGCCGGGCGCCGAACGATCGGCGATGAGGCCCTCGTCGAGCTCGAGCTTCATGCGTCGTTCACCTTGTGGCCCCCGGACGCCCCCTCGAGCGTGACGCCTTGTCGTGCGAGGGCGTCTCGCAGCGCGGCGAGCGCGCGCGCTGCACGCGACTTGATGGTGCCGAGCGGCACGCCCTCTCGCTCGGCGATCTCGGGGTAGCTGAGCCCCTCGAAGAACGCGATCTCGAGCGTCTGACGCTGCACGTCGGGCAGCTCTCCCAGCGCTGCGCGGATCTTGGCGCGCTCGGCCGCGTCGGCCGTGAGGGTCTCGGGATCGTCGACGGGCTTGGCCGGCTCGTGCGGCAGGATCTCGCGACGGAGCGCGCCGCGCCGATCCCTGCGGCGCGTGCGGTCGATGCTCAGGTTGCGCACGAGCGTCACGAGCCACGCGATGACGCTGCCGCGCTCGGGCGCGTACTGGGCCGCGCGCTCGTTGACGGACACGAACGCGTCGTGGAGCACGTCCTCGGCCTCGGAGCGGTCACGCAAGATACGGAGCGCGATCGGGAAGAGCGTCGACGCGTAGCGATCGTAGAGATCCCCCACCGCCGCGGCCTCTCCGCCCGCGATCCGTTGCAGTATCGCCGCGTCGTCCGCCGTCTCCGACATGGGCATACCAAGGGTCCAACGTGGGACGCTCCCCGTCAAGAGGAGTATCATCGCGTGGAGCGAGCAGATGGCGATGTCTTGGGGCAGAGCTCGACGTTGGGCGGGCGCAGGCGCGGGCGCGACGGTCGCGGCGCTCGTCTTCGCGTCGCCCGTGGGCCACGATCTGCGGTTGCCGCGCACCGACGGCGTGCTCCGCGCCAAGAAGGCGGTCTCCTCCGACGCCACCGACGCGGCGGCGCGCGAAGCGACGTCGTCACACGCGCTGCTCGGCACGCTCGTGCAGACGCACTCCGACGAGCGCATCCCGCTCGACGCGCGGATCCCGTCCGGAGCGCGCTTCGACGCGCTGCTGGCCGATCGCGTCACCGGTGAGCAGCGCTCGTTCGACCCGCGCCTCTTGGGGCTCCTCCGTGCGCTCGCCGAACGACACCCCGGGTGCCGCATCGAGCTCGTGAGCGGTTACCGCAGCGCCAAGCTCAACGAGATGATGCGCAAGAAGGGGCACCACGTCGCGTCGAAGAGCCAGCACTCGCTCGGTCACGCGGTCGACTTCCGCGTCGTGCCCGCCGACGCCGATCGCGGCATCGATCCCCGGGAGCTCGAGAAGGAGATCCGCGGCCTTGGGTGGGACGGCGGTGTGGGCGTGTACACGCTGCGCAGCGACTGGTTCGTGCACGCCGACGTGGGCCGCAACCGCCGCTGGGACGGCTGAGCGGCGCCGCGGCCGACGGGGCGTCAGGGGAGCGCGACGGCGGCCTGCAAGAAGCCGTAGTGCGTGAAGCTGCTCGGGGAGATCGAGTTGTCTTGCAGCCGCGTGCCGCGCGCGTGCGCCGCAAGCACGGCCTTGGCGCCCGCGCCCATGAGGAAGATGGAGTAGCCGGCGCGGAGCTCGAACGGCGCCCACGGGCGTACGCTGAGCACCGCGTCGAGCTCGTGCCCCAGCTCGGTCTCGCCCGTCGTCGCGGGGGTCACCGGCGTCGCGGTGGTGCCCGTGACGAACGCGGGCGTCGGCGACGAGCGCCCGACCGCGTTCAGGTAGCTGCCGATCCAGTCGCCCTGCGCCTGCGCCAGGTGCGCGTAGCGATACTCGAGCGCGAAGGTCGCGTCGCTCCACGGGACGACCTCGGTGCGCGCGCTCACTTCGGCGAGGTTGGACCACGCGAGGAAGTCGACCTGGCCGTGGAAGCGCTGCGGGTCGGCGAGGATGGGGTCGAACTGCTTGTACGTGCCCGAGCCGTCGTCGCCCGACGCGTACGCGGCGCCCACGCCGAGCTTGGGCGACATGAGCACCTGATCGAACCGCTTGCTGAGGCGCGCGGCGCCCGCGTAGGCCGAGACGTCGGAGCCGCCGATGCCGAGCCCCGCGGCGTTGCCGAGCTGGTAGGCGCCTTCGACGCCGTACGACCACCCCGAGCCGTCGCCCGACACGCGGAGCGCGCCGGTGTACGTCTCGCCGCTGAGCCGCGCGATCGAGAAGCGCGACCCGTCGAGCCCGAAGCCGCCGCTCCGCGAGATGCGCGCGAGGGCGAAGAGGTCGATCACGAACAGCGGGTGGAGCGTCAGCGTGCCCGAGGCACCCGCGAGCTGCACGCCGCTGCGCGAAGGTCCGACCGAGTCAGAGAACGCCGCGCCGAGCGGCGCGCCGGACTCGAGGAGGGCGCCGAGCAGCTCGACATCGACCTTGCCGCGGGTCCAGTGCACGCGCAGGGCGTCGAGCGATCGCCCCGTGGGAGAGAAGTCGGCCTTGCCGAGCAACCTGCCCTCGCCCCACTCGACGGCCTGCCGGCCCACGCGAAGCCACGTGGGACGCGCGCCGCTGCGACGCAGCTCGAGGTAGGCCTCGTACGCGCCGAGCGCCGACGGACCGCGGTCGGGCGAGATCGCCGCCGACGGCACGCCCACGCCCAGGGCGCGCGCGTCTTGCAGCGTGATCTGAGCGCGGAGGCCACCTCGTTCGGCGCCGAGGCCCAAGCGCGCGCGCTCCGAGAACGTGGCGGAGTTGCGCACGCGGGGGGCGAAGCGACCGAAGAGATCGAGCCCGCCTTGGTCGGGCGGATCGTGCCGCACCTCGCCGCGGACGCGGACCTCGGCGAGCGGCGTGAGCTTCCAGTCGCCGACCGAGATCTTCTCGGGCGCCTCGGGCGCGACCTGCGCGCGCGCCGCCACCGGAGCAGTGAGGCCGAGGGCGATGGCGGCGGCTACGAAGCGACGCGAGAGCTTCCGGGAGGGGCCGACCACGGGACCCGAAGCTAACACGAGCCCCGCGCGTGGCGTTGAAAAACCAGGCGTGCGGGCAGCCGGCGGACGGCTCAGCCCGGCTGCGCGCGCTCCGCGACGATCCTGCGCGCGTGCTCCAGGAGCACCTGGCGCTCGTTGGCGGCGGGATCGCTCAGCACGACCTCGAGCAGCGCGGTGAGCGTCTCGCCGATGATGCGTCCGGGCGCGAGCCCGAGCTCTTGCATGAGCACGCGCCCGTCGACGGCCAGGTCGCGCGTGGTGAGGGCGGCGCCGGCCTCGAGCACCCGGGCGACGTGCAACTTGAGCGCCTCGAGCGCCTCGAAGTCCTCGTCCTTGGTCTTGCCCTTTCCGGCGACGTCGGCGCGGTTGAGGGCATAGAGGTCGTCGAGCCGCTCCACCCCCACGCGCTTGATCCATCGACGGACGGCGGCATCGGACCAGCCGTCGTAGTGGAAGAGGTGGTGGCGCACGAGGCTGACGATCCGCGCGCGCTCGTCGTTCGAGAAACGCAGGCGCGTGCAGATCGGGTCGGCGATCTCGGCGCCGACCTTGTCGTGATCGTAGAACGTGTAGTCCTGCGTCTTGTCGCTGAAGGCGCGCGTGCGCGGCTTGCCCACGTCGTGTAGCAGCGCCGCGATGCGCAGGATGGGGTCGCCCGAGCACGCGTCGAGGCACTCCATCGCGTGCCTCCACACCGTGAACGCGTGCCACTTGTTCTGCTCCATGTCGACGCCCTCGAGCAGCTCGGGGCACGTGACGCCGAGGATGCCCGTCTCGCGCATGATCTCGAAGGCGCGCGACGGCTTGCGGGCCTTCATCGTCTTGACCCACTCGTCGCGGATGCGCTCTGAGCTCACCTTGCGGTAGGTGTCGAGCGTCGGCGAGATGGCCGAGAGCGTCTTCGCGTCGAGCTCGACCTCGAGCGTCGCGACGAACCGCGCCGCGCGGAGCACGCGCAGCCCGTCCTCGGCGAAGCGCTCGAGCGGGTCGCCCACGGCGCGCAGCACCCGCGCGTCGAGATCGGCTCGGCCTCCGAACGGGTCGATGAGCTCGCCGCTCCACGGGTCGACCGCGATCGCGTTCATCGTGAAGTCGCGGCGCGCGAGATCGGCCGTGATGTCGTCGACGAAATGCACGGCGTCCGGACGTCGCCCGTCGGTGTAGGTCGTCTCGCCGCGCAGGGACGTCACCTCGTAGTGGTGGCCCTTGGACACGATCGTGACGGTCCCGTGCTGAAGGCCCGTGGGGATGGCCTTGGGGAACGACCTCATGAGCTCTTCGGGCCGCGCGTCGGTCGCGACGTCCCAGTCGGCCGCGCCCTTGCCGAGCAGCGCGTCGCGCACGCAGCCGCCCACGATCCACGCGCGCTTGCCGCGCTCGCGCAGCCGCTCGCAGATCTGCGTCACGTCGGGAGGGACGATGGAGAGATCGAAGACCATGGCGGTCCTCACGGGTAGCCGCCCGCTCGTCACCGCGCAAGCCACGCGCGCGTGTGCTCTGGGTGTGACGGCAGAGCGGCGCCCGACGCGCACGCGAGCATGTCGACGGGCGGAGCGTGCGCGACGCCGACCTCGAGTGGCGCCCCTGGGAGAGAGCACGGAGACCGCCTCGCTCGGTCCGACAAGAGAGAGGCAATACATTGATATCAATGACTTTTTGTCGACATCTTCGGGTGAGAGACGTCGGCGCACGTCGCGCTGGGCGGAGTCGTGACCGGAGCGCCGGGCGCCGGGGCATCTGCGCGTCGCGCTCGCGGGGCTCGATGGGCTGGACGGCGGCGCGCGGCCGGCATGCGCACGATTTCGGCTCGCGCAAGTCCCCCGCCAGGGCGACAATCGATCCCCGGCCGCCACCGTCCAACGGCGGCACGAGGCCCGAGGCCTCGCCCGACCAACAGGAGCGCGCATGATCCGTACGTGGACCCCCCTCTTCGCCGCCGTGGCCCTTGTCGCCGCGTGCAGCAGCAGCAGCACGAATGACGGAACGAGCAGCAGCGGTGGAGCCAGCAGCGGCTCGAGCGGCGCCTCGAGCGGATCGAGCGGGGCGTCGAGCAGCGGCTCGAGCGGCGCTTCGAGCGGCTCGAGCGGCAGCTCCGGCCCCAAGTACTGCGCCGGCGGCACGTGCACCGAGGCGGAGGGCAAGCCGTACGCGGATTGCGTCATCGGCAAGTGCGACACGCAGTACCAAGAGTGTTACGGCCCCGGCTACAAGACGGGCACCTACGGCGGCTCGTGCGGGCCGTACCTGACCTGCGTGCAGAAGTGCGCGTGCGACGACACGGCCTGCTTCCAGGCGTGCGGCGCCCCGCAGGGTGACTGCCAGACGTGCCTGCAGAAGGTCAGCACGTGCGTGCAGGGCTCCGGGTGCCAGGCGCCGGCCTGTGCGAGCGTCCAACCCGACGCCGGCGGCGGCGGCGGGAAGACGTGCGCGGACCTCGCCGCGTGCTGCGCGAAGATCGCCGACAACACCAAGAAGACCCAGTGCCAGGGCACGTACGATCAGGTGAAGGCGAGCGGCGACGCGACGTGCAACCTCGTCTACACCCAGTACGCGGCCGACTGCCCCTGACGCGCGCCCGAGGTCACGGTCACGGCTCGCGCGCTGCGGGCCGTGACCAACTGCGCGTTCGTCAGTAGCCCTCGGTCTTGGCGATGATCTCGTTCATGATCTCGCGCGTGCCGCCGCCGATGGGGTAGAGGCGCGCGTCGCGGTAGAGCCGCTCGACGAGCACCTCGCGCATGTAGCCGTTGCCGCCGTGGATCTGCACGGCCTGATCGGCGACCGCCATCACCATGTCGGTCGCGGCGTTCTTGGTCATCGCGGCGAGCCCCGGCACCTGCTCGCCCCGAGCCACGCGCGTGGCGCACTCGCTGACGAGCGCGCGCGCCGCGGCGATCTTGGTCGCCATGTCCGCGAGCTTGTGCCGGATCACCTGGTGGCCCATGAGGGTCTTGCCGAACGCCGTGCGCGTCTTGGCGTAGGCGACCGACTCGCGATACGCGAGCTCGGCGATGGCCACAGACTGGCCGGCGAGGAAGAGCCGCTCGTTCGCGAAGTTGATCATGATGGCGTAAAAGCCCTGGTTCTCCTCGCCGATGAGGTTCGCCGCGGGAACACGGCAGTCCTCGAAGCAGAGCTCCGCCGTGTCGGACGCCCACCAGCCGGTCTTCTTGAGCTTCTTGCCCACCGTGAAGCCGGGCGTGCCGCGCTCGATCACGAGCAGGCTGATCCCGCCGTGCCCCTCCCCACCCGTCCTCACGGCGCAGGTGACGATGTCGGCGCGGCAGCCCGAGGTGATGAAGGTCTTGGTCCCGTTGACGACGTACGCGTCGCCGTCGCGCTTGGCGCGCGTGAGCAGGTGCGCGACGTCGCTGCCGGCGTTGGGCTCGCTGATGGCGAGCGAGCTGACCTTCTCGCCGCGCAGCACGGGCTCGACGAAGCGCTTCTTCTGCTCGGGTGTGCCGAGGCGCACGATGGGCGGCAGCGCGATGCCGTGGCTGCCGAGCCCCACGCAGGTCCCCACCGAGCGCCCGTGGATGACCATCTCTTCGGACGCGACGAGGGCGTGCGTGACGTCCCCGCCGGACCCGCCGTCCTCGACGGGGTACGAGACGCCGAAGAGCCCGGCCTCGGCCGCCGCCGCGTAGAGCTCGCGGGGGAACTCGCACGCCTCCTCCCACGCGTCGGCGAACGGGGCGATGTGCTTCTGCGAGAAGCGACGGACGTTGTCGCGCAGCTGCGCGTGCTCCTCGGTCTCGAAGAGGTAGGTCATGCGCCAGATGCTATACCCGGTCAGGGATCGGCGCCCGCCGCGAAGTTCTGCCCGACCTCGGCGTCGGAGAGGGCACGGTCGTAGACGGCGACGAGGTGAACGTCACCGAAGAACGGGCGATCGTTGAACGGCGTGTTGCCGATCGAGAGCTCGTAGAGGCCGTTCCACGTCGCGAGGTCGCCTCCCTGATCGGACGTGATCGTCAGCGCGCCGTCGAGGTAGACGAGCTTCTTGCCGGCCGAGGTACGCACGTCGACCATGTGGTGCACGCCGCTCGGGATCTGCCCGAACACGCCCATCGTGTCGCGCTGGTAGAGGTCGGTCGTGGTGCGGAGGTCGAAGCCGATGGTGGTGGGGTCGGTGGTCATCGCAAAGTTGGCGATGCCCGCGCTCGATCCCATGACGACGATGCGACTCCAGTCGGGTAGCGCGCCGTAGCTGAACCAGGACTCGACCGTGATCTCTTTCGTGGCGACGCAGCGGCTGTAGATCTTGGTGGCGGCGACGCCCGACCCGACGCGCGACGGCGACGAGAAGCGGAGCGCGCCCGTCTGCCACGTGACGTCGACCGGGACCACGAGATCGAGCGCGGGGGCCACCCCCGACGTGTCCTTGGCGAGGGATCCCGCGGCCTCTTCCATCTCGTAGAGGGCGACGAGGCCCGCCGTGACGCGTCCGCGGGTGACGGGCGCGTCGGGCCCCGCGTCGAGCGGGTCGACGCTCGCGTCGCCGACGCCGCCGTCGGAGCCGGGAGGGAGGGCTGCGTCTGGGACCGCTCCGCCGTCGGGCGAGCCACCGCCCGCACCCGAGGGGGCGAGCGTGCCTTGTACGTCGAGGCCGCACGCCGCGAGCACGAGACCGAGCAACCAGCGACCGCGCCTCATGACGTCAGCGTAGCCCAACCGCGCGACGAACGAGCGGCGTCAGTAGCGCCACGGCATCCTCCGGTGCTTGTCGACGCGCGGCTTTCTCGGCGGCGGACCGTCGGACGCCACCTCGCGTGGCCCCCCGTTCGCCTCGATGAGGCGGACGACGCGCGCGCGGTGGGGGCGAAAGGGCGCGAGCACGGCGAGCATGGTCTCGTCGGTCCCGCCCGTTCCGCCACCGAGCGCCGCAGTGACCACGCTGGGCGACCAGAGGTCCCCGAGCGGGACCGCGTCGGCGTAGCCGAAGGCCGACGCCGCGACGCCGTTGGACGTCCACGGCCCCACGCCGGGCATCGACTCGAGCGCGCGCATCGCGTCCTCCGGCTCACGCGCGCGGAGCCGCTCGAGGGCGTCGCCGCGGCGGGCGCCGGCGCGCAACGTGGTCGCGCGCTTGGAGCCCACGCCGATCTCGCGGAGCTTCCACGCGGGCAGATCGGCCACGGCGCGCGCGGTCGGCGCGGCCAGGAGCGCCGTGCCCGGCACGAGCAGCCCCGCGTGCTTCCACAGTCGACGCTGCGACGCGCGCGCCTCTTGCGACGTGACGAGCTGGCCGAGCACGGCCTCGGCGAACGCCTCGAAGACGGTGGGCACGCGCGTCATGCGCGGATCACGATCGCGGATCCACCGGCGGAGGAGCGGGTGCGCGCGCGCCATCTCGACGAACTCGGTCGGGTCGTCGTCGAGGGCCATGAGCCCGCGCGCCGCGTCGAGCGCCCTCTCGAGCCGCTCGGCAGGGAGCTCGCGAGACGACCGCAGCTCGATCCCCACGGCGCCGTCGCTGTACGAGAACGAAGCGACCAGCGGGTCGGAGCCGCCCTGCAAGGCGACGTGCGGCGTGCGCGCGACGCGACGCGGGTCGTAGAGCGGCCCGCGCGGCACGACGCGATCTCTCAGCGCGACGCTCAGAGACGACAGATCCATCGCCCGACGCGACGCCTCAGGGCACGCCCGCGCCCAACTGGTCGAAGCGCGTGAGCTTGGTCGCGCCGACGATGCCGCCGTAGACGGCCGTGAAGCCGTCCGGCTCGCCCAGGAGCGCGCCGCCGACGAAGACGGACGTCGCGGGCTTCTCGATGCAGAGCCACCCGTTCGGCTTGGGCGCTCCGCCGGGATCGAACAGGCGCACCTCGATCTCCGACGGCTCGACCTCCGGAGGGCCGCCGTCTGCGTCGTTCGGGTGGACCTCGGTCCGGTACGCGAGCACCGCCACGACGTCACCGCTGACGGCGAGGCCGAACGACCGCGCGGGGCCGCGCAGGCGACGGATGGGTCCGAGGGGCTTGCCCGCGTCGTCCATCGCCAAGAGGTGCGGCACGCTGCCGATGTCGACGAGGCCCACCCAACCGCGCGCCGTACGCGCCACGCCGCGCGTCTCACGGCGTCCACTGCCCTCGATGCGGATGAGGCGCGGGTTGTCGGGCGACGGCCCGGACGTGCGTAGGCGGCGGAAGAAGGTGCGCCCCTCGGTCTCGCTGCCCGCGCTCCAGAAGAGGCCCACCGTATCGCCCTCACCGAGGGCGGCCCGGGCCGACATGCCGACGCCGTCCTCGAACGTCACGCGCTGCGAAGAAATGGCCCCGGTGGGGCCGATCGACGCCGCGACGACACCTCCGCGCCCGAGCGACCACGCGGCGAACGCCAGGCCGCCGCCGCCTGTCGCGACGAGCCCCTCGGCCTCCCCCGCTCCGACATGAAACGGCGACCCCACGGGCGCGCCCTGCAGATCGTAACGCAGGGCCCACACGGCCTGGGAGTTGACGCCGAGGGCGAGCACGTCGCTCCCCGTCGACGCAGCCACGTTCCGTGACGGAAACGGCTCGGCCGCGGACGCCATCGCGGCCTGACCACTGGCGTCGAAGAGCACGAACCCCGTGCTGTCCGCGAGCTGCGCGAGCCGGCGCGCACCGACGACCGAGAGCTGCTCGACCGGCGTCCCCGACGGCGCCTGCGTGTACACGACGCTCCGCGCGCCGCTCATCGGCGTGCACGGCGTGTCCGCCTCGTCGACGATCTCGGTGACCGTCGGCAGCGTCACCGGCGGCGGCGTGGGCCCGACGGTGCCCGTCGGCGCGCCGCTCGTGCCGCTCGCGCCCGACGAGGACGTGCTCGAGCCCCCCCCCCGCTCCTCGCCGCCGCACGCCGGAAAGAGCGTGCTCACGCCCGCGATCGCCGCGGCCGCGACCGCGACCGCCTGGGGCCAGCGCACGCGCTCCGCCGCCGAGCCGTCGGTTCTCACTCCGCGGCCGGACACGAGTACGTCACCTGCCAGTTGTAGAGCTCTGCGATCGCCGTCGCCGGTGTGGCCGGGTTGACCGTGATCTCGAGCTCGAGCTCGTCGGCCCGCGAGTCGCTGGGCCCGAGCGCCGCGTCGAGCGCCTTGCAGATGTTGCACTGCTCGGGATCGCCCGCGGGATCGTCCTGGACGGTCGCGACGGTGACCCACGTGGACCACGCGCCCGGGCCGCCGTCAGGCGTGAAGCTCCGGGTGCGCGCGCGGAAGACGATGTTCGCCCCCGCCGGCGTGGTGGGCACCGACGACGTCCAACCGAGGCGGTTCCAGAGCACGCGCGTCCCCGTGGGGCAGACCGCCGGGTAGTTGTGCGTGACGGTGATCGGCGGGAAGGTGGTCGTGCACTGCGGCGCGCCGTTGACGCTCGACCAGTTGTTGGCGCAGCCCGGCTCGAGGCGCGGGCTCGGCTCGCCGAAACCGTAGAAGCCGTCCGGGATCGTATTGAACGTGCACTCGGGCTCGCGCGCGCCGCCGTCGAGCTTGAGCGTGTTGACGACGATGTACTTGTTTCCCGGGATCTTGCCGCAGGTGTGCGTCTGGCACTGGCCCGGCCCGAGCGCGGTGGGCAGCGTGACCTCGCACGTCGCCGTGAGGTTGACGCAGCCGTCGTAGCACGTGACGCCCGCGGTCTTCGTGGGTCCGCAGTTCGCGCCGGCGTCGGGCATGTCCGTCGCCTGCGGCAGGTTCACAGCGCCCGGCGTCTGGACGGCGATGCCGATGACGGCGCCCGCCGCCGCCGCCGTGTTGCCGCGGTTGCAGATCTGGAAGTAGTCCTGGTTGCCCACGGCGCAGGCGCGGCCGATCGTGAAGTCGACGCCGGCGCACTCGCCCGCGGGATACCTTCCTCCCGGCCCCCAGAGCTCGCAGCACTCCGAGACGTGATTGCAGAACGTGTCGCCCTGACAGGCCGAGTGATCGAGCGTGTAGAAGGTGGGCGTCGGATCGTGCGGGTAGTGCTGGCAGCGGTGGTTGTACGACGAGGACCCGCAGCCGCCGCCCTTGTCTTGATAGAGGAGCGACCCGGTCTTGCCCGGGAAGTTCGTGATGTTTGCCGGGCCTGGCACGGAGACGAGGCCGGTGCAGCCGGCCCCACCGCCACCACCGCCGCCGTCACCGCCGCCGCCGTCACCGCCACCACCTCCGTCGACGGGCGGCACGTACGGCCCGGCCGTCCACAAGACGCCGTTGTACCCCGAGCCGCCTGCGAGGGCGCTGCCCGGCATGCACGCCGGCGTCGGGTGCGTGGGGCACGTGACGGTGCAGTTGTTCACGCCGTGACAGCCATGTCCCTCTGCCGCGGTGCCCCAGATGCACGTCGCGCCGGGCGCGCACTCGATGTTGACGTTGTTGACGTCCTGCGAGGAGATGTAGCAGGTGGAGCCCGACTCACAGCGGATGTTGCACGTGTTGGTGAAGGGACCGCCGTAGCCCTGGCAGTGGAAGTACGCCGTCTTGCCCGGGCGCGAGTAGAAGTCGCACGTCTGCCCCGAGCCGCAGAAGCCCGAGCACGTACCGCCCGCACCGGTGCAGTCGCAGCTGCCCGACGCGGGCACGTTGCCGCCGGGGGGCGGACCGTTGCCGCTGATCGCGGGTATCGCGCAGGCGGGCAGCGCGGTCGGAGCAAAGTAGACCGTGGGCCCGGCGTCCGCGGGTCCCGCGCCGAACGGGCCACACTCGTCCCAGCCGATGCACGACGGATCGCAGGGATTGCACCCCGAAGCGTCGGCCGAAGGCGTGCTGATCGCGAGCTGCTTGATCATTCCGCCGCGCGGGGCGGTGAAGCTCTCGTGCAGCGAAGGGGTCGCGAGCTCGGCGTGCGCCGCCGACACCACGATCGAGTTCTCGCTCCCGCCGCCGGAGCACGGGCCCCACGCCTCGCCCTTGCACGACTGCGTGCCCACGAAGCAGGTGCGGATGCCCGCGGTCTGACCGAGCAGCTCGTAGCAAGCGCGCGTCTGGCCGTCGACGCACCTCTCGAGGGACGGGTCGGTCACGCCGCCGCCGCTCACCGGCGGACGGTCCCCGGAGCCGCAGCCCCACGCCACGCCGAAAATCATGAGCACTGGGGCCACGACGACCATGACCTTGACCCACAGCTTTCGGCGAGCGTTCATTTCGACCGATCCTCCTCGTCGTCTCTCGCGTGCTCGTCCCAGGTCCGCGCACCCCAGCCCTAGGTCGCACATGCATACCGCGCGCCTACGGGCACGCGGGAGCAGGGCACGAAAAAACCGTCCCCCAGAAGAGTAGCGAGGGTCTGGGGCCGGGGCCAACCTCGCAACTTCTTCATACCGCCGGCCTTTTTTCGGAGCCTGTGTCGGTCTTTGTGAGATGCCGGGGCCTCGGGCGCGCGTCCACAGGCTGGCGCGCGCGCCCCCCTCCGCAGCGGCGTCGCATTTTCCGTGTATCCTACAAGGGCACGCCCGGCTGGATTCGAACCAGCGACCGGCGGCTTAGAAGGCCGCTGCTCTATCCAGCTGAGCTACGGGCGCTCGGGGGGGCGTCGAACTAGCACGGGCCGCCAGCGCCGTCACGCGCGTCTACCGCGCGAAGATCCACGCGTAGACGAGCGCGACCCCCTCGATGACGGCGAACGACACGAGCCCCACCGGGACGAACTCGCGGAAGCCGAATCGGAGCTTCTTGCCCTGCGCGTCGCGGAGGTCGGCGGCCTCGGTGAGCGCCTGCGCGAGCGGGCCCGAGGTCGCCGCCGTGAGAAAGAGCGAGCTGCCTGCGCACACCGCGAGGGCCAGGCCCACGTAGACGGCGTGGGGGGGCAGTCGCTTGGCGAGCACGTCGGCCACGTCGAGCAGCGCGGCCATGCCCGGGCCGGCCGAGAAGACGCCGGTGAGGAGACCCGCGAGCACGAGAAAGAGCGTGAGCTGCACCTGGGGTGAGGCCGGGATCGCCAAGAGCGCCCTGGCGACGGACTCGAAGAGGCCTGCCGACCGCACGGCGCCGACCATGACGAAGAGCGACAACAAGAAGAGGAGCGCCTCGCCCTGCGTGGCCGCCCGCGCGATCGTCTCGCCGCGCCGCCGCGCCATCAGGAGCGTGAGCCCACCGCCGAGCCAGCACACGAGGGCCGGAGACACGCCGAGGCGCGCCGGCAGGAGCGACCAGGCCGCGAGCATCAGCCCGAGCGAACCGAGCGCGGGCACGGCGAGGGATCGCTCGACGACGAGCCCCCGATGCAGCGCGGTGACGATCGCGCGCGTGAGGCGGAGCGTGACCGGATCGCGCGGCACGGCCTCGGCGGGGCGCACGGCGAAGCGCACGACGCCGAGCAGGACGACGATCGCGATGGCCGTCGCCGGGAGCGCGAACTGCAAGTATCGGCCGAACGTGAGGCGGCCACCCGAGAGCATGAGGATCGCCGGGAAGTCGCCGATGGGCGTGGCCGCGCCGCCGAGGTTGCAGGCGACGAGGAGCAGGCCGAGCGTCCAACGGACGTAGCGACGGTCGGGCGCCATGAGGCGCAGGAGCACGAGCACCATCGGCAGCACCAGCAGGAGCGCCGTGAGGTTGTTCACCAGGCCGCTCGTCACGTACATCGTCACGGCGAGCACGAGGTAGAGGCGCCGCGCGTCGCCCCGGCTCAGATCGCTCACCTTGACGGCGAGCCAGTCGAAGGCGCGTGCCTGCGCGAGCACCTCGCTCACGACCCCGAGCGCCACGAGGATGACGAGCACGTCCCAGGGCACCTCGGCCAAGATCTTCGCGGTGTCGCTCACGCCCCGCAGCGTGGCGACCAGGCACGCGAGCGCCGCGGCAGAAGAGACGATGACGAGGCGGCGCCCCGGCACGATGGCCTGCAGGAGCAACCCGCCGAGCAAGATGGCCGAGAGGAGGACCTGCGCGCTCGTCATGGGCCCACGACGTGAGAGAAGTCCTCGAGCGCCGTCTGCGACAGCCAGCGCGGGTAGAGCTCGAGCGGCTGAGACAGGAGGTTCCAGCCGACGAGCGCGCGGAACTGCACACGCACGTCCGGGGCGTGCACGCGCATCCACGCCGAGTCGACGTACGCGTGCGCGTGGTCGCGCCCGTAGAGGAAAGTGAGCAGCGCGCTCCTACGGCCGGCCCACCGCTGCAGCTCGCCCAGGGGCAACCGCGTGATGGGTCGCGCGTAGTTGGTGAGCGCCGCGCGCCAGTCGGGCTCGAGCGCGCTCGCGCCGGTCAGCACCGCGAGCTCCACGTCGAGAGAGAGCCACGCCGCGAGCGCGTCGAGCGCGTCGGCCTCGAGCCCCGTCACGACGAGGCGATCGATGCCCGCGAGCGCGTCGGCCAACAGCTCGGCGCGCGGCGCCTGGAGCTCGCCGCCGCCGAAGGCCGCGGCCACGCCGTCGAGCACGGGGAAGTCCCGCCCGAGCTCGTCGCGCAGCGCCTCGACGAGCGGCGCGCCGCCCTCTGCGGACAGCTCACGGCAGAACAGACGCGCCGCCGACCACATCCCGAGGTCGGTCGCCGCGACGAGAAAGGACGCGTGCACCGTGGGCGGCAGCGCGATGGCGGGGCCCGGCCGCTCGCTCATCCGTCGCGCGACCTCTTGGCGCGCGCGCGCGTGATCGCGAGGTCGAGCAGCGACACCATCGCCGCGTTCGCCAGCGCGTGGTGCGGCGGGCCGTCGGTCAAGCAGTCCACGAGCGCCGCGTGCTTGCGGTCGCCGCTCGGCTCGATCGCGTCGAGTGGGCGTGTCGGCATGCGCAGCGGGTAGTCGTCGTCGCCCTCGCGCGCCATGTGCGGCGGCAGACGCAGGCGCACCGAGACCGTCTCGCCCGGAGGGTCCGCCACCGCGTCGCCCTCGTCGCCGAGCTCGTCGAGCAACACCCCGAGCAAGCGCAAGAGCGCGTAGCTCGAGCCACGATGGTGGATGGGTCCCTCCTGCGTGATGCACCTCACGACGAACGCGCGCTCGGCGCCGTCCGGCAGCACGCGCTCGAGGAGCGCGTCGATCTCGGCGGGCTGGATGAACGACGCGATCGCCGAGGCGGGGAGAGAGCGAGATGGGCGGCGCGGCACAGGGGGGCGGTCATCTTACCGCGGGCGCGATATGATGGCCCGATGAAGCGCGAGAGCTACGCCGCGTTCGTGACGCTCTGCCTCACCGCATGCAGACCGAGCGCCGAGCCCACTGCGCGCTCCACGGGACCCGAGAGCAGCGGTGGCGCGACGCAGAGCTCCGCCGCCCCGGCTCCGGCCCAGCTCGAGCCCGACGGGCGCTTCCTCGGGTTCGCCGCCTACCCCGGCGCGCGACCGCTCTGCGCGGAGCACGTCGCCGGGGCACCGCCGCCGGGTGGCGGCCCGCCGCTCCACATCACCTGGGCCTCGTTCGAGACGCCCGACGCACCCGACGTGGTGCTCGCGTACTACGCCAAGCCCGGCGCGTCCGACGCGGGCTTCGCCGACGCGCGCATCTCGATCCACGCGGCGAGCGGCGCTCCGGCCGACGGCGGTGCCCCGTACCCGCGGTGCGACACGGCGCCGAGCGCCGCGGCCCGCACGGTGATCGTCGTCTCGCGCGCGGCCGGCGCGAAGTGAGCGCTCAGTTGTTCTCGAGCAGCGAGCGCAGCTGCGCGGGTGAGAACGCGTACGCCGTGCGGCAGTAGTCGCACTCGATGTCGAGCACCTGCCCCCCCTCGAGCAGCGACTCGATGTCGGCGCGCGGCAGCGAGGCGAGCGAGATCGAGAGGCGCTCGGGGCTGCAGTTGCAGCCGAAGTGGACCGTGCGCTCGGCGACCCGCGTGTACGGCATGCCGTAGAGCGTCTCGTCGAGCAGGCTGGCGGGCGTGGCCGCGCCGCGCGCGAGCAGCGGGAGGATGTCCTCGAAGTCCTTGAGCCGTTCGGTCATCACCATGAGCGGCCCCTGTTGGGCCTCGGGGAGCACCTGCACCAGGTATCCGCCGGCCGCGACGACCTGCCCGCCCGCGTGGTGACAGCCCACGGCCATCATGGTCACGGTCTGCTCGGAGTCGGCCATGTACGCCATGAACGCCGACGACACGCTCTGCTTGTCGGTCGGCACCTGCACCACGCCCTGCTGGAGCGTGCCGTTGTGCAGCGTGCGCGCCACTTGCAGGAGCGCCCCCTCCCCCATCGGCATGTCCTCGACGCCGTCGGCGACCTGCACGAGGCCTCGCGTCGATCCGCTCGGGTGCGTGTCGGCGACGATGCGCGTGCGGCGGTCGGCCCCCTGCAGGATCGCCTGCAAACGATAGTCGGGCGCCATGCTCTCGCGCACGAGCACCGAGCCGGTGATGACCTCGCCGAGCAGGTTCGACAGGCGCGCGTTGACCCGCTGCGCCGCGACCGCGCCGCGCACCGTCTCGGTCGTGTCGACCGCGATCACGCGAAAGGATCCGTCGTCGGTGAGCGCGCGGAGCACGGTGTCGGACGAGCTGATCACCTCTCAACATCATGACAGATTTCGCGAATTTGGCACACTGCAATCGGGTGAGGGAGGAAGGGCTGGGTCCTCGGCGCGGTACAAACCGGGTGGAGGAACCGCCGACGCCGCCTCGCCGTCGACGCCCGATGCAAGCGCAAGAGCCCCGCCCGAGAGCGCCACGACACCTCGTCCTCATCGCCGCGTTCGCCCTGCTCGGCACCGCGTGCACGCTGACCTTCGGCGAGCCCGCGCCGAGCACCAAGGCGACCGCGAGCAGAGCGCCCGACGCGAACGGAGACGCGGAGACCGCGCCCACCGCGCCCACCGGAGGCGACGGCGCCGGGACCGGCACCGACACGAGCACCCCGAGCGGTGGCGGCGGCCCGCGCGCGACGCGGAGCGGGCACGTGAGCATCACGCAGACGAGCACGACGGTCGGCGCGAAGACCTACGAGCAGTGGTCGGCCGTGGCCGCGTTCGTCGACGCGCCGCTCGGCGGCTACGGCTCCCCGACGGGCGGCGGCTCGGCCGGGACCACCTGCCAGGCCCACGAGGACGGCCCCTGCGTCGCGTATACATGCACAGTGCAATCAAACGGCGGAGACCCGAGCGGCGGACGCGCGACCAAGCAACCGCACGCGGGTGAGATCCGGCTCGAGCTCGCGGGCGGCGTCATCACCCTGGCGCCACGCGAGGACGGGTCGTACGCCGCGGCCACGGGCCAGACCAAGCTCTTCGGTGCGGCGGAGCCGGTGAAGGTGCGCGCGGCCGGCGACGCCGTGCCCGCCTTCGAACAGTCGATCGTCACGCCGTCGGCGGTGACCGTGACCGCGCCCGCGTGGCCGGCTCTCGGCCAAGCCCTCTCCGTGCGGCGCGGGGCGCCCCTCGACGTCGCGTGGACCGGCGGCGAGGCCGGCGTGGTGTACGTGTCGGCGGGTGGGCTCAACGCCGCCGGCGACCGGAGCGCGTCGGTGGCGTGCCGCTTCGACGGCAAGGCCGGCCGCGCGACGATCCCCGGCGCGGTGACCGACAAGCTCATCCCCACGTCGCAGGGCGCCCTGAGCGCGTTCGCGCACACGTCGATCATGATGAAGCGCGGCGAGTTCGACCTCTACCTGTCGATCAACGCCTCGGCGCGCACGCCCTCGGGCGCGACGGCGAGCGGCCTGCTCCGCGTCGAGTGACGGCGCACGGCCGCCGGCGCGGCGCGCGAGGTCAGTAGCCCGCCGGAAGGACCACGTAGCGAAGCGGCGTGATGTCCTGCGTGCACGTGGCGCGGTCGGCGCCCTCGGGGCAGTCCTTGATGGGACCGTCGAGGTAGCCCATGTCGAGATCGTGGTACCCGGGCAGCGCCGCCTCGCTCCAGCGATCGGGGCGGATGCCGCCCCAGGAGTTCTTGACGCGCACGAACAGGATCTTCGTCTCGTCGGCGAGCGCCGCCTTCATCTGCTCGGGCGTCGCGTCCTCGCCGGCCTTGAGCAGGCCGATGCCGGGCACGTCGGCCTCGTAGTCGTGCATGACCGTGAGGTGCCCGCCCTGACGGCCGGGGCCGCGGCGCTGCAGCTCCTCGATGCTGAAGTGCGCGTTCGACGTCAGCGCGTTGAAGTCGACCTTCCACGAGACGACGACGGGCTGGCGATCGTGCAGCGCGTTCTGCACGCGCTTGAAGAAGGCGCGACGCCCGCGGGCGTCGTACGGGTAGCTCACCTGGTTCCACGCGAACTTGCCGGTCCTCGAGCTCCAACCGGCGCTCTTGCCGATGGCGTCGGCGAGCGAGCCGCGTACGAACTCGCCGGTCGACGGGTCCTTCACGCGCGCGGGCAGCTCCCGCGCGTCGAGGATCTTGCTCTCGGCGGCGGCGCGGCGGGCGGTCGACGAGCGATCGAGCGTCCTCGTGACGCCCTCGCCGAAGACCTTGTCGATGCGGGCGATCGTCGCCTCGTCGAGGCCCCAGGCCTTGTCGAGCTCGCGTCGGATGGCGCGACGGTCGCGGCTCGCGACGGCGTCCTTCATCGCGCCGCTCTTGAGCGAGGCGTTGACGGCGCTGAGCGCGCTCGACTGACGCCCGCTCATCTCGGCCTCGGCCTCCGACGGGATGAAGTCGCCCTCCATCATGAGCCCGTAGCGGAGGATGAGATCGACCGCGACGCCCCAGCTCCCGCCCGTGGACACCTCGTCGGAGGTGCGCCCGTTCGCGAGCTGCTCGTACCAGTGCCAGTAGGTGACCCAGCTCTCCGACGTGTTCTTCGCCTCGTCGGTGGCCCCCTTGTTGAGCGCCTCGAGCCAGCTCGCGGTGGCGTACACCCAGCAGTTGCCGATCGACTGGCGCTTGACGTCGCTGTGGTCGACGCTCGTGATGTCGTCGACGGACGCGCCCTCGTCGTCGCCGACGGCGGGCTCGTCACCGGCCGCCGTGCAGCCCGTGGGGGCCACGGCGAGCGCGAGGGCCGACGCGAGGGAGAAGAGGCGGAGCTTGGAGAGCATGGCCATCGGTCAGTACCCGGCCGGGAGCACGACGTCCCAGAGCGGAGTGACCTCGCTCGAGCAGCGCGCCGCGTCGGTGACGCCCTCGGGGCACTCCTTGATGGGGCCGTTGAGGTAGGCCATGTCGAGGTCGTGGTAGCCGGCGATGGCGGCCTCGCTCCAGCGGTCGGGGCGGATGGATCCCCACGAGTTCTTGACGCGGATGAACGAGATCTTGGTCGCGTCGTCGAGCGCGGCGTTCATCTGCTCGGGCGTCGCGTTCTCGCCCGCCTTGAGCAGGCCGATGCCCGGCACGTCGGCCTCGTAGTCGTGCATGACGGTCATGTGGCCGCCCTGACGCCCGGGGCCGCGGCGCTGCAGCTCCTCGAGGCTGAAGTGCGCGCCCTGGGTGAGCGCGTTGAAGTCGACCTTCCACGACGTGATGACGGGCTGCTGGTCGTGGAGCGCGCGCTGCACGCGCTTCCAGAACTCGCGGCGGCCGCGGGCGTCGTACGGGTAGTTGACCTCGTTCCAGGCGAACTTGCCCTCGCGCGGACCCCACCAGCCGTTGCTCTTGCCGAGGGCGTCGGCGAGCGTGCCCTGGACGAACTGGCCCGTCTGCGGGTCCTTGACGCGGGCGGCGAACTTGCGCGCCTCGATGATCTTCGCCCCCGTGGCGCGACCGCGCGCATACGAGGACTTGTCGAGCGTGCGCGTGACGCCCGCACCGAAGACGCGATCGATGTTGGCGATCGTCTCGGGGGTGAGCCCCCACGCCTTGTCGAGCTCGGCGCGGATCGCCTTGCGGTCGCGGCTGGCGACGGCGTCCTTGAGCGGACCGTCCTTGAGCGACGCGTTGACGGCGTTGAGCGCGCTCGACTGGCGACCGCTCATCTCGGCCTCGGCCTCCGACGAGATGAAGTCGCCCTCCATCATGATGCCGTAGCGGGTCACGAGGTCGGCCGCGGTGCCGTAGCTGCCGCCCGTGGAGATCTCGTCGCGCGCGCGGCCGTTGGCGAGCTGCTCGAACCAGTGCCAGTACGTGTGCCAGGACTCCGAGGTGTTGGCCTCCTCGCCCGTCGCGCCCTTGTGCAGGGCCTCGAGCCAGCTCGAGGTGGCGTAGAGCCAGCAGTTGCCGATCGACTGGCGCTTGACCTTGGTGTGGTCGACTTGCGTGATGTCGTCGGTCGCGACGCCCTCGTCCCCGTCTGCGCTCTCCGCGTCCGGCGCGGCCTCCGCGGTGCACCCGGTCCCCGCCGTGGCGCTGCCGACGGCGAGCGCGATGACAGAAGCGAGGGAGAGCCAGCGGGTCTTGTTCAGAAGGTCGAGCGCCATGTGGAAAGTTCCTCCGAGCCTGGGGGTTTGCGTCTCTTGTGCGAAGGGTATGCCGGAGTCGTCTCTTGTCCCACATGAGTCATTTCGACACTTTGTGAGCGCGGACGCGCCGACTCGTAGGCATGCCGGTCCGCCGCGGGTGGATCCCTTCACCACCACCACCTACATCGGCGCCTTCTCGGACGTGCCCCCCCGACGGCACGCCGGGTGTCAACGCGTCCCCCCAGAGGCCTGACAGGATCGCCATGGCTGCGGGCCGGCCTTCGGGCCGTGAAACACGGTTTCGTCGCAAGAACGTGGGCTCGGGCGGCGAGGCACGTCGGTTGCGATGGAGCGCTCACCCATGTCGCTCGCATCCTTCGTCTCGTCTCGCTGGTTCCGCATCCCCCTCGCAGCCTTCGCCGTCGTCGCCACGGTCGCGACGAGCCAGCCGCCGCCAGAGACCATCCCGGGCGATCCGAGCTCGGCGACGCCCACGGCCGAGCGGCTCACGCTCCAGTCCGGCGAGTCGCGCTCGTTCAAGCTGCGGTTCACGTCGACGTCCGGCGCCATCGTCTCCTCGCGGCTCGGCGCGTTCGACCCGCAAGTGGACGCCTCGATCCGCGTCGACCACGCCGACTCGCGGCCCGGGTGCTCCACGAGCGAGGTGTTCCGGAGCGTCGACGGCAAGTGGGTGACGGGCGCGCTCGAGGAGCGCGAGCCGGTGCTGCGCGCGTCGTGCTTCGACGCCTCGCCGAGCGGGACGATCACGGTGACGATCACGAACGTCGATCAGGCGAACGCCCGCTTCACCTGGAGCCCCGTCGGCGAGCCGCTCGGGGGCGATCGCGACAAGCAGGGGCGTGCGCAGACGGTCTCTCTGCAGAGGCTGCCTTGACGCGGAGCGCGCGCGCTGACCTCACGCTCGCCGCGGGCGTGCTCACGATGGCGCTCAACGACCACGTGCTCAAGCGCGCCTACCCCGGCTTCGTCACGGGCAAGCTCTCGGACGTGGCGGGGATGGTGTTCTTTCCGCTGCTGCTCGCGCTGCTGTTGCGCCCGCTCTCGGCGCGCGCCGTCGTCACCGACCGTGGGCGCGACCTGACCCTCGCGACCCTCTGCGTGGTCACGGCCCTCGTCTTCACCTTCACGAAGACGACGCACGCGGGCAACGAGGCGTACCGCGTGGCGTGGGGCGCGATGCAGTGGCCGGCGGGCGCCCTCGCCGCGTGGATGCGCGGAGGCGCGACCCCGGGCCTCGCGCGGGTGGTCCTCGTCGCCGATCCCACCGACGTGCTCGCCGTCCCGTTCGCGCTGGTCGCGTACTGGGCCGGGCGCGCGTCGCGTGCGGCTCAGAAGCCGACGTCGAAGAGGCCGCGGAGTCCCGCGTTGAAGCCGTACCCGATGCCGGAGCCCGACTCGTTGTAGAGCGGACGCGCCGTCTCTTCGGGCGTGGGGTTGCCGAAGACCGTGCGCGGGACCGCGGCGCGACCGCGGCCGACGAAGAGCACGTCGCCGGTGATGAACGGCGAGATGTGGAAGTAGCTGCTCGCGTGGTAGTCGGCCGCGACGTCGACGCCGAGGATGAGGCCGTCGACGCCGAACTGCGGCGTGAGCGCGGTGCCCGCGGGGAGCTGCGAGCGGATCACGGCGTCTTCGATGTCGCGCTTGAACGTGTAGCCCACGTGACCGAGCACGACCGGGACGACCGGGAGCTTGGGGATGACGAAGCCGTAGCCGCCTTCGAGCATCGCCTGCCAGAGCGTGAACTCGGTCGTGTCGGCCGCGCGCAGGCGGATGCCGGCGCGGAGCTGGGTGAAGCGCACGCCGAGGCCGAGCTCGAGCAAGACGCCGTTCGCGCCCGTCTTGTCGAACGAGAGCGAGTCGGAGAACGCGCCGACGTCCTGGCGAGTGAAGCCCGCGCCGAACGAGAACTGGAAGCCCCGCTCGCGCGCGCCCGGCTCGCCCGCGAGCTCTTGGGAGGCGGCGGGCTTGGGCTCCTCGGCCTTGGGCTCCTCCTTCTTCTCCTCGTCCTTCTTGGGCTCCTCGGCCTTGGGCTCGTCCTTCTTCTTCGGCTTCTTGGGCGCCGCCGGCTTCTTGGGCTTCTTCGGCGGGTCGGTGGTCGAGCCGTCGGACGGAGCCGTGGTCGACGAGTCGCCCGAAC
>JAGQJA010000043.1:0-16858 GCA_020430845.1 Myxococcales bacterium
CCAAGAAGCCCGCGAAGAAGAAGCGCTGACGCTCAGCTCCGCGCTCGCGCCTCGAAGCCGTCGCGGAACCACGCGACGGCGCGCGCGACCGTCTCTTCGAGCGGTCGCGTGGGCAGGCCCAGATCGCGTCGTGCCTTCTCGTTCGAGAAGAAGATCTCGCGCTGCGCGTACTTGACCGACTTGTACGTGCCGATCGGCTCCTTGCGCGAGATGTGGTCGGCCCACTTCTCGGCGGCGTAGGCGACGCCGGCCGTGACGGCGTTCGGGATCGGGAGCGTCGGCGCGGGCACGCCCGCGACCTGGGCCACCAGCGCGAAGAAGTCTCGGTACGTCACGTTGTGATTGCCCAAGATGTAGCGCTCGCCGCGCACGCCGCGCTCCTCGGCGAGCAGATGGCCGCGCGCGCAGTCCTCCACATCGATGGCGCAGAAGCCTCCGCTGCCCCAGCCGCGCACCTGTCGCGAGAGCACGCCGCGCACGATGTTCCCCGTGGGGGTGGGCGCCACGTCGCCGGGCCCGAACGGGAAGGCCGGGTTGACCACGACGACGTCCATCCCCGCCGCCGCAAAGTTGAGCGCCACGCGCTCGCTCAGCCACTTGCTCTGGATGTAGGGGTTCGCGATGTCGAACAGGTTGAAGGTGGTCGCTTCGCTTGCCAGGCCACCCTCCTTCCATCCGATCGCCGCGATCGAGCTCGTGTACACCACACGTTTTACGCCGGCGGCTCGCGCGGCGAGCAGCGTCGCCGTCGTGCCCTCGACGTTGACGCGCCAAATCGTCGTCTCGTCGTCGAGCCAAGTCTTGTAAATCGCGGCGAGGTGATAGAGCGTAGGACTGCCGTCCAGCGCCTTCCGCATGGCCTCGAACTCGCACACGTCGCACACGACGCGTTCCACATCGAGCCCCTCGAGGTTCGACGCGTCTCCGCCTGGCTCGAGGATGCAGCGCACGCTGCGGCCCTGCTCGAGGAGCAGCCGCACCACGGCGCTCCCGATGAACCCCGCCGCGCCCGTCACCACCACGTCCGCCATCGCGCGTCTCCTCTCGTGCGTCCGGGCCGAGGGTAGCCGAATTCGCCGCGCGTCCGCGCCGCCGGTGAGCGGTCTGGTCGCCGCGTCGACCGCCGCCCTCGCGCTCGCGATGGTCGCGTCGTGCTCCAAGCCGAAGGCCGAGCCGAGCGCCGACGCAAAGGCGCTCTTCGCGAGCGTGTGCGCGCGCTGCCACGGCGAGGACGGCCACGGCGGCTTGCCCCTCTACGAGGGCGGACCGTCGCCGCGCAACTTCGCCGACCCCGACTTCCAGCGCGCGTTCACCGACGAGGACATCAAGCGCACGATCCGCGACGGCAAGGGGGCCGGCATGCCGCCGTTCGGCGCCACCTTCACGCCCGAGCAGCTCGACGCGCTCGTCGGTCGTGTGCGGAGCTTCGATCCGAAGGCGAAGTGACCGACGACGTTCGGTCCCCAGGGGAGAGGGAGAGTGAGCGGATGAAGATCGTCAAGCGGATCCTGGCCGTCGTCGGCGCCCTGCTGCTGCTCGCGGTGCTCGGCGTCGTGCTCAAGTTCTACGTGCTGTCGCCCAAGATGCGGCCGGCCCCCGCCATGACCGCGCCCACGTCGCCCGAGGCGATCGCGCGCGGCAAGTACCTGGTGCACCACGTCACGGGGTGCGTCGCGTGCCACTCGCCCGTGCGCACCGATCAGCCCGGCGAGCCGTACATCGAAGAGAAGCTCGGCGCCGGCCGCGTGTGGGAGAAGGACCCGTCGTACCCCGACTGGGAGATCATCGCCCCGAACATCACGCCCGACAAGGACACCGGCCTCGGCAACTGGAGCGACGGCGAGATCGCGCGAGCCATCCGCGAGGGCGTCTCGAAGGACGGGCGCCCGCTCTTCCCGATGATGCCGTTCCAGACGTACGCGGCGACGCTGAGCGACGACGACACCTTGGCGATCATCGCCTACCTCCGCACGCTCGCGCCGCAGAGCAACAAGCTCGCCGCCACCAAGATCGGCTTCCCGGTTTCGATGTTCGTGCGCGGCGTGCCTGCGCCGCTCGAGAAGCCGTCGGCCGGCGCGCCGCCCGCGTCGGACAAGAAGGCGCGTGGCGACTGGCTGCTCAAGGTGTGCTCGTGCAGCGACTGCCACGACACCTTCAACGAGAAGCGCGAGCCCATCCCGGGCAAGCGCCTCGCGGGCGGCGAGGCCTTTCGGAGCTCGGTGGGCAAGATCCACGCGCCCAACATCACGAGCGACAAGGCGACGGGCATCGGCGCCTACTCCGACGACGACCTGCGCCGCGTCTTCAACGAGGGCGTCGGCAAGGCGGGCCGCCCGCTCTACTTCATGCCTTGGTGGTACTACAAAGGCATGACCGACGAGGACAAGGACGCGCTCATCTTCGCGCTCCGCCAGGTCGACGCCGTGTCGAACGTCGTGCCTCCGCCCGAGCTCAAGAAGTAGCTCCGCGCGCGGCGGGGCCGGCGGCGCGCGTGGCGAGGCTTGCGGCGCGTGCGGCTGGCGGTGACTCTTGCCTTTGCGTATATTTCGTGTACGAAATACTTCGTCGCGCACAAGCGTCACCCGCTCGGGGTGCGCGCGCGCCCTCAGGAGCGAGTCATGCCGAAGCCTTTCCGCGAGGAGCACGATCAGTTCAGGAACACGGTCCGCCAGTACGCCGAGAAGGAGCTCGCGCCCTACGCCGACGCGTGGGAAGAGGCCGAGCTCTTTCCCAACGAGGTGTTCAAGCGCGCCGGTGAGCTCGGGCTCTTTGCCGCGCACTACCCCGAGGAGCACGGGGGTCTCGGCGGCGACTACTGGTTCTCGGTCGCCAAGGCCGAGGAGCTCCCGCGCTGCCGCTCCGCCGGCGTGTCGATGGGCCTGCTCGTGCAGGGCGACATGGCCACGCCGGTCATCAGCGACCTGGGCACCAAGGAGCAGATCGAGGAGGTCCTCATCCCCGCCCTCAAGGGCGAGAAGATCATGGCGCTCGGCGTGAGCGAGCCCAACGCGGGCAGCGACGTCGCGGGCATCCAGACGACGGCCAAGAAGGACGGCGACGACTACGTCATCAACGGTGCCAAGACGTACATCACCAACGGCACGCGTTGCGACTACGTCACGCTGCTCGCCAAGACCAACCCCGAGGCGGGCGCGCACGGGTGCAGCTTCTTCTTGGTGCCCGCCAAGACGAAGGGCTTCTCGGTGGCACGCAAGCTCAAGAAGGTGGGCAACCACGCGAGCGACACCGCCGAGCTCGCCTTCGAGGACATGCGCATCCCCAAGCGCTACCTGCTCGGCGAAGAGAACCAGGGCTTCATGTACCTGATGCAGAACTTCCAGACCGAGCGGCTCATCGCGTGCGTCAGCGCGTGCGGCGGGCTGCAGCTCGCGATCGATCAGGCCATCGAGTTCGGGCGCGAGCGCAAGGCGTTCGGCAAGCCGATCATCAAGCGCGAGTACTGGCAGCACAAGTTCGTCGACCTGCAGACCAAGCTCGAGGCGGCCAAGGCGTTCACCTACGCGGTCGTCGAGGAGTACAACGACGAACGCTACGTCAAGAAGGCGCCGCTGAGCTTCGAGACCGTCAAGCGCATCAGCATGGCGAAGATCTTCGTGGGCGAGCTGGGCACCGAGGTCATCGACCAGTGCATGCAGTTCCACGGCGGCGCCGGATACATCGAGGAGTACCACATCGCGCGCGCGTGGAGAGACCAGCGCCTGCTCCGCATCGGCGGCGGCACCACCGAGACGATGCGCTACTACGTCGCCAAGCTGATGGGCCTCTGACTCACGCGGCGCCTGTGCGCGGAGGTACCACTCCCGCGCACGAGGCGCCGAGGCCGCAGTCGTCGCGATCGCGGCGTCAGTGCGTGACCGACAGCGTGTAGCTCTGCGCCGCGCTGCCGGTCGAGCGCACGGCGATCACGTACTTGCCGGGGGCGTTCGACGTGCTCTTGAACGACTGCGGCGTCTTGTTGGCGATCGTCACCCAGCCGTTGTTCACGTACTTCCACATGAGCAGATCGGCGTCGCCGCTCGCGGCGAGCTGGATGTCGTACGGCACGCCCGACGAGCCGGCCGTCCACGTGTACCAGTCGACGTCGGCGCCCGTGGAGAGCGCGCCGCAGCGCGTGCCCGAGATGTCGTTGGCCTGGGGCGAGCTGTCGTTGGGCTCGGCCTCGGGCGTGCCCGCGCAGGCCGCGCCGCCCGACGACGACGCGCCTCCGGACGAAGCGCCTCCGGACGAAGCGCCGCCCGACGAGGTGCCGCCCGATGAAGCACCGCCGGACGAGCTCGCGTTGCCGCCGCCGCCGTTGTCGGCGATGAGCTGCTGGATCTTGGCGTAGGCGAGGTCGACGCGCGCGAGGATCTGCGTGCCGCCGCCCGCGCCGGAGTTGACGGCCAGGATCGTGCGGCCCGCGCCGGCGTGGTCGTACACGGGCCCGCCCGAGTCGCCCGACTGGATGATCTCGACCGACTCGTACGAGAAGGGGAACCACCGCGCGGGCCCCAGCGTGACCTCTTCGCCCACGAAGAGCTGCGAGTACGACGCGCGCCCGTTCTGGATGCGGCCGACGTTGATCGCCTTGGTCCCGTTGGCGACGGGCGCGCTCGCGAGCGCGGGGTAGCCCGAGAGCTGGATGGGCGCGTCGAGGAGGATGACGGCGACGTCGTTGGTGCGCGAGTTCACCGAGCCGCCCGTGCTCACGTACTCGGTCCACTTGCGCGTGCCCGTGGCGCTCTTGCCGCCGGCGTGGGGCGTGGTCACGCGCCACCACGACGCGCCGGTGACGCAGTGCCCTGCGGTGAGCACGACGCGCGGCGCGATGACGGCGCCCGAGCAGATGAACGACTGCGCGTCGATGAGCGCAGCCTCTTCGAACGACGGCGCGGGCTGCCCGCGGACGATCGGCTGGGCGACGGGATCGCCCACGAGCTCCTCGGGCGGCGCGACCGCGGGCGCGTCGCTGCATGCGGCGGTGAAGACTCCTGCGAGGACGGCGAGGGCGACGACACGGGATTCGTTCATGCCCACGACTGTCGCCGCTCGCGACGCGCCCGCGGAATGAGCAATCGAGGCCTACTTCACAGATCGGTGGGACAGATGCGTGCAGCGTGCACCATGTGCTCCATCCGCACGCTCTGGGTGAAAAAGGTGCGCGCTCGCTGTACGGGGGGAGCCGCGCGCGAGGTCGACCCACATGTGCGCCTGATGCGCGGCGACGGCACGTCTCGCGACGGGTGCGGGGCCGAGCGCACAGGCAAGAGAACGGGCTCAGCTCGCGCTGGGCACGCAGAGCCAGTTGTTGCGCGAGAACGTGCGCCCGCCCGACGTCGTCACCTCGTACGAGCGTCCGCCCTTGAGCTCGATCGTGGCGCTGACCGTCTTGGCGCCGTTGGTCCCGGTGAGCACCAGCTTGCCGCTCTCGGGGCAGCCGAGCCTGCCGATGCCGCAGCGCTTGTAGTCGGTGAGCACGCGCTCGAGCGAGCGCTCGCCGATGCTCGTCTTGGCGCTGCCGCTGCGCGTGATGCACTTGGCGGCCGGGTCCCACGTCGCGGTGAAATTGGCCTGGTGCGAGATGGCCTTGCCCTTGGCCGTGGTGCCGCTCCAGTTGCCGGTGCGGGTGCGGGTCACCGCGGCGCCGCTGCGCGAGTAGACGAGCACGCGGCTCCCCGTGATCTCGGCGCCGTTGATCTTGAAGCCCGTCGCCTGGTGCGTGACGGTGAGAGAGCCGTCGCCGCGCGTGTACGTCGAGGTGATCGTGCCGTTGAAGCCGACCATGCCGCCGGGGCCCGTGCACCCGTCGAACACGTGCGTCGCCACGTTGGCCGCGACGGTCGTCGTGATGCACCCGGCCGGCTTGAAGAAGCGACCGGGGTTGGTGCGCACCTTCTCCATGAGCTCTGCGTCGCTCGCTCCCTCGGCGGGCGTGCCGGGGTCGGTCTCGCTCGCGCCGCTGAGCGGCTCGTCCAGACCCTTCTCCAGGTCTTCGTCGGTCTCGGCGGACTCGCTGTCGTCGGCGATGAGCAGCGACTCTGACGTGCCGAGGTCGGCGTTGTCGTCGGCGTCGGCGGCCTTGACGGTGCAGCCGGTCGCGGCGCCGAGCATGACGATCGATGAGAGTACGGTCAGGTGCGTGAGCTTCATGTCGAGGTTCCCTCCGAGTGCCCCGTGATTGGGGAAGCGAGCGCCGCGTCCGCGTGCGCTGACCTGCGTATTGCAGAGCGTGTGCCGCGTCCGCCCAGTGCGTAAGTGCTCGATTTGACTGGATACAAGGGCCTCGCCTGGACCTCGCGCCGGAGAACACCGGCGCGGTCGGGTGAACGTGGGCGCGTCCGGGGCGGGTCGCGGCCGCAACGCGCGCGAGGAGTCACGTGCTGTCAGCGGTCGCCGGCGCGGAGTGGGTGCAGGCTCTCTCTCATGAACTCCCACCGCGTTCTTTCGAGCGCGCTCCTCTTGTCCGCGCTCACGCCCGCCTGCTTCGACCTGTCCACCTCCTCGTCGAGCTCGAGCAGCTGGGGCGGCGGCAGCACGTCGCCGACGCCGGCGCAGAAGCCCGAGCCGGCCAAAGAAGGTCGGCCCGACTTCGGCGTCGCGGTGAGCCAGGCCGACGCGCCGCCGCCCATCTCGGGGGGCACCCTGCTCGCGACCCACGCAGGCGGTCTCGTGGTCTCGGACCCCGATCGCGACGTCGTCACCGTCGTCGGGCCTTCGCGAGAGATCGTCGCGCGCGTGCGCCTCTCTCCGCACGACGAGCCGGGGCGGGCCGCGGAAGACGACGCCGGGCGCGTGCACGTGGTGCTCCGCGGTGCGGGCGCCGTGTTGACGGTCGACGTGGCGACCGGCGCCGTGCTGGCGCGCCGCGAGGTGTGCGCCGCCCCGCGCGGCGTCGCGGCGTCGCCGAGCGACGCGTCGATCCTCGTCGCGTGCCGGGAGGGCGTGCTCGTGCGGATGCCCGCCGACCCGTCGTCGAGCGTGGCGTCCACGACGAAGGTCGTCGCGCCCGATCTGCGTGACGTCGTCGTCTCGGGAGACCGCGTCTTCGTCTCGCGCTACCGCGCCGCCCAGGTGCTCGAGCTCGACGCGAGCCTCGAGGTGGTGCGCACGTCTCGCGCGCCCAGCGCGCGGACCGGTCGTCGGCCGTCGCTCGCGTGGCGCATGATCGCGCCCACCGGCAAGGACCACCCCGAGCCGATCGTCGTGCACCAGAGCGCGCGCGTCGAGTCGGTGCCCGATCGCCCGGGCGGGTACGGCACGCGCCCGGGCGCGCTCGGCGACGAAGACTGCCCCGCGAGCCCGGTCGTGCGCACCGAGGTCTCGCGCTACGGAGACGCGGCGGTGCGCATGCCCGCCATCGCGGTGCTCCCCGTCGACATCGCCTACGACGGCGCGTCGCTGTACGTCGTCGCGGCCGGCAACGGTCACACGCGCGGGCGGCCACGCGTGCTCCAGCTCGACGCGCGTGAGATCGACGGCGCGTCTCTCGGCGGTCCGTGTCCGCCCACGAAGTCGGTGCTCGACGACGGCGAGCCCGTCGCGGTGGCGGCGCCGGGGCCCGGGCGCGTGGTGGTGCAGCTGCGCGAGCCCGACGCGCTCTTCTACTATCCGTCGGGCGAGAGGCTCTCGCTCGGCGGACCGACGCGGCGCGACACCGGCCACGCCGTGTTCCACGCGGACTCGGGCGCCGGCATCGCGTGCGCGTCGTGCCACGGCGAGGGCGGAGACGACGCGCTCGTCTGGACGGTCGGCAGCGCGTCGCGTCGCACGCCGTCGATGCTGGGCACGCTGCGAGGGACGGCGCCGTTCCACCTGAGCGGCGACATCCCCGACATGGTGAGCCTGCTAGAGCATGTATATACAAGCAGAATGGACGGGCCCGAGCTCACCGAAGCGCACGCCCAGACCGTCGACGGCTGGCTGTCGGCCCTGCGAGCGCCGAGGATCGCCGCGGCGCGTGATCCGTTCGCGTTCGCGCGCGGGCTCGCGCTCTTCGACGGACCGCGCGCCAAGTGCGGCGAGTGTCACGCGGGGGCCATGCGCACCAAGTCCGGGCGGTTCGACGTGGGCACGGGCGGCGCGTTCGAGGTGCCGTCGCTCGTCGGCGTGTCGGCGAGGTTGCCGCTCATGCACACGGGCTGCGGCTCGACCTTCGACGAGGCGCTCGACCCGCAGTGCGCGGGCTTCGCGCACGTGCCCGCCGAGCTGACGCGCGCCGAGCTGGGCGACCTCGCGGCCTACCTCTCGGCGCTGTGAGCGCGGCGCGATCCCGTCACGCGTGCGGGTTGAGCTTCGAGTCGGAGGACGTCCGCGACGACCTGCCCGCCGTCGATCGCACTCGCAAGTGCGCGAGGATGATGCGACAACGCGGCTCATGCATCGCTCGTTCGCCGCTGCGCTGGTGCTGCTGACCGTCGGCTGTTCGAAGCCGTCGCCCCCGGGCGGAGACGCAAACGACGCTTCCGCCAGAGCGGCGTCGGCGAGCGCCGTGCCCGTGGCCGCCGAGTCGGCGGTCGCCTCGGCGTCGGCCGCGCCGGCCGCGTCGCTCGAGCCGGAGCCCTACTCGCTGAAGCCGGGCGCCGAGTGCACGCGCGACTTCCAGTGCGAGCAGCCCGACGGGTGCGAGGTCCGGTGCCAGAAGCCGTACACGGACAAGCACAAGGTCGCCGGTCCTTCGTATTGCCAGCTCAAGACCGTCAGCGACAAGGAGGGCGCCTCACCCTGCGTGGGCGAGGTGATCCATGTCGAGAGCTCGTCGCTCGGGACGGCGAAGTTTCCGCGCGCGATCCTCTGCGACGCGGCGGCGGCGCTCTTCTGCGACCACACCACGCACATGTGCGCGAAGGCCAAGCCGGTGGGCGCGGCGTGTGCGCAGGGTGGGACGGGTGTCGTCGACGACAACGAGTGTGGACCGGACGGCGTCTGCCACGACGGCAAGTGCATCGCTGCCGGCGGCCCGGGAGCGTCGTGCAAGGATCATCGCTGCAAGCTGTCCGCGTTCTGCAACGCGGCGACGCACAGGTGCGTGGCGCGGAAGCCGATCGGCGCGAAGTGCAAGATGTCCGACGAGTGCGTGAGCGGCTCTTGTCTCAATCAAGAGAAGTGCGTCGCCAAGGTGTCACCGAAGTGCACCCTCTGAGCTCGCGCGTCTGAGCTCTCGAGCTAGCTCGGAGCGTCGAGTCGTTCGGCGCACATAGGAGCGCATGACCCTGTACGGCGCAGACTTGTCGAGAATCCAGGCCGAGGGGTTCGGCGCTCTCGCGCGCGCCGCGTCGCCCGAGCTCGTCTCGATCTTGAAGCGCTCCTCGATCGCGGTCCGGCGCGTCTACGACGTCGGCTGCGGAGCGGGCGTCACGACCCGCGCCCTCGTCGAGGCGGGCTTCGACGTGACGGCGGTGGAGCCTTCTCCTCACCTGACGGAGATCGCGCGAGCGCACGCGCCGGGGGCGACCTTCGTGTGCGCGTCCGCGTACGACGTCGAGCTCGAGGCGTGCGACGCGGTGCTCGCGATCGGCGAGGTCCTCACCTATCACTCCCTCCCTGGCCCGAGCGGGGAGGACGCGGACGCACGCGTCCGTTCGTTCTTCGAGACCGTCGCGGGCGCGCTCGCCGCCGGCGGTCGGTTCGTGTTCGACGTCATCGACGTAGACGGTCCGCCGCTCGACGCCAGGGGGTGGCGGAGCGAGCCTCTCTGGACCGTCCTGTGGGAGACCCGAGAGGACCGGGCGGCTCGCCGACTCGTGCGGTGCGTGGACACGTTCGTTCGCGAAGACGACGGCCGGTATCGGCGAGCGGGAGAGAGCCACCACGTGCGGCTGTTTCGCGAGCGCGACCTCCGGAGTTGGCTCGAGGCTGTGGGGTTCGACGTCGAGACGGCGCGCGCGTACGGCGGAGTCGCGCTGGGCCCACGACGTGTCGCGTTCGTCGCGACCCGTCGATGACGCTCGCGAGGCGCGAACGCGTCGCCGCCGAGTGTGCGAGGATGATCCGCGATGGCGCAGCAGCGACCCGGACACTTCTTCGACCAAGATCTCGCGAAGAGCTACGACGCGCGCAACCGCGCGCTCTCGTCGATCAGCGAGTGTATGCACTTCCTGATTCGGCTCGTGCTGAACGGACTGCCTGCGCGCGCCAGGATCCTCTCCGTCGGAGTCGGTACGGGAGCCGAGGTGCTCTCGCTCGCGAAGGCCTACCCGGAGTGGACCTTCGTCGCCGTCGACCCGTCGCAGCCCATGCTCGACGTCTGCCGCGAGCGCCTCGAAGCGGCCGGCTTCAGCGAGCGCTGTGAGCTGCTCCACGGCCAGGTCGAGGACGTGCCGCCCGGAGAGACGTTCGACGCGGCCGTGAGCGTGCTCGTCGGCCACTTCGTCCCGCGGACGGAGCGGCAGGCGTTCTACGAGAACATGGTCCAGCGCCTGGTGCCGAACGGCACCTTGGTGTGCACCGAGATCAGCTACGACCTCGAGTCACCCGCCTTTCCCGCGATGCTCCGGGACTGGGAGCAGGTGCAATCGCTCATGGGCGGAACCCCGGAGTCGTTGGCGAAGCTCCCCGAGGTGTTGAAATCCACGCTGACGGTGCTGCCCGGTGCCGAGGTGGAGTCCCTGCTCCGACGGAGCGGCATCGAGACGCCCGTCTGCTTCTTCCAGGCGTTCATGATCGCGGGGTGGCACGGGACGCGCCGAGGCTGAGTCGGATCGAGGTTGGGCCTGGCCCGGTCCGGCGATACGCTCGCCGCGTGGCTGGCGCGAAGAAGAAGGCACGACCTCCTCGGAGCGACGATGCTCTCCTCCGCGCGTTCGCGTCGTCCGACTACGGCGTCTACAGCGGCGCCGAGCAGGAGCTCGAGGCGTGGTTCAGCGCCCATCCCGACGAAGCGCTCGTCCGCGCGAAGCGCATCGCGAAGCTCGCCCTCACGAAGGCGCACGCCGCCGCGCGCCAGAGAGCCGGCTACCTGGTCCTCCCCGTGCTCGCGGCGTCGCTGCCGCCGAAGTCCGCCCTGCCGGCGGTGTGGGATCCGCTCGTCAGCGCGTTCGGCGAAGTGGAGAGCCACCGCGCCGTGCTCTCGACGATCCCCGAGCCGCGGCTCACCGCGATCTTCGATCGTGAGATCCGCGCAAACCAGAACGCAGAATCGCGCATCGCGGAGCACTTCCTCGACCTCGCTCCCGAGGTGACGACGACGATCCTCGAACGGGCCGCGGCGCGGGGCGAGCTGAAGCGCGTCGCCTCGTGGGGGTATCTCACCCAGTGGCGTCGCAAGTCGCCACGCATCGCGGCGATCCTGAAACAGTACGAAGCGCGCGCAAAGAAGGAGGCGCCGCCCGCGCCACCGCGGAAGGCGAAGGGCACGTTGACGTTCCGCGAGCCGCGTGCCGTCGCGCCCTCCCACTACGCCGGCCTCGGTGCGGTGGAGAAGGCGCAGTACCGCGGGGCCGCCGAAGCGTACCTGGGCGGCAAGGTCCGCGACGCGAAGCACTTCGTCGCGCGGCTCGAGGCCGAGGACATGACCGAGGGCGACGCCCTGATGTGTCGCTGGACCGTGACGCAGGGCGGCGAGCATCGCTACGACGTCTGGGTCGTGTGGGTCGACAACGCGACGATCTTCGAGGCGGGAACTGCGAAGCGCGCGCCCGTCCACCAGATCCAGGGCACCTTCCAGGCCCTCGACCGCAAGGCCGCGTCAGCCAAACTCGCCGAGGACTTCGAGAACAGCGCTCCGCGCAGCGTCTGGGTGGTCGGAGGTCGCTCCTAGAGTCGCGCCATCGCTCGGCGCGCTACGCGGAGACGCCGTCGGCTCTGCGTCGCCACGCGCCGGGCGGCACGCCGCATTCGCGTCGGAACGCGCGGCTGCTCGCGGCCTCCGACGCGTGGCCGACCTACTGTCTCACCTCTTCTTCTTCACGTTCTCGAAGAACGGCATGGCCTCGACCTCCACCTTCGTGGCGAGCGTCTCGAGCCCCGTGCGCGCGAGCTCGTGGGTGTGGGCCTCCTCGTCGTCGACCCAGTGGGTGCGCGCCGGGTCGTGGATGGTGTCTGCGTCGGGATCGCCCGGCATGTGGAGCACGCGAAGCGTGAAGCGCAGCTCGCGCATCGGCAGGATCGGCGTGAGGACGATCGCGCGAGCGCCCGACGCCGGCCGCGCCATCCAGTGGAGCCGGCCGAGCGCCTCTTCACGCGGCGAGAGCGGAACCGCCTCGAACCCGAGCGCCTCGAACCGCGGCGTGAGGACCTCGCGCGCGAGCTCGTGCGGCACGAAGCCGAGCCGCTCTTCGTAGGACTTCCAGAGCACGCGCGCGCTCGCGATCTCGAACGCGAGGCGCTCCTCCGCCGTGGCGAGCTCGTGCGGCGTGGGACCGAACGCCAGCACGAGGTGGCGCTTCGACCGCGCCACGCGCAGGCGCTCGAGCCCGGGGCCTCCGGCGATCGCGGCGAGCGCGTCGAACGAGATCCGCTGCCCCTCGGCGGGTCCGAAGATCTGGATCCAGGAGCCCGCGAAGTCGAGCGGCTGGAGGTGCCCCTGGTCGTGGTGTGTGGTCCAAGTGCCCTGCCGGTTCGTGACGAAGAGCGCGTAGCCGCGCTCGATCGGCAGCGCGTCGAGCGCGCGCGTCAACCACGAGAGCACGTCCTCCGCGGTCGTCTCGCGCGAGGTCCCCGCGATGCCGAGCCCCGCGTGATGTCGCATGAGCTGGAGGTAGCGCGTGTCGGCGCTGCCGGTCCGATAGAGCTTGAGCGACGTCGTTCGCTTCTTCTCGAGCAGCGAGGACGCGTGCGCGAGCCCGTCGGCGGGTAGCGGCTTGTGTCCCTTCTGGTTGACCTCGAACGCGTCGAAGGACAACGCGACCGGCGGCTCCGAGACGAGGCGCCACCAGGTCTCGAGCTCCGACGGAGCGCCCAGCCCCCCGCCGTAGAGCCAGAGGGCGCATCGTCCTTCGTCGCGATCGTCGCGTCGCTCGAGGCGCGGCCAGGGCACGTCGAGGCGCGAGAGGCGCTCGAAGCGCGCGATCGCAGTTTCGAGCTCCAGGATCTCACGCTCGTCGTACTGGATCCGATCGGCTGCCTCGACGACCAGCTCCGTCACGTCGCCGGGCTCGAGGGCCCTCAGCACTTGCGAGAGCGTCGCGGGGGACGGGAGCGCCTTCGTTCCGTCCGGCGCCGCGCAGCGGAGCTTCGTGTAGCGGCCCGCGTCGTCACGCGCCGCGACGATCGACCAGCCGCTCGCCACTGTGTGTCGCGTCTGGCCGACCGCGACCTCCGGGACGCCGATCCCCAGCGCCTCCACGAAGCGCGCCGCGCGCCCGATCGGATGGCTGTAGTGGAGGATCGTCACGCGCTCGAGGCGCTTCGCCAGCGCGCCCGAGAGCAGCCCCGCGACGATGTCGCGCGCCTCCGCGTCGTCGAGGTCGGCCTCGATCGCGATCCGCCTCACGTTCGGAAACGCCGCGCCGGAGGCGATGACGCGTCGGTCCGCGGCGCGCTCGTCGAGCGTCCGCGCGTCCGCGCGCGAGACCGAGAAGTCGAGCTCCTCGAGGCGAGCGCGTGGCCCCGCCTTCGTGAGCATAGCGACGTGGTGCTCTTCGATGCCGCGGATCGCGCGCAGCCACTTCATCGACGGCAGCGCGAGGATGGCCTCGGTCAGTCCCCGCTCGAACGTGACGTGGAACGAGAAGCCCAGCGTGTGCACCGTGGCCCACGCCGGATCCAAGAGCGCCTTCGGGGGCTCCGGCGATCGGGCCTGGAACGAGAGCACCGCCTCGGCGAGGAAGCCGCGCTCGAAGACGCGCCCCTCGCGCTCGAGGAAGGGATCGAGCGGTCCGCTCCACGCCTTGCCGTGCTTGTTGAGGAGCGTCTTCTCGCGCTTGCGCATCGCCGCGACGTCCGCGTCGGCGCCCGTGGCGCGCGCGAGCTGGAGGCTGATCAGCTCGCCGCGCGGTTCGCCCTTCTCGGAGAGCCAGTCGGCGTACACGGCGCGCGGCCCGTCGTCGTCCGGCGCTTCGTAGATCGCCGCGAGGAGCTCGGCCTCCGTCTTCGCGCTCGTCTTCTTCTCGCCCGCCACGCTGGAGAAGCGCGCCTCGATCTGCGCGAGCACCGCGTCCTGCTCCGAGTCGAGGGGCGTGACCTCCGCCGCCGCCTTCTTCAGCTCCGCGACCGCCCCTTCGACGAGCGGCCGCGTCCTCCGTCGCCAGTACGACGACTTCTCGCGCTCCAGGTCTCGTTCGAGGATCGGCAGGGCGCGCGCGTCGGGCGCCTTGTGCACGCACGCGAAGAGCGGGCGGTAGAACGCGACCGAGGTCCACGAGTCGTACGGCGTGGCCTCGACCACCCGCGCGAGGGCGATGGCGATGCGCGGGTCGGGGGGAAAGGCCACGAGCGCCTGGATGACCGGCATCGCGTCTTTCCACTTGCCGGGCCACTTCGTCGCGAGGAGCCGACCGACGTCGGCGGGATCCTTCCGCGCGGCGATCTCGAGCCACTGGGCCGTCCGCGCCTTCACGCTCTTGGCCTCGATCGGCCCCCGCGCGGTCGAGATGCGCTCCGACAGGTGATCGATCACGTCGGCGACGCGCACGTGCCGTTCCTCGCGCCAAGCCTCGAGGAGCGCCGCGAGCGCGCTCTCGTCGTCGCCCTTCTCGAGCGCATCGCGAGCACGCGCGAGCGGTCCCGCCGTCGCCGATGTCATGCGGCCGGCCTACCTCTCGGCGCTGTGAGCGCGGAGCTTCTCTTCTTGGCTCATCCACCAGAAGCGCCGGAGCTCGCGCTGTAGCTCGCCGTAGCGGGCCGACGCGACGAGCTCGCGCTCGAGGCGCCGCGTGAAGCGCATGGCCGACGCGCTCGCGAGCCGGTAGCGACGCCCTTCTTCGGACGACTCGTCGTGCACGTAGCTCGCGCCTTCGTAGAGGCGCCGCCGCAGGTGCGCGCTCTTGCCCTCGTCGGGCGCGTCCATCGACGCGAGCAGCACCACGTACTTGTCGACCTCGGCCTGGAGCTCGAGCTCGAGCTGCGTCGACGGCTTACGCGTGGCGGCGCGATGCGACACGTACACGAAGTGACTCACGCCCTCGATGATCTGGCAGATGACGTCCACGTCGGCGCCGTCGGAGAGCGACGGCAGGCGCAGCGCCAGCTCGAGCGCGCCGTCGGACGACTCGCGCACGAAGAGCGCCTCCCGCTCGCCCTCTTCGGCCCCGATGACGAAGCCCTCGAGGTCGACGATGGGGTCGAGCCGATAGAGGCGCTCGAGCGCGCGTTGGATGCGCGTCGCGAGCTCGAGCTCGCGCACGAGGGCGACGCCGTTGCCGGCGAGGGCGCGCTGGCCGTGCACGGTCACGCGTTACTGCAGGGTCCGCCCGCCGCGGGGCGCGACGAAGCCGTGGGTGGTGAGGGCGTCGGCGAGCGACTCGCTTCGCGTCCGCAGCCAGCGCTCGTAGAGCTTGAGCAGCCCCTTCGACGTGGCCACGCCGTGCGCCACGGTCCGATCGGCGACGTCGGCGATGATGCGCACGAACGCGTGGAAGCTCGACGCCATCTCGCCGAACACGTCGGTCGGCTGCGGGGCCGTCACGTCGGTCGACGAGCCGCGGCGGATGAGCGCTCCGGCCGACTCGTACGCGCGCTGCCCGATGCCGTGCACGTAGCCCGGGTCGACGCCGCGCGCCTCGTAGTGATCGGCGAAGAAGCCCGCCGAGTAGAGGACGCCGTCGCCGAGCACGCGGAGCTTCTCGAAGCGCTCGGCGAGGTCGACCGTGTGCAGCGCCTCGTCGAGCAGCAGCGTGAGCGGGCGCTCGAGGGTCTGCCCCGCGGCCGTCTGCGGCTTGGCGAAGTCGGCGAGGAGCCCGATGACATAGGTCTTGGCCGCGGGTGAGGCCTGGACCCCTTGCGCTCGGATGGCGTCCTGCACCACCTCTTCGAAGAACTCGTTCACCGAAGCACTCGTCACGATCGCCATCCACAACCTCCGACTCGTCAGGGCCTCGCCACCCCACCCCTCGCGGGGCGCGCGCCGTCGGACCTCTTCGTCTACGAGCCAGAACGGCGCTCGGATGGCGAGCTTCCCTCAAGCTTATGCGGGAACGGCAAGAGTGCCAACTTCGTCAATGATTTCAGATGCCTAGCACTACTCGATAGAGAGTGCTGACAGCGCCGGTCGCGCACGGTCGGCGCGGGGCGAGCGAGGGCCGGCGGCGGGCGCCTCGCGCGGGGCCGGGGCCCGCTGAGCTTTGTAAGATATTGAAATTTTGACAGAAAATATCTGTCGCCGCCGGGGCTTGACGCCACCCCCACCGCGGTTATGTTGCGCGCGCTGTCTGTTGGCACTCGCTCAGGGTGAGTGCTAGCAGCACCAGGTTTCCGGCCCTCGCCCTCGCGCGGGGCCTCGGCAAAGAAGGAGCAAGAACATGAGCATTCGTCCCCTGCAGGACCGCGTCATCCTCAAGCGCGTCAAGGAGGAGGAGAAGACCAAGGGCGGAATCATCATCCCCGACACGGCCAAGGAGAAGCCGATCGAGGGTGAGGTCGTCGCGGTCGGCAACGGCAAGGTGCTCGACGACGGCACCGTCAAGGCGCTCGACGTGAAGGTCGGCGACCGGGTCCTCTTCGGCAAGTACAGCGGCACCGAGGTGAAGCTGGAAGGCGAGGAGCGTCTTATTGTTCGCGAGGACGACATCCTCGCTGTCATCGAGAAGTGAGGGAGTACGACCATGTCAGCCAAAGAAATCGTTTACACGGAGCAGGCGCGTAACCTCATCCTCTCGGGCGTCAATCAGCTCGCGGACGCGGTGAAGGTCACCCTCGGTCCCAAGGGCCGCAACGTCGTCATCGAGAAGAGCTTCGGCTCGCCCACGGTCACCAAGGACGGCGT
>JAGQJA010000043.1:16864-17296 GCA_020430845.1 Myxococcales bacterium
CGCCAAGGAGATCGAGCTCGAGAACCGCTTCGAGAACATGGGCGCGCAGATGGTGCGCGAGGTCGCGAGCAAGACCAGCGACGTGGCCGGCGACGGCACCACGACGGCGACGGTCCTCGCGCAGGCGATCTACCGCGAGGGCAGCAAGCTCGTCGCCGCGGGCCACAACCCGATGGAGATCAAGCGCGGCGTCGACAAGGCGGTCGAGACGCTCGTCGCGACCCTCAAGAAGATGGCGAAGCAGACCAAGGATCCCAAGGAGATCGCTCAGGTCGGCACCATCAGCGCCAACGGCGATCACGAGATCGGCGAGAAGCTCGCGCAGGCCATGGAGAAGGTCGGCAAAGAGGGCGTCATCACCGTCGAGGAGAGCAAGACGGCCGAGACCACGCTCGATGTGGTCGAGGGTATGCAGTTCGACCGCGGCTACCT
>JAGQJA010000043.1:17303-17780 GCA_020430845.1 Myxococcales bacterium
GTACTTCGTCACCGACCCGGAGCGCATGGAAGCGGTCCTCGAGGACGCGTACCTGCTCATCAGCGAGAAGAAGATCTCCAACATGAAGGATCTTCTCCCGGTGCTCGAGGCGATCGCGCGCTCGCAGAAGCCGCTCCTCATCATCGCCGAGGACATCGAGGGCGAGGCGCTCGCCACGCTCGTCGTCAACAAGCTCCGTGGCACGCTCCACTGCGCCGCCGTCAAGGCCCCCGGCTTCGGCGACCGTCGCAAGGAGATGCTCAAGGACATCGCGACCCTCACCGGCGGTCAGGTCATCGCCGAGGAGCTCGGGCTCAAGCTCGAGAACGTCACGATCTCCGACCTCGGCCGCGCCAAGCGCGTCTCGCTCGACAAGGACAACACCACCATCGTCGACGGCGCTGGTGACAAGGAGAAGATCAAGGGCCGCATCGCCGAGATCCGCGCCCAGGTCGAGAACACCACGAGCGACTACGA
>JAGQJA010000043.1:17855-34520 GCA_020430845.1 Myxococcales bacterium
TGAAGGAGAAGAAGGCGCGCGTCGAAGACGCGCTCCACGCGACGCGCGCGGCCGTGGAAGAGGGCATCGTCGCCGGCGGCGGCGTCGCGCTCCTCCGCGCGCAGGCGTCTCTCGACTCGCTCAAGCTGAGCGACGAGCAGACGTTCGGCGTCAAGATCCTGCGCCGCGCGATCGAGGAGCCCCTCCGTCAGATCGTGCAGAACGCGGGCCTCGAGGGCTCGATCGTCGTCAACAAGGTCCGCGAGGGCAAGGACGACTTCGGCTACAACGCGGCGTCCGACAGCTACGGCAACCTCCTCGGCATGGGCGTCATCGACCCGGTCAAGGTGGTCCGCACGGCGCTGCAGAACGCGGCCTCTGTCGCGAGCCTCATGCTCACGACCGAGTGCCTCGTCGCCGAGCGTCCCAAGGACGAGAAGCCGGCGGCCGGCGGTGGTCACGACCACGGCGGTCACGGTCACTTCTGATCCGTGACGTCTGCGCTCCGGCGCAGGCGACGCACGCGGCCTCTCGCGCTCCGGCGCGGGGGGCCGTCGTGTTTTGTGGTCAGCGCGTGCGCGCGTCGGTGCCCGCGTCCGGTGCGGCGCGGCGTACGCGCGCGAGCGTCGCGAGGCACTCGTCGTCGGCTTGCTTGGCGCAGATCGCGCGTAAGAGGGTGAGCTCTTCGTGCGTCGCGTCGCCGTGGCGCAGGTGAGGCTCGAGGATCGCGCGCGCGCCGCCGGCGTTGCCCGTCATCGCGAGTCGGCTCGCGCGTTCGAACGACTCACGGGCCGCGTCGGGATCACGCCCGGCGTCCCGCTCGGGGCGACCGGCCCGCGCGTCGACCGCGTCCTCGGGCGCGCCCGCGTCCTTCGTCGTGTCCTGCGCGGCCGCGCTCGCGTCCCACGTCGCTGCTGTGGGTGCGCGCGCGTTGGGCGCCGGCCCGCCGTCGACGTCGAGCACCTGGCCGGGCATCCACGCGGGGAGCGACCACGGTGCGGACGCGTCGCGTGCCTCGATCGCGCCGTCGGTGCCATGGCCCGCAAAGAGCGCGCGCAGGCCGAGCGACAACATCGCGCCGCCCGCCGCCGCCGCCGCGAGCGCGAGCCAGCCGCCTGTCGGACGGCGCGTGTCTCCGGTCGTGCGTGGGCTTGCGGGTGCGTTTGCGTTTGCGGGTGCGTTTGCGTTTGCGTTTGCGGGTGCGTTTGCGTTTGCGGGTGCGTCTGCGTCTGCGTTTGCGCTCGGGGGGGCGATCCTTGGGGCTCGCAGCGGTGGGATGGTCGGCACCGGGGTCACGCGCTCGGCGAACGAGATGCGGTCGACCTCCGGGGTGTGTGGCGGCATGAGGATCGGCAACGGGCGCGTCGACATCACCGCGGGGGGCGGGTGCGAGAGGCCGTCGGCCGAGAGCACGGGCGGAAGACCCCGCTGCGCGCGGACCAGCGCGAGCGTGCGCGCGACGTCGAAGCTCGTGAGGCCGAGCGCCGCGGGGAGGGCCTCGGCCAAGGCGTGGTGCAGCTCGAGCGCGCTCTGCGGGCGCGCGTCGGCGTCGGGAGAGGCGGCCGCGAGGATGATGGCGTCGAGTGCCGCGGGCACGTCGTCGCGCTGGCCGCTCGGGGCGCTGAGCACCTCGGCGTGGGGCCGCGCCGGTGGCGCCGTGCCCGTCAGCATCTCCCAGAGCACCAGCGCGAGCGAGTACACGTCGCCGCGACCGTCGATCGCCGCGGTGCGATGCTCCGGCGCTCGGTAGATCGCCGCCGCGTCGCCGAGCGGCGCGGTCGGATCGAGCAGCGTGCCGATCAGTCCGAGGCCGACGAGCTTCACGTGCCCGCGCCACGAGACGTGCACCGTCGCGGGCGACACGCCGCGGTGCAGCGCGCGCAGCGGGCGTCCGCGCGGGTCGAGCGCCTCGTGCACCGCGTGCAGCGCGAGCGCCGCCTCGAGCGCGATGTGCGTCGCGAGCTCGACGGGGAGCGCGCGGTCCTCGATCGCCTCGAGCAGCTCGAGCACGCTCCGCCCGCCCACGTGCTCCTCGGCCGCGTAGAGGCGCGTGCCGTCCTCGCCCACGTCCTCGACGCGCGCGAGCCGCGGGTCCTCGATCGCCGACGCGAGCTTCGTCCCCTCGTGCAGCGCCTGGAGGGCGCGCGCGCGGTTGAGCATCGACGGCGGCTCGATGACCGTGAGTGAGATCGCCCGCGAGAAGCCGGGGGCCCCGACGCGCCTCGCCAGGTATCGGTCCGCGCCGTCGTCACGGAGGCTCAGCGCCTCGAGCACGGTGTAGGGCCCGACCCGCGCCCCGCTCTTCAGCGTCCCGGACCTCACGCCTTCATGGTGTCACGACGGCGCGGCCATGAGGGGCTCGGCCACCCCACGGGGCATCTCGACCGGCGTGGGACCGTGTAGGCGAACATGCCGCGAGGTGCGTCACGGGGCCCTCAGTCCGCACTTGTTGAAATGATTGAGGAATTCAGTTTCCTTCCCTCACGATGGCAAGAAAGTGACGGGCCGCTGTCGTTTTGTTCACAGCGGACATGAGTAATATCAACAGGTTAGAGCCTAGTCGTCATGAGTGGGAGATGGAAAGTGTCATCCGACATCCCCGCTGCCTTGCACACTCGGTATCCCCGCGCTAGAGCGCGCGTCCCTGGGTTGGGTCGTTGGGGCAGCAGGCGCTCCGGATGGCGTTTCGTCCGTCCGCGGCCGCGTGCGAAAGGAGCTGGCGAATGCGTTCTCTCAAGGCTGGGATCTGTCTGTTTGCGTCGTGTGGGCTCTTCATCGCCCTTCCCCTCGTCGGCTGCAGCGCCGATGGCGGCTCTGGCGCCGTGCCGGATCCCACCGCCGAGCAGGATCCCAACGAGCCGGCGCCCGCCGTCCTGCCCCCTTCGACCGGCACCCCGCCGCCCCAGAACAACGGCGGCGGCAACGACGCGGGCGCGAAGGATTCGGGCAAGCCCGACTCCGCTCCGGTCGACGCCGGCCCCCCGCCGCCCGTCGCGGGCAGCGCGTGCACCAAGCTCAACGAAGTGAAGCAGAAGCAGTGCGGCGCGTGCGGCACGCAAGAGACCGTGTGCCTCGCCGAAGGCGCGGGCCCCAACGGCAAGTGGAGCGACTACGGCGCTTGCACGAACGAGATCCCCGACGGCTGCATCCCCGGCACCGTCGAGCGCGACGTCGCCTGCGGCGACAAGTGCGGCAAGCAGACCCGCACCTGCACGCAGTACTGCCTCTGGAACACCACGGCGTGCGTCGAGCCGGCCAACGCCTGCGTGCCCAACGCGACCGAGTACTCCACGGCGGGCTGCGGCACGCCCGGCACGTACCGGAGCCGCGACTGCGGCGCGACCTGCGCGTGGTCCAACTTCACGGCGACGTGCAACCCGCCGAACAACGCGAACAAGCTCGACCTCAACCCCACCGTCGGTGGCGAGGCGAGCGGTCAGTGGGACCTCACCGATACGCAGATGGGCCCCAAGGTCAGCGGCACGTGCCCCAACGCGACCGTCTCGTCGGGCAAGAACTACCCGTACCAGATCGTCGAGATCCACAACACGACGGGCGCCGCGCACACGTACGACTGCAAGATCGACGGCCCGACGCCGATCGACACGCTGATGACGTGGTACTCGACCAACCTGCCCCCGCAGGACGACGCGGCTCGCAAGGCGTGTGGCGGCGGCAGCGTCAACGACTTCTGCCCCGCGGCGCTCAGCTGCAGCAGCAGCGACTGGTCCGGTCTCACGGGCACGGCCTCGCCGAGCATCCCCGCCGGCGGCTACGCGCTCATCTTCTACAGCACGTACTACGCGCACCCGACCGCGGGCGAGACCACGACGGGCGCCGTGACCCTCTCGTGCAAGACCAAGTGACCGACGCCTGACGGCGTCCCCCCAGGTCGCGGCGGCGGCGTGCTCTCGAGCACGTCGCCGTTCGCGTTTTGTGCTCGCGTCGTCCCTGCCGGTGAGGTCGACGAGCATCACCCGTAGCGGAAAATTCTAGCGTGTGATGCTTGACTACATCTGGCGTCCAGGTGGGATGGCGGGTATCTGTCGCGCGGGGAGAGGGCCCGGAAAAAGGAGCCCCCTTATGCGTTTGTCACGAGCTTGGTTGATCGCGCCCGTTCTCGGCGCGTGTGTCTCGTTGTGCGTCGTCAGCTGTAGCGCCGATGGTGGTGCCCCGGTGCCCGACCCGACTGGCGACACGCTGCCCGCCGATCCCGCGCCGCCCGGAGCCGTGCTTCCGCCGCAGGGGGACGCAGCCCCGGCCGATCGCGGTGACGCGTCCAAGCCCGACGCCGCCCGCGAGGGGGGCGCCGCAGACGCCGCGGCCGACGCCGCGCGAGACGCCGGTCCGCCCGCGCCCACCCCGGGCACGCCGTGCGCGCAGATCAACGAGGTCGCGCAGCGCATGTGCGGCGCGTGCGGGACGCAAGAGACGCTCTGCCTCGCGAACGCCGAGGGCGGCGGCGGGCGTTGGACCGACTACGGCGCGTGCGCCGGCGAGATCCCGGGCGGGTGCATCCCGGGCACGAACGATGTTGCCGCGTGCGGAAACTGCGGAACGCAGACGCGCTCGTGCAACCAGTACTGCTTGTGGAACACCACCGCGTGCGTCGAGCCGCCCAACGCGTGCAAGGCCGGGACGGTGGAGCTGTCGGGCGCCGGCTGCCCCACGCCGAACACCTTCCGCACGAAGACGTGCTCGCAGACGTGTGTCTGGTCGTTCTCGCTGACGTGTGAGGCGCCCAACAACCCGAACAAGCTCACGATCGCCACGGCCGTCGACGGCGTCGTCTCGGGGAGCTTCCCGCTCGTGGACACCCAGCTCGGTCCGCGCGTCTCGGGCACGTGTCCGACCGCCACCGTGTCGTCGACCAAGAACCACGCGTTCCAGCTCGTCGAGCTCTTCAACCCCGACGCCGTCGCGCACACCGTCGACTGCTGGCTCGACGGCCCCACGCCCATCGACACGGTGATGACGTGGTACGCGAGCAACGTGCCGCCGAACGACGACGCCGCGCGCAAGGCGTGTGGTGGCGGGAGCGTCAACGACTTCTGCCCCGCCGTGCTCGGCTGCAGCGACGGCGACTGGTCGGGGCTCACGGGCACGGCCGCGCCGGTCGTCCCCGCCGGGGGCCGCGTGCTCGTGTGGTACGGCTCGTACTACGGCCACCCCGGCGCCTCGCCGACGGTCGGCGACGTCACGCTCTCGTGCAAGACCAAGTGACACGCTCGAGGGCCTGAGCGCCCCCGTGCATTGTGGCGCGCAGGAGGCCATGCTTGCCTCCGCGCGCCACGTGTCCAGCGCGAGCCCAGAGATCGCCGTCGAAGGCGAGGTCGAACGCATCACGTTCGAGAACCGCGAGACGGGCTTCCGCGTCGTCAAGGTCGCGGTGCCGGGGCGTGATCAGCGCCTCGCGATCGTGGGCACGTTCCCGAGCGTCGCCGTGGGGGCACGCGTGCGCGCGCGCGGCACCATCGAGGTCGATCGCAACCACGGCGAGCAGCTCCGCGCGACCAGCGTGACCGAGCTCGCGCCGAGCACGCTCGCGGGCATCGAGAAGTACCTCGGCTCGGGGCTCATCAAGGGCGTCGGCGAGCGCACCGCCAAGCGCATCGTCGACACGTTCGGCCTCGAGACCCTGCGCGTGCTCGACGAGCAGCCCCACCGGCTGCGCGGCGTGTCGGGCCTCGGTCCGGCCCGCATCGAGTCGCTCATCACGGCCTGGCGAGAGCAGCGCGCGATCCGCGACGTCATGGTGTTCTTGCAGGCGCACGGAGCGTCGCCCGCGCTCGCGACGCGCATCTACAAACGGTACGGGCCCAAGGCGGTCACGATCGTGTCGGCCGATCCGTATCGCCTCGCCATCGACGTGTGGGGCGTGGGCTTTCGCACCGCCGACAAGATCGCGGGGTCGCTCGGCACCGCGCGCGACTCGATCGAACGCATGCAGGCCGCGCTCTTCCAGGCGCTGCGTGACGCCACCGAGTCGGGCCACTGCTATGTGCGTGTGCGCGATCTGGTGGAGCGCGCGGCAGGGCTCGTCGACGACGACGCGACGCCGGGGGGACCGGGCCCCGACGTGGCCACGCTCGAGCGACTGGGCGAAGGCATGAAGGCGCTGGCGCGTGGCGCCTACGTCACGCTCGAGCGCGCCGACGCGATCGAGGTGGTGACCGAGGTGACCGACGAGGCGCTCGTGTGGTCGCCCGACATGCACGCCACAGAGCGGCGCCTCGCCACGCGCCTCGCCAAGCTCGGCTCGACGCGCCTGCCCGGTCTGCGCGGCGCACAAGCCGCCGTCGAGCGCTTCGAGCGAGAGAAGGGCGCCGAGCTCGCCCCCGAGCAGCGCGCCGCGCTCGACGAGGCGGCGGCGCGGCCGCTCCTGGTGCTGACCGGCGGTCCCGGCGTGGGAAAGACCACGGTGATCCGCGCGATCCTGTCGATGTTCGACGCGGCCGGCTTGGCGTCGCGTCTGGCGGCGCCCACGGGGCGCGCGGCCAAGCGCATGACCGAGGCCACGGGGCGCGAGGCGGTCACGCTGCACCGCCTGCTCGAGTTCGATCCCAAGACCGCCAAGTTCAAGCGCGACGCGGGCAACCCGATCGACGCGAGCGCCATCATCGTCGACGAGAGCTCGATGGTCGACGTGTGGATGGCCGACGCGCTCACGCAGGCGGTCCCCGACGGCGCGCGCCTCGTGCTCGTCGGCGACGTCGATCAGCTGCCGAGCGTGGGCCCCGGCTCGTTCTTGCGCGACACCATCTCGAGCGGGGCCGTTCCGTGCGTGCGCCTCACGCGCATCTTCCGCCAAGGCAGCGAGAGCCTCATCGTCGACAACGCGCACCGCATCAACGCCGGCGAGCCGCCCGTCGTCCCCGAGTCGGGCGCCGACGCCGACTTCTTCGTCATCGACAAACGTGATCCCGACGAGGCGCGCCGCATGATCGTCGAGCTCGTCACCCGTCGTATTCCGCGTCGCTTCGGGCTCGACCCGGTGCGGGACGTCCAGGTGCTGACGCCGATGAACCGCGGCCCCGCCGGGACGATGGCGCTCAACGAGGCGCTCCAAGAGGCCTTGAACCCTTCGGGCCCGGGGCTCCAGCGCGGCCGCTCCACCTTTCGCGCCGGCGACAAGGTCATGCAGCTGCGCAACGACTACGACCGCAACGTCTGGAACGGCGACGTGGGCGTGGTGGCGTCGGTCGACGTGGAAGAAGAGTCGCTGGTCGTGCGTTTCGACAGCGGGGCGGGGGCACGCGACGTCCCTTACGACGGCGGGGCGCTCGACGAGCTGGCCCTCGCGTATGCATGCACCATACACAAGTCTCAGGGCAGCGAATATCCGGCGGTCGTCATCCCGCTCCTCACGACGCACTTCGTGATGCTGTCGAAGAACCTGCTCTACACGGGCGTCACGCGCGGCAAGCGCCTGGTGGTCGTCATCGCCGACCCGCGGGCCATGCGCCTGGCGCTCGCGGAGGACCGCAGGGAACAGCGCTCGACCCGGCTCGCGGCGCGCATCCAGGTGGCTTGCGGCGACGGCGGGGGGGAGTAGACTCGGGGTCCCTCGATGTTGAAGCGCCTCCTCGTCGGCCTCGTGCTGGGTGGAATTCTGGGAGCGGCCGTGGCCGCCGTCCTCGTGCAAGGCCTCGGCATCAGCTTCGCCGGCACGGGTGGTGCGGTCTTCGCGTACCTGGCCGCGGCCGTCACGGGCTCGCTCACCGGCCTCATCACGGGAAAGCCCATCTGGTCGGCCACCGGAAAGATCGAGGCCGGCCTCAAGGCGTTCTTCGGCACGCTCCTCGCTCTGGGCGCGATGTTCGCGCTGCGCCAGTGGGCCAAGGTCGAGGTCGACCTCACGGCGCTCAAGGCGGGCTCCGGTGAGCTGGGCCAGCTGCCCGCGGCGTCGCTCCCGATCATCGCCGCCGTGCTCGGCGGGTTCTTCGAGCTCGACAACACGCCGGCGTCGGACGAAGACAAAGAGGAGGGCGGCAAGGCCAAGGCCGCTGCCTCGTCGAAGAAGGTGCGCGTCTCCGACGACGCCGAAGAAGAAGAAGAAGAAGAGGACGAGAGCGAGCCCGCGAAGAAGCGGCGCTGAACGACGTGTCGGCGTGCCTCCCGCCCGTGTAGCGCTCTACTTCGCCGCGTTCGCGTGCATCGCGATCGCGCTGCGGGCCGTCGTCCGTGAGCCGCCGCCGCTGTGGGTCGCGCTCTCGCTCGCGCTCGTGTTCGTCGCCACGTTCACGTCGGGCGTGCTGGTGCTCGGGCTGCGCATGTTCGTCGACGCCGTCGTGCGCGGGCCTCGCGGAGCGCGGGGCGTCGCGCTGACGTTCGACGACGGTCCGCACCCCGTGCACACGCGCGCGGTGCTCGACATCCTCGAGGCGCGCGGCGTGACGGCGACGTTCTTCGTCATCGGCGAGAAGGTCTCGCAACACCCCGATCTCACGAAAGAAATCGTCGAGCGAGGGCACCGGCTCGGCGTCCACTCGTACACGCACGATCGCCTCTTCTCGCTCCGCGGCGCGGCGCGAGCCCGCGCGGAGATCACGCGCACGCTCGACGCGATCGAGGCGGCGACGGGAGAGCGCCCGCAGTGGTTTCGTCCGCCGGTGGGCCACACCAACCCGGGCGTCGCGCGCGCCGTGCGCGAGCTCGACGTGAGCGTCGTCGGCTGGTCGGCGTCGGCGCGTGACGGGCTGGCCAGCGCCAAGCCCAAGGACGTCGTGCGCCGCATCAAGCCCCACCTGCGCGACGGCGCGATCGTCCTCCTGCACGACGCGGCGGAGCGGGGCGAGCGAGAGCCGGCGGCGGTGCGCGCGTTGCCCGAGCTGCTCGACGCGATCGAGGAACGTCAGCTCGCCGTCATCGATCTCGGCGACTGGATCGAGGACTGATCTCGCCCTCGTCGCCGGCGGGCCTGAGCTCGACCACGAAGCGTGCGCCGCCCTGGTGGGAGGTGTCGAGCGAGATGTGCCCACCGGCTCCTTCGACGATCCCCCTGCACACCGAGAGGCCGAGCCCCGTGCCCGCGCCCACCTCTTTGGTGGTGACGAACGGCTCGAACACGCGGTCGGCCACGTCGGCGGGGACGCCCGGCCCGGTGTCGGTCACGCGGAGCAAGACGGCGTCATCGGTCTGCTCGGCCTCGATCGAGATCTTGGGCGACGCGGTCTCGCCTTCCATCGCCGCCGCCGCGTTGAGCACGAGGTTGAGCAGGACCTGCGTGAGCCTCTGCGGCGAGATGCGCGCGCGGAGCCCCTGCGGCACGTCGACGTCTACCTGCACGTCGCGCCAAGATTTCTGCGGGCGGACCAAGTCGAGCACCGACGCGACGACCTCGGCGATCTCGGCGATCTGGTGTCCCGACGTGGGCTCGCTCTCGGGGCGCGCGTAATCGAGCAGGTCGCGCACGACCACGTGGATGCGCTCGGTCTCGCTGCGCATGCGGCGCATGAAGTCCTCGCGCGTCTCGTCGTCGACCGCGTCGTCGGCGATGAGATCGTGCATGCCCATGATCGCGGCGATCGGGTTGCCGATCTCGTGCGCGACGCCGGCGGCGAGCCGCCCGACGCTCGCCAGCCGCTCGCTGCCGTGGAGCTGCTCGCGCGTCTCGCGGAGGCGACGTGTGGTGCGCTCGAGCTCGTCGACCTTCTCGCGGAGCGCCTGCTCGTCGGCCAGGAGCCGCTCGGTCATCGCGCGCACGCTCGAGCCGAGCTCGCCGATCTCGCGCGCCCCGGCCGGCGGGGCCTCGAGCGATCGGGCGCCGCCGGCCACGCGGTCCGCCGCGGCGGCGAGGCGCTCGATGGGGCGCACGATGAGCCGCGTCAGCGAGAAGTACCCGAACACCATGAGCGCCAGCGCGAACACGATCATGTAGAGGGCCACGCCGCGCACGAGGCTCGCGGTGCGATCAACGTCCTCGTCGGTGCGCAGCCGCACCACCACCGCGCCGCGGCCCGCCGGGACGATCACGTCGAGCGCGCGCCCGGCCGACGTGCGCGCTTGCCGTGCCGCCTCGCCGAAGGGAGGTCGCGGGGCCGGGATGTTCGTCAGCTCACCGGGCTCTCCCGCGGCCGCGATGACCGTGCCCGTCTCGTCGACCTCGACGACGGCGATCGCTCCGCGCGGCCCGACGTGGCCTCTCATGGCCCGCTCGACCTCTTCGCGCGGGACGCCCGGCGCGCCGCTCACCTCGGCGACGTGCGCGGCCACGGCGCGACCGAGGCCTCGCGCGGCCTCTTCGCGGTACGCGCTCGCCGTCGCGCGGGTGACCTGCGCCACCGCAAAGAAGAGCGGTACGAACGCGAGCAGCATGACGCCCGCGAGCGAGAGCAGGATCTGCACGCGGAGCCCTGCGGGCGGACGCGTGGACGTCACTAGCCCGCCCCGACGGCGCGCGCGATCTGGTAGACGAGCACCGCGGCGGCGAAGCCGACGGAGTACGTGTACGCGAGGACGAGCGCGGGCCAGCGCCAAGACCTCGTCTCGCGACGGATGGCGGCGACCGTGCTCATGCACTGACAGGCGAGGACGAAGAAGGCGAGGAGCGCGAGACCCGTGGCCGTGGAGTAGCGCGCGGTACCGTCGGGCTTCTTGGCCTCGCGCAGGTGGGCGCTCAGCTTGCGCGGCTCTTCGTCTGCGTCCTCGACGCCCATGATGACGCCGAGCGTCCCGACCATGAGCTCTCGCTGTCCGAACGATCCCACGAGGCCGACGTTGATGCGCCAGTCGAAGCCGGCGAGCTTGGTGAGCGGCTCGACGCTCCGTCCGAGCGAGGCGGCCACGCTCTTCTCGGCCGCGCTCGCGTCGGGCCGCGCCTCGGCGCCGGGGACGGGCACGTGCAGGGCGGCCCACAGGATCGATGCGACGAGCACGATGGTCGTGCCCACGTCCCGAAGGAAGCGCGTCGACGTGCGCCACGCGCGCTTGGCGACGGCCCCGGCGATGGGCAGTCGATACGCGGGCATCTCCATCACGAGCGGCAGGCTCGTGCCCTTGGTCGCCGTGCGGCGGAGCACGAGCGAGGTCACGAGCGCGGAGAGCAGCCCCGAGAAGTACAGCGTGACGAAGACGGCCGCCTTGAAGAGCGCGCTCTTGTCGGCGAAGAACGCGCCGATCACGACGCCGTAGGTGGGTAGGCGGGCCGAGCACGTGGTGAGCGGCAGCACCAGGATCGCGGTGAGGCGCTCGCGCGGATCGCGGATCACGCGCGTGGCGCCGATCGCGGGCACCGCGCACGCGTGGCCCATCAAGAGCGGGACGAAGCTGCGACCGCTGAGGCCGAGCGCGCCGAGCACACGGTCGACGAGGAAGGCGCCGCGCGCCAGGTACCCCGTGGCCTCGAGCAGCTCGAGCGCGACCGTGAGGATCACGATCTGCGGCATGAACGCGAGCACGGTGCCCGCGCCGTTGAGAACGCCGTCGGAGAGGAACGACGACAGCAGGTTCTTGCCGAGCGTGCGCAGCATCACCTCTCGGCCGCGCGTCACGAGCGCCTCCATCAGGTTGGTCGCGGGGTCCGCGACGAGGAAGACGGCGGCGAACAGCGCGGTCATGATCCCGAGGAACAACACGGGCCCGACGAGCGGGTGGAGCAAGAGCGCGTCGATGCGTCGCGTGCGCTCGCGCGCGCCCTCCTTGTGGCCGCCTCGCACGTCGCTGACGACCGACCGCGCGACCTCGGCGGCGTCGAAGGTGGGCGACGATGTGTCTGCGTCGTCGGCGCGCCCCGCCGCGCGCGCCACGAGGTCGAGGATCGCCTCGCGCGCGCTCTCTTTGCTGCGCGCGTCCACGAGCACCACGGGCGCGCCCACAGCGGCGGCGAGCGCGGCGGCGTCGACCTGGCGCCCTTCGTCGTGGAGCACGTCCTTCTGTGTGAGCACGAGCCCCACGGGGAGCCCGAGCGCGAGCACCTCCTGCGTGAGCTTGAGACCGAGCGCGAGGCGTGTCGGGTCGAGCACCTGCAAGACGAGCGGAGGGCTCGCGTCGGTGCGGGCGAGCCGTTCGATGAAGCTCCGCGCCACGCCCTCGTCGCTGTCTTTCTGGACGGCGGTCTTGAGCGAGTAGAGACCGGGCAGGTCGACCACGGTGAGCGTCGCGCCGTCCTTCCCGCGAGCGAGCCCTTCGAGCACGTCGACCGTGACGCCGGGGTAGTTGCCCACGCGCGCCGAGCTGCCCGTGATCGCGTTGAAGACCGAGGATTTGCCCGCGTTCGGGCGACCGACGAGCACGACCGTTCGGTCGCCCGCGGCGGGGGCACGCGTCGACGGCGCGGGGCTCATCTCTCGCCGCCCTCCGAAGGCTCGCGACCGTCGACCGGCGTCACCGTGACGCGTCGGGCGACGGCGACCGCGAGCGCGAACTCGCCGCCCGAAGAGGTCGCCACGTGGAGCGGCCCACCGAACGCGGCGCGGCGTAGCACCGTGAGGCGCTCTCCGGCGCCGATGCCGACGGCGCTCAGCCACCCGTTCGCTTGCTCGTCTCCGAGGTCGACCGACTCGACGCGAACGTCGCTCCCCGCGGTGGCATCCGCAAGCGTCATCGCGCTAGATCATAGGCCGAACGCGCGCGCGATGGCGGACGCAACGCCGCCACCCTTGGCCGACGTCTCCTCGAGCACGTCGGTGGCCGCCGCCTTGACCTCGGGCGGCGCCTGGCCCATGGCGAACGACCGACCGGCCCCGCGCAGCATGGGCACGTCGTTGAGCCAGTCGCCCACGCACACCGTCTCGGAGAGCGGGATGCCGTGCTGGCGGGCGATGAACTCGAGCGCGGTCGCCTTGGTGCCGCCCGTGGCGCGCGCGACCATGCCCCACGCGTCGTGCCCGCGCCGCACCGGGAACGTGGCGACCTGCACGCCGGCCTCGCCGTCGCGGTGGATGTCGGCCACGGCCCGCCCGATGTTGGTCTCGCGACCGAGCGCGACGACGGCGGTCATGCCCTCGGCCGCGTCCCAGAGCGGGTGCTCCGTGAGCGACTCGGCGTGCTCGATGTCGGTCGACCACGTGCGGACGTACTGGAGGTACTCCTCGCCGCGGCGGTCGTGCACGATGTAGTCGCCCGAGAAGAGGAAGGCCGCGAGGTCGTGGCGCATGAGCGCGGCGCGAAGGCGCGTCGCCGTCTTGCCGCGGATGCCGTGGTGGAGCAGCGTGCGCTCGTCCTTCACGTGCACGACGTGACTGCCGTCGGCGCAACCGACAGGGCCGTCGATGCCGATCGCGTTGGCCGCCTTGCGCGTGCCCGAGAACAAACGGCCCGTGAGGATCGTCACGACCACGCCGCGCGCCTTGAGGTCGCGCAGGGCCGTGAGATCCTTCTCGTGGGGCTCGCCGGAGGCGTCGAGGAGGGTGCCGTCGAGGTCGACGGCCATCAAACGATAGCGACACTTCGCCACCGCCCTGGCTTGGCGCCTCCCCGCCATTGCCACTACCTCCCTGCCATGATGAACGAGACGCTCAGGCCGCCGGGTAGACGGAGACCTTGCGCTTGTCCTTCGTGCGCCACTCGTACTTCACGACGCCGTCGATCAGCGAGAAGAGCGTGTAATCGGAGCCGAGGCCGACGTTCTTGCCCGCGGCGATCGACTCGCCGACCTGACGGACGAGGATGTTGCCGGCCCGGACGGTCTCGCCGCCGTAGACCTTGACGCCACGACGCTGAGAGTTGGAGTCGCGACCGTTGCGGGTGCTGCCTGCGCCTTTTTTGTGAGCCATGGTGACTGCTCCTTCAGCCGGTGATGTTGGTGATGTGGAGCGCCGTGAAGGGCTGCCGGTGACCCGCCTTGCGGCGGTAGTTCTTTCGGCGGCGGAACTTGAAGACGATGATCTTCTTCGCGCGGTCTTGCGCGACGATCTTCGCCTCCACCTTCGCGCCGGCCACCGTCGGCTGGCCGACCTTGACGCCCTCGCCCTCGCCGACGAGGAGGACCTCGCCCAGGGAGATGGTGTCGCCCACGTTACCGGGAAGCTTCTCCACGCGGAGGCTGTCGCCCTTCGCGACCCGATACTGCTTTCCGCCCGTCTTGATCACCGCATACATGGCTGCGCCCTCTTGCTGAGCCGCGGGTGACTCACCCGAGGGGTGAGCCCCGCACGGCGGGGTTTCCTGCCCCGGGGGTGTGCCAGACACCTACCCTGGACGAAGGACGCGGCAGTATACGTGCCACCCGGCGCTTGTAAAGCGGTTCCGAGGTGTTGGCGCAAACCACGGACATCCCGCTGCTTTGGCGGGGTTTGGCGTGGTTCGAATGGCTCGCTCGGTGCATACTGTGCGGGGCTGGTCTGCTATCGTTCCAGACCGGGCGTGGGTCTCGCGCCTGGAGCTGCGGTGGGAGAAGTCATGAGGTTTCAACAGCTTGCAGTTGTCGTGCTCGCCGGCGGGGTGGCGCTCGCCGCCGCTGCCGCGTGCACAGCGCCCGATCCTGGCTTCGTCGAGTTCCGCGAGCGCGGCGCTGGCGTCACGGGCGCTTCGGGCGGCACGTCGGGCACGAGCGGCACGTCGGGCACCTCGGGCGGCGGCGACGGGGGCGGCAGCAGCGGCGGGGGAGACGGCGGCGGAAGCAGCAGCGGCGGCGACGGCGGCGCGGATCCGGTGTTCGGCACCTCGGCGTTCGCGGCGGGGGCGACCGGTCCGAGCGGTCCGGCAAAGGGGAAGGGCGGAGCCCAACACTCTGGCCCCGGAGGTGACCCAGCCGGTCTCGACTGCCAGACATGCCACGCCAACAAGTGGGGCTTCGGCGGGACGGTCTACACCAACGCGCAGGGCGCCGCGCGCGTGGCCGGCGCCGAGGTCCGCATCGCGCGCCCCGACGGCACCGAGCTCGCCAAGACGTACTCGGACGCCGACGGCAACTTCTGGATCGGGACGATCGGCGGGGGCATCCCCGCCAACAGCCGCGTCGGCGTGCGCAACGCCACGGCAAAGAAGATCATGGCCGGCGTCATCTCAGGCGCCGCTGGGGGGGCCTGCAACAGCACCAACTGCCACAACGGCATGATGCGGGTCTACCTCAACTGACAACCCCATGGCGGCGACCGAACGCGACAACAACGTCCTGACCGAGCTCGACGAGCCGGGCGCCGCGTCGCAACGCGAGCCCGCTGTGCTCGACGACCTCGACGCGGCCGCGGACGACGACGAGGACGACCCGCGCCCGACCGTGGTGCCCAAGTTCGACGTCGAGAAGTACGCGCGCACGGCGGACGAGTTCTCCGAAGTCCGCGCCAAGATGGTCACCATCACCGACGAGGGCGCCCTCGAAGAGGCCATCCGCGCGTCGCGCACCAGCAGCCCTGGCCACACGGGCCACGAGGCGATCACTTCGCCGCCGCCCGCGCCCCTCGACGACGTCATCGAGCAGAGCATCCCGAGCGACGACAGCCGCGTCGTCGCCAAGGGGTCGATCTCGTACGACGACGAGCCCGACAGCCACGCGGCCGTCGAGGCCAGCATCGACGCGCTCGGCTCCTCCGACCCTGCCCACGGCGACGCCGAGGTCGAGGTCGGCGACGCGCTCCTCGACGCGCTCGACATCGACGAACAGATCGCCGTCCTGCGCGATCGTCTCGGGCCGCTTTCGCGCGTGCCTCGGCTCAGCCGCCCCGTCACCGAGCTCGGCGACCTCGTCGAGGACTCGAAGACGGCGTTCGCGATCGGCTTCATCGACGGCCTGCTCCCGCTCGAGGCCATCCTCGACGTCACGGGCTTGCCCGAGGTCGACGTGCTCAAGATCTTCGACCGGCTGATCGCCAACGGCGCCGTCGTCTTCCGCTGACCGCCGCGCGCGTCATCCGCGGACGGCGCGCGCGAGCTCGAGCGTCACCTCGCGCAGCTCTCCCACGATGGCGTCGGCCACCGAGAACGCAGGCGGCACGGCGGGATGCTCCTCGGGAACGGCCACGCACTTCATGCGCGCGGCCTTGGCGGCGATGACACCCGCGAGCGAGTCTTCGATCGCGAGGCACGCCGTGGGCGCCGCGCCGAGCTGGGCCGCCGCGCGCAGGTAGACGGCCGGGTGAGGCTTGCCGTACGCGTCCTCGGAGGCGCTGATCGCCACGTCGAACGCGTCGGTCAGGCCGAGGCGCCTCATCGCCGCGGCGATGATGGGAGGCGGCGACGACGACGCGAGGCCCACCCGCGGCGCGATCGATCTCGCGAGAGAGATGGCCTCGTGCACGCCAGGGAGCGCGCGGCCCTCGCGCTCGACGAGCTCGACGACCCGCGCCACCAGGCGCGCGTGTGCCTCTTCGCGCGAGGCCCCGACGAGCCCTCGCGCCTCGTCCCAGTACGCGATGACGTCGTCGGTGCGCAGCCCCTTCGTCCGCGCGCAGTCGGCGGGCTCGAGCTCGATGCCGACGCTCGCGAACACCTCCACCTCTGCGCGCACCCAGAGCGGCTCGGAGTCGATGAGCAGCCCGTCCATGTCGAACACGACGGCAGAGAAGAGGTGCGCGCGGTCGGCGGTCACGTCAGTGCGCGCGATGGTACACGAGCCGGCCCTTCTTCGGGTCGAGCAGCGCGATGGTGCTGCTGTCGACGAGCTCGAAGCGGAGCGTGGTGCCGACGGGCAGCGCGTGCGCCTTCGCCATGGACCCCGCGGCCTCGCCCGCCACGCGCGCGTCGATGGCGTTGCCTCCGGCCGACGTCAGCTCGACGGGAGCCTCGAGGTAGAGCTCTTCGCTGGCG
>JAGQJA010000043.1:34578-37483 GCA_020430845.1 Myxococcales bacterium
CGACTCGTCGCGCACCTCGTCGAAGCACGCCTTGGCGCGCGCGTCGTCGCCGGCGCTCTCGGCCACGCACTTGTCGATGATGGACTTCGCGACGTCGGAGGTCTCGAGCGCGAACGCCCACGTGCCCTCGAGGCTCGCGACCGAAGCCGCCGAGCGCTGCGCCTCCACCTCGACCGACCGGTCGATGGGCTGCGTCGCGCAAGCCGTCGAAACCACGAGACAAAACAGCCCGGTCAGCGTCATGGTGCGCATCGAGTCCTCCTTGGATGTCGCGCGTCGTCGCCGGTCGGTCCGTCCGCCCGTCGGCGCGCTCATGGAGGACAACGCCCGCGCTGCGCGAGCGTGACGAAAAAAAGCGCGCGTCAGTCGGTGCCCGCGTCGACCGCCTTGGGGGGCCCGACGTACGTCCGCACGAACGTGAGCACCTCGCCAGGCTCGGGGGTGACCTCGGCGTTCGTGTAGCTCACGTCGCCCACCGCGACGGGGAACGGCACCACCTCGCACGACGGGTGGGTCACGACCGGCCGCACCTTCACGCCGGGCTCGACGTTGTAGAAGATGACCGAGATGCTCTCGCCGGCTTTCACCGCGGCCTGCCCTTCGCGCGGAATGCTGCCCGAGACGTAGCGGAGCTGCGCGGCGCCCGGCGGGTCGAGCGTCACGGTCGCGCCCTCCTCGCTCGCACACGGGGCGAGCGGTGCCACGCGCACCGAGACGAGGCCCTTGGTCTTGTCGTAGCCCTTCAGGAACGCGACGAGCAGGTTGGCCGTGGTGCGGGAGAGGAGCTGTGTGTCGCCGCGATCGAGCGTGGCTTTGCCGCCGAGCGAGTACTCCTGCTCGAGCAGCGTGTAGTGCTCCTCGGCCGTGACGCGCATGCGGAACGGCGAGTCCTTCGGGACGGCGATGGCGTACTTGCCGTCGGCCGCGGTCGTGACGGACTTGCCAGCGACCGTGACCGTGGCGCCCTCGATCGCCGTCTCTTGCTGCGCGGTGATGACGCGCCCCGACTGGACCGCCTCGGTCGACGCCGGGATCACCTCGGGCGTGCTCGCGTCGGGGCCCGCGTCGCCGCTCGCGACGGTGGGCGTGGTCGAGTCGCTGCACGCGACGGCGACGCACGGCGCGAGCAACGAAACGAAGACGAGCAGGAGACGACGGTGGTTCATCTCTGTGGAAATAGCACGGCGGCCTTGGCGCCGGCAGCTGGGCCAGGCGAGGATGCGCGCATGTTCTGGCCTCGGGCGCGATGGCGCCGTGCAGCGTGGGGAGTCGTGTGGATGCTCGTCGCCCCCGCCGCGTGCCGCCCCGAGCAGGGGCGCGGCTCGGTCTCGCCGCCGCCTCCGACCACCGCACCCGTGCCCTCCTCGCAGGCCTCGAATGCGCTCCCGTCGTCGTCCCCGCGCGCCCCGGTCGCCGTGGCGATCGTGGTCGACCAGCTCGGCGCGTGGGTCGCCGAGTCGCGATGGCCGTTGCTCCCCGCCGACGGAGGCTTCGCGCGGTTGCGTCGTGAGGGCACGTGGGTGAAGCGCGCGCGGTACGCACACGCGGTGACCGACACCGCGCCGGGGCACGCCGCCCTGCACACGGGTCAGCCGCCGATGGGCTCGGGCGTGTGGGCCAACGAGCTGCCCGCAGCGGGAGGAGGGCGCGCGTCGATCCTCCGCGACGACGCGGTGAAGATGGTCCTGCCCGGAGGCGCGACGACCGCGCGCGGATCGTCGGCATGGCCGCTGCGCGCGCCGACCGTCGCCGACGAGCTCCGCGCGATGCACCCCGACGCCGTCATCGTCAGCGTGTCGATCAAGGACCGCGGCGCGATCATCCCCGGCGGGCGCAAGCCGAGCGCCGCGATCTGGTTCGAGTCGTCGGTCGGGGAGATGGCCACGTCGACCGCGTTCGCGGATCGGTTCCCCGCGTGGGCCGTCGGCCGCGGGGCTCGCGACGCGATCGCGCGCGAGGAGTCCAAGCCCTGGACGCTGCTCGACGCGACGTGGGTCAAGGCGCACGCCGCGAGCGACGACGACGCCCCGGGCGAGGGGGATCTCGACGGCATGGGGCGCGTCTTTCCTCACACGATCAAGAGCCACGAGGCCTTTCGCGGCGTCCCCGCCGCCGACGAGCTGGTGCTGGGGCTCGGCCTCGACGGGCTGCGAGCGCTCGCGCGACCCGATCGACCCACGCTGCTCTTGCTGTCGCTCACCGCCAACGACGTGACCGGCCACATGTTCGGCCCGGACTCTTGGGAGGCCTACGACCTCTTGCGGCGACTGGACGCGGCGCTCGGTCGCTTCGTCGCCGAGCTCGATCGACTGATGGGCTCGCCGGTGCCCGTGCTGCTCTCGGCCGATCACGGCACGGTGTCGATGCCCGAGTCGGCCCGGGCGCGCGCCGAGCTGCGCTGCGACGCGGCAGGTCATGTCGATCCGTACGACCGACCGTGCGAGCCCGGGGAGCGCATGAGCCCGAGCGTGATCGCGCGCGAGCTCGGTGACGCGGTGAAGGCCGAGCTGGGCGCCGCGTCGCTCGTCGCCGGTGTCGCAGACCCGTACGTCTTCTTGTCGGACAAGGCGCGGGCTCTGCCGCCTGCCCGCCGCGACAAGCTCGACCGCGTGATCCGGCGCGCGCTCGCGAAGCACCGCGGGATCGAGGCGGTGCTCGCGAAGAGCGATCTGGCGCGCGATTGCCCGGGGGCGCTGGCAAAGGCGCTCCCCGCTCCTGCGCGCGCCGCGGTCGAAGAGCCCGCGCTCACGTTGGTGTGTCGCGCCGTGCGACCCGAGAGCGGCGACTACTTCATGCTCGCGGGCAAGGGCTCGTTCTTCGACGCGGAGATCGTGCTCGGCCGCGGAGGGAGCCACGGGTCGCGCTTCTTGTTCGACCGCACGGTCCCCATGCTGATGCGCGTGCC
>JAGQJA010000043.1:37607-37996 GCA_020430845.1 Myxococcales bacterium
AGCGCGCGACCTCGTTCCGAGCGAGCTCGGGTCGGTCAGGGCAGCTTGACCTTGCGTCCCGGCACAGGCGCTTCGCTCGGGACGATGAGCGTCTGCGCGCGCATCACGCCGGCGTCTCCCGGCGAGCGGACCGCGCTCACGAGATCGACGACGAGCCCCCACGTGACCGTCTCGTCGGCGCTCACGACCCACGCGCTCGCGTCGCACGCGCCCGCCACCTTGCGCACGCCGGCAGAGCCCAGCGTGAGGTCCGGCCCGGCCATGCCGCGCGCGTATCGCGTGGCGGTCCCGCCCGAGACCGTCCACGCCGAGATCGAGCTGTCTTTTCCGATGAAGCCGACCGCGGAGCAGTCCTTGGCCGTGGCGTCGAACGGCACCGCCAGCTCGAG
>JAGQJA010000043.1:38090-38576 GCA_020430845.1 Myxococcales bacterium
CGTTGCGCGACGACGACGAGCTCCTCGCCTTCGACGAGCGGCTTGCCGACGAGGGCCGCGGCGAGACGTCCGCGCGCATCCGGCGCGCCGAGCTCGATGCGATCGGAGCCCACGAGGATCGTCCCGTCGTCGACCGAGATCTGCGGCTTGGACGGCTTGGGCGGCGGCGCGGGCGCGGCGCTCGTCGCGGGCGGCGGCGCGTTGGCGCTGGCGGCCATCTTCTCGAGCTTGGTCGGTTCCTTGTCGCAGCCCGCGAGGGCGAGCGCCAGGTACGGGACCATGTAGAGCAAGGTGCGACCTTTGCGGCGGTCGCGAGCCGACGCCGAAGGCCCGCAGATCATGCGCGCAGAATGCCCCCTTTCGAGGATCTTGGGGTACTTTTTCCCTGATGGCGACGCCGGCCCACGCTGTAGAGCCCGAGGAGAGCTTCGCGGGCCAGCTCGTCGGCGGCAAATACAAGGTCGCCAAGCTGGTCGGCTCGGGCGG
>JAGQJA010000043.1:38682-38816 GCA_020430845.1 Myxococcales bacterium
GAGGCGCGCGCGGCGGCGAGCGTCGACTCCAAGCACGCGGTCAAGGTCTACGACTACGGCGTCACCGACGAGGGGCTGCCGTACATCGTCATGGAGTTCCTCGAAGGCGAGTCGCTCTCCGAGGCGCTCATCCG
>JAGQJA010000043.1:38902-43093 GCA_020430845.1 Myxococcales bacterium
AAGCCCGACAACATCTTCCTCGCCAAGAGCGACGAGATGGAGGACGGGCTGCCGTACATCGTCAAGCTCGTCGACTTCGGCATCGCCAAGATGCTCGACGCCGATCGCGACGGCAACGGCGGCCTGCAGGGCCCCACGCAAGACGGGGCGGTCATCGGTACGCCCAACTTCATGAGCCCCGAGCAGCTCACCGTCGGCGGTCTCCCCGGCCCGCTCACCGACGTGTGGTCGCTCGGCGCGTCCGCGTTCGCGGCGTTCACGGCGCGTATCCCGTTCGAGGGCGACGTGCTCGGCGACATCGTGCTCAAGGTCTGCATCGAGCCCATCCCCGAGCCTTCGAAGTTCAACCCGGCCGTGCCGGCGGGGCTCGACGCGTGGTTCGCGCGCGCGTGCAGCCGCGACGTGAGCAAGCGGTTCGCGTCGGCCCAAGACCTCGGGGACTCGCTCGCGCGCGTGTGCGGTCTCGGCGAGATCCAGACCGCGACGCACTCGGAGGATCGCATCCAGTACAAGCTCGTGGCGCAGGACGCGGACCTCATCGACGAGCTGCCCGACGAGCTGCCGAGCGGCGGCATGAACGCGAAGACCGCGCTGCTCGCCGGCATCATCGTGGGCGTCACGCTGATGGTCGGGTTCATCGGGCTGCTCGCCTGGCGCGAGAAGCAGCTGCTCGACGAGGCCGAGGCCAAGCCCCCCGCCAACATGATCGAGGCCGGCACCACCGCCGCGCCGCCGTCGCCGTCCGCGCCGTAGCCCTCGTTCGATGACGTCGAGGAGCCGCTGGGTGCTTGGCGCCATCGCCGCGTTCCTCGCCGTGAGCGTCGCGGTCGCGGGCCGCTCACCTCGCGCGAGCGCCGACGAGCGCGTGCCCACAGACGGAGCCGAGGTCCTCGAGCGCGTTCCGCCCAAGGGAGCCGACGAAGGACGCGCCGCGCGCAGCGCCCTGTCGCGAGACCCGCGGGACGTCCGCGCCGCCGTGGCGCTCGCCAAGACGTACGTCCGCCGAGCCCGCGCGACAGGCGACCCGCGCTACCTCGGGCGCGCGCAAGCTGCGCTCACGCCGTGGTGGGACGACGATCCCCCGCCGCTCGACGTGCTCGTGCTGCGCGCGACGATTCGCCAGTCGCTCCACGACTTCGAGCCGGCGCTGCGCGATCTCGACCGCGCTGCGAAGCTCTCGCCGGGCAACCCGCAGGTGTGGCTCACGCGCGCGACGGTGCTCACCGTTCGCGCGCGCTACCCCGAGGCGCGCGAGAGCTGCATGAGCCTCGCAGGGCTTGTCGATCGCATCGTCGTCGTCACGTGTCTCGCGAGCATCGACGGCCTGACGGGGCGTGCAAAGGACGCGCGGGACGGGCTCCGCGCGGTGCTGGGACACGGAGCATCCCGCGACATGGAGGCGTGGGCCGAGGGCGTGATCGCCGAGCTCTCCGAGCGTCTCGGCGACACGGAGGCGGCCGAGCGGGCGTTCGCGCGCACGCTCGAGCTCGACCCCGAGGACGCGTACACGCGCGGGGCGTTCGCCGACATGCGCATCGATCAGGGTCGGTGGGCCGACGCCATCGCGCTCGTCCGCGGTCAGGAGGCCAACGACGGGCTGCTCCTGCGCCTCGCGATCGCCGAGCGAGGCGCGGGCGATCCCCAGGCGGACGCGCACGTCGCTGTGCTCGCCGATCGTTTCGCCAAGAGCCGCCTCCGCGGAGACTCGGTGCACCGCCGCGAGGAGGCACGCTTCGAGCTGCTGCGCGGCGACGGCGCACGCGCGCTCGAGCTCGCGCAGGCCAACTTCGAGGTGCAGCGTGAGCCCTGGGACGTCCGCGTGCTGCTCGCCGCCGCGGTGGCCGCGCGCGACGCTCAGGGGGCCCGGGCCGCGCGCGAGCACGTGGCGCTCCACAAGCTCGAGCACCCAGAAATCACCAAGTTGATCAAGATGTTGGACGGTCTATGACCCGCCGTCTCCTCGGCCTCCTGGCGCTCGTCGCGGTGCTCCTGCTCGCGGGCGACGCGCGCGCGCACAAGCCGAGCGACGCGTACCTGTCGATGGTGGTCCGGGGCGCGACGGTGGACGTGCGGTGGGACATCGCGCTCCGCGACGCGGACTACGCGATCGGTCTCGACGAGGACGGAGACGGCGCCGTCACGTGGGCCGAGGTGCTCGCCCGCGCGCCCGCCCTTCGCGCATACGCCGCGTCGCGGTTGGAGATCGACGCGGGCGACGGAGCGTGCCCGCTGCGCGAGACGGGGTCGCTCGCCGTCGCGGATCACTCCGACGGGACGTACGCGGTGCTGCGCTTCGAGGCGACGTGCGCGCGCCCGGCCACGTCGATGACGGTGCGGTACGGGCTCTTCTTCGACGTCGACGCGCAGCATCGCGGCATCCTTCGTCTCGACGCCGCCGGCGACGTGCGCACGTACACGTTCTCGAGCGGGGCGCGCGAGGTCCACGCCGACGTCGCCTCGGGGGGCGGCGCGCAGCTCGCGCGCATGATCCGCGAGGGCGTCGTCCACATCTGGCGCGGCTACGACCACATCTTGTTCCTCGTGGCGCTCCTGCTCCCGGCCGTGCTCCGTCGCGAGCGTCGCGGATGGCGGCCCGCCTCGGCGCTCCGTCCCGCCCTCGTCGACGTCCTGCGCATCGTCACGGCGTTCACGGTCGCGCACTCGATCACGCTGAGCCTCGCGGCCCTGGGCGTGGTGACGTTGCCGTCGCGGCTCGTCGAGAGCGCGATCGCCGCGAGCGTCGTCGTGGCCGCGCTCAACAACGTGTGGCCCCTCCTCGAAGGCGACCGATGGACCGCGGCGTTCTTGCTGGGGCTCATGCACGGCTTCGGCTTCTCGGCCACGCTCATGGACATGGGGCTGCCGCGGTCGAGCTTGTTGGTCACGCTCTTCGGGTTCAACGCCGGGGTCGAGATCGGTCAGGTCGCGATCGTGTGCGTCTTCGTGCCGGTGGCGTACGCGCTCAGGCGTACGCGCTTCTACCGCCGCGGCGTGCTCGTCGGTGGCAGCCTCGCCATCGCGGGCCTGGCGCTCGTGTGGTTCGTCGAGCGCGCCGTGCTCGGCAAGATGTCGTGAGGTCGGCGCCTCGACGACGCACGGATGCCGAAGTACCCTTCTAGAGAGATGCGTGCACGGTTGCCCATCATCGCGCTCGTCGCCCTGACCGTGTCGGCGTGTGCCGGCAAGAAGAAGGTGGCCAAGGAGGCCGAGGGGCCGTCGTCGTGGGAGCCGTCCTCGGCGTGGAGCGGCGCGGGCGAGAGCGAGGCCGCCGCCGCGCCCGGCAAGTCGGACGGCCCCAAAGAGGACAACGGCCCCAAGCTCCCGCCGCCGTTCACCGCGGAGCAGATCCGCGCCGCGACCAAGCTCGGGCGCACGTTCAAGTACCGCGTCGAGGGCGGCGGCGAGAAGAAGGAGCGCGTCCTCACCTTCACCAAGGTCGACGACGCGGGGGCCGAGATCTACACGGGCGGAGATCGGCCGACGAAGCGCATCGGGTGGATCGTCCTTCAGAAGCACATGGAGTTCCCGCAGGACCACGCGACGACGCACGAGGAGGTCACCAAGACCCCGGCCGGCAAGTTCAACTGCGTGGTCTACACCGTGACGGGCGACGACGACGAGATCTCGACCTACCACTTTGCCAAGGAGCTGCCCGGCCCACCGGTGCTCTTCTTCGTGAGCAAGGGCGGCAAGCGTCTGCGCACGAACACGCTCATCGCGCACATCCCGGGCAAGTGATCGCGGCCGGGCGCCGCGCTCTCCGCGGTCGAAGCGGCGGTCACTCCGCGCGATCGTGGCCGTCCGGCGCGAGGTCTTCCCACGCGCGACCGGGCGGCGCGCCGCGATCCATCGGGAGCCCGACGCGCAACCACCCGGGCTCGACGACCTCGCCGAAGTCGCCGCGCGCGCCGTCCCATCCCGCGTGCTGCTCGACGACCTCGCCGATCGCGCCGGCGAGCAGCGCGACGGCCTTCTTGCTCCGGTTGCCGCTCTTGCAGCCGACGATGAGGCGCGCGTCGCCGAAGCGCGCGCGCACGACCTCGGCGAAGCGCGGGTTGGTGCGCATGCCTTCGGGCGCCAAGAGCTCGACGGGTACGTTGAACGCCCCCGCGGGGTGACCGAGCGCGAACTCTTCGGGCGTCCGCACGTCGAGGTAGGTCCACCCGCGCTGCATGCGCGCGTGCGCCTCGG
>JAGQJA010000577.1:0-2529 GCA_020430845.1 Myxococcales bacterium
TGGCGCGGGATCTCGGCGCGCGCGCCTGCTGAGGCCTGGATCTCTCTTTACTTCGGAGGCCGTTCGGCGGAACACTCGCGGGACGTCACGGAGGGTCTTTGCCGAAGGAGAAGCACGCGCTCAGCGCCAGCGAGGTCGCGGTCAGCGACGCCGTGGGGCGCCTCATCGAGTTCTGGGGCTTCAAGCGCAACATGGGCCGGACGTGGGCGGTGCTCTACCTCTCGCCCGACCCGCTCAGCGCCGAAGACCTACGGCAGGCCCTCAAGCTCTCGAGCGGCGGCATCAGCATGACGCTGAGCGAGCTGCTCCGCTGGGGCGTGGTGCGCAAGGTGTGGATCCAAGGCGAGCGCAAGGACTTCTTCACCGCCGAGGTCAACCTGTGGCGCATGATCTCGCGCGTGTTCAGCGAGCGCGAGAAGGTCGAGATCGCCTACGCGATCGAGGCGCTCGAGCTGGCGCTCGCGACGACGGCCAAGGAGATGCGCGCGGGTGACGCCAAGGCCCGCGCGCGCGCGGAGCTGCAGCACGACCGCATCCGTCAGCTGCTCGAGCTGGCGCGGCTGGGCAAGCGGCTCCTCGACGCGCTCCTCACGACGGCCAAGCTCGACGCCGAGCCGCTCGTGAAGTTCCTCCTGCAGCGGGGACGGCAGGAGGACGCCTGATCCGCGGCGGCGCTGCGGCGTCGCGGCGGTCCGGCCTCGGCGCGCGGCGCTGGGCCCTCTCGTTCGCGTGCGGCGCCGCGCTGGCGGTCGCGACCGGGGACGCGCGCGCCCAGGTCATCGACAAGAACGACTACGACCTCGAGGTCTTCCAGGGACCGGTCGTCGCGCCCAGCCGCGTGACCGGGCTCGCGGGCGCGACCAACGCCGTCGCGCAGGGGGTCGACGGGATGGCCTCCAACGCCGCGGCGCCCGCGGTGCGCGCGCCCTACAGCTTCGACTGGATCGACTACGACCTCACCGCGAGCATCTCGTTCCCGGGCGCGTACGGCGGGACCGACTTCGCCAACCGCGGCGAGCGCGGCAACCGCGAGCTCATCGAGCGCACCGACCGCTTCCTCTATCTCGACGCCGGCGCCATGGTGCAGCTCGGACGCTTCGGCCTCGGCGTGCTCGCCGACGCGCTTCAGTACGACGTCGCGCCCGCGCAGCCCGCCGACGCGTCGGGTCGGCCGAGCCCGGGGCTGTCGCTCGAGTACGTGCGCGCGCACGCCACGGCCGCCTACTCGTTCTTCGACCAGCAGCTGGTGCTCGGGCTGGGCGCCCGCGTCGTGTTGCTGCGCCTCCAGGAGCGCGGGGTCGGCGCCCTCGACCGCATCGGCGGCGTCTTCCGCTCGGGCCTGCTCGCGATGGCGGGCGCGGGGCCCGAGGTCGGCGCGGTCGTGAAGCCGACGTCGGCGCCGTGGCGCGTGGGCGTGACGGCGCGGGCGCCCGTCATCGGCGAGGACACGGGGGCTCCGAGCGCCGGCGTGCTACGGACGGGCTCTTTCGTGGCACCGCAGCGCATCGTGCAGCCGTGGGAGCTCGAGGCGGGCGTCGCGCTGCAGCTCGGTCCGCGGCCGCTCAACCCCCGCTGGATCGATCCCCAGGAGCACGAGCAGGAGGCCAAGAGCACGCTTCGCGGAGAGGAGCTGGCCCGTGAGCGGCGCGCCCTTCGCAGCCAGCGGCAGGCGCGGTACGACAACTGGCCCCACGAGCACGTGCTCTTGCTCGCCAGCTTGTTGCTCACGGGCCCGAGCAGCCAGGCCGTCGCGCTCGAGGGCTTCCTCGACCAGCGCCGCGAGCTCGTCGGGCGCAAGGTGTCGGTCGCCGCGCGCTTCGCCGCCGAGAGCGAGGTCTTGCCTCAGCTCCTCCGCATGCGCGCGGGCGTGTACATCGAGCCGTCGCGCTTCGTCGACGGCACGGCGCGCCAACACTTCACGTTCGGCGGCGACCTGCGCATCGGGCGCTTCAGCCCGTTCGGGCTGCTCGGAGAGCACTTCGTGCTCGGCACGAGCGCGTTCGTCGATCTGTCGCCGCGCTACCAGAGCTTCGGCCTCGGCCTCGGCGCGTGGCACTGAGCGCCGGCGCGGCCGCGTGGCACGAAGCGATGCGATCGTGCCACCGCCGTCGTCGCCGGCACGTGTACGCCCGCCCGTCAGTTGAGCTGGTGCTTCTCGGACGGCGTCGGCGGATCGTGCTCGAGGAAGACCGCGGTGATCTCGCGCTCGAGCGCCGCCGCGAGCTCGGCCTCGACGGCGCTCACGCTGCTCGCGCTGCGCTCGACGTTGCGCTGGTAGACGAAGAGCCGGATCTCGCCTTCGTCGCCCGAGTCGGCCGGGCGGGCGTCGAGCAGGAGCGGCGCGCGCGGATCCACGCCGTCGACCACGAGCTCGGCGCCCGGCACGTCGACGATGTAGACCTCGACGTCGGTGAGGTAGTGCGCGAGCAGCGGGTCGAGCCCGAGCACCACGCGGCGGACGATCTGCGCGAACGCCTCGGGCGACGGGGCCCACGGCGCGGGCGCGCGTGACAGGTCGAGCGCCCGAGA
>JAGQJA010000577.1:2607-3360 GCA_020430845.1 Myxococcales bacterium
GGGTCGGCCCGCACGGTCTCCTCGATGTAGGGTCGCGCCTTGTCGGTCTCGCCGAGCTCGAAGTAGGCGCGCCCGATCAAGAACGTGTAGTTGTCGCTCTCGAACGGAGCCTGGGGCAGTCGTGTCATCGAGGCTTTCGCTTCCTCGTGGTCCCCCTTGCCGGTGAGGGCGTCCACGCGCAGGAGCAGGCAGTCGGCGATCTCTTCTTTCGTCTCGGCGTACTCGTAGGCGTCGTCGCACAGACGGATCGCCTCGTCCCAGTCGGCGAGCGGGTGCATCAGCACCTCGGCCGCGTTGAGCATCGCCTCGAGGTACGTCTCGTCGAGGGCGATCGCCTGGCGATAGTGCTCGAGCGCCTCTTCGGCCTCGCCCGCGAGGGCCGCCGAGTAGCCGAGGAGGTTGTGGACCTCGGGCGACTGCGGGTCGAGCTCCAACGCGCGCTTGGCGCACTCGCTCGCGCCGTGGGCGTCGCCTTTTTGCGCGAGGTCCCAGCCTCGGTCGAGGTGTGCAGAGAGCTGATCCACGTTGAATTCTCAGCGGTTATTGCTGAATCACAGCCCGCGCGTCAAGCGTTCATAATCGCGCCGCGCGCGCCCCACCCACCCTCCAAAGCAGGCCGCGTCCGGCCGCGCTCACCCAGGAGGGATCGTGTCACGCGCTTTCGCCACTTCTACGTCGGTTTTCATGCTCGCGCTCGTCGTCGCGCCGCGCCTCGCGCACGCCGACGACGCCCCGAGCCCGGCCCCCGCGACG
>JAGQJA010000578.1:0-2922 GCA_020430845.1 Myxococcales bacterium
CCGTCGGCCGCGTCGCCCGTGAGCGCGAGCAGATCGGCGATCTGGTCGGGGCCGACGCCGTGTCGCTCGCGCACCGCGGCCTCGTCGAGCACGCGTCGCCGGATGCGATCGACGAGCACCACCCGCTCGCCGCGTGCGCACGCGCCGAGGTCCTTGTCGGGCGAGAGGATGCGCACCTGCTCGACCTCGCCGGCGAAGCGACGCGCCGCGGTGGCGAGCGCGTCGTCGGCCTCGAAGTCCTTCATCGACCAGACCACGATGCCGAGCGCGCGCGCCGCCTCTTCGACCAGGTCGAACTGCGCGCGGAGCTCGGGCGGCACGCCTTCGTCGGTCTTGTACCCGTCGAACAGCGCGTTGCGAAAGCTCGTGATCGGGTTGTCGAACGCGACGGCGATGTGCGTGACCGCCTCGGCCTTCTCCGAGAGGAGCGCGCACATCGACCCCATGAAGCCCACCGTGGCCTTCACGTCCGTCTGGCGGCCGGCGCGCAAGACGACCTTGCCCGGCCGGGGGGCGAAGTGTGCCCGATAGAGCTCGAAGGTCCCGTCGACGAGGTGGACGCGCATTTTCTCGGGCCATGGTACGCTTCTCTGGCGAGGGAGGCCCGCCTTGTCCGAGGCAGCAGATCGCCGCTTTCAGGGGCGCATCGGGACGACGATTCGAGGCAAGTACCGCATCGAGGCCTTCCTCAACACGGGGTCCATGGCCTCCGTGTACGCGGCGCGACACCGCAACGGCAGCCGCGTGGCTCTCAAGGTGCTGCACCCTCAGCTCTCCCGCGATCCCTCCCTCTCCGAGCGCTTCAGGCGCGAGGGCTACTACGCGAACGCCGTCGAGCACCCGGGCGTCGTGCACGCCATCGACGACGACTTCACCGAGGACGGGTGCGCGTTCTTGGTGCTCGAGCTGCTCGAGGGCGAGACGCTCGAGCAGAAACGAAAGCGCGCGGGGGGCAAGCTCGACGTGCTCGACGTGCTCGACTACGCCGACCGCCTGCTCGACGTGCTCTCGGCGACGCACGCGCGTGGCATCATCCACCGCGATCTCAAGCCCGAGAACATCTTCGTCACGACCGGCGGCGTGCTCAAGGTGCTCGACTTCGGCGTCGCGCGCATGGACGACGGCAAGAAGTCGAGCGAGATGACGGGCACGGGCATGGTCCTCGGGACGCCCGCCTTCATGCCGCCGGAGCAGGCCCTCGGCCACCGCGACCAGGTCGACGCACGCAGCGACGTGTGGGCGGTGGGCGCCACGCTGTTCAACCTCATCTCGGGCGAGGCCGTGCACACGGGCGACGACGCCAAGGCCAAGCTCATCGCCACCGCGCGCAAGCCCGCGCGTTCGCTCGCAACCGTCGCACCCGAGACGCCGCGCCCCGTCGTGTCGGCGATCGATCGCGCGCTCGCCTACGACAGGGCCGACCGTTGGGAGGACGTCACCGCGATGCGCGAGGCCCTGCGCTGGGCCCGCATGTCGCTCGAGAACACGTTCGAGTTCGATCCCAAGACCATCCGCGATCCGGCGGTCGCCGTGCCGCCGCCCATGACGACGCGCCGCCGCCACGACGACGAGCCCACGGCCGTGCGGCGATCGCCGTTCAGCCGCGACGGAGACGACGTCTTCACGAGCGCGCCGCCCATGTCGTCGGCGAACAAGATCCCCGTCTCGGTCGGCGCGCCCGCCTCCTCCGACGCGACGATCCCCGCCGCCTCGATCGCCGAGGACCGGCCCCCCGAGAGCGTGCCGGTCAGCTTCGGCGAGCCCAGCTTCCCGAGCCCCGAGAGCGTCGCGCTCAGCGTCCCCGAGAGCGCGCTCGTGCCGCAGAGCGAGGCGAGCGTGTCCGTCGCCTTCAGCGAGCCTGGCGTGTCCTCCGAGGGCGTCGTGTTCTCGCTCCGGCGCGAGAAGGACAAGAAGGGCGACGGTGACGGCGACGACGAGCCTGCCCCGGCGACGCAGCGCCTCCACGACAAGCCGATGCGCCGCGCGGCGACGGTCCCGCTCGCGGCCTCTTCCCCGCCCGCCGGTGCGCCCGGCCCGAGCACCAGCACAGGGCCCACCGCCGCCCCGCGGAGCGGGCCGACGAGCCGAGACGCGGTCACGCAGCCCGCGGGCCTCCGCGCGCAGGTCGAGACGTCGCGCCCGTCGCCCCTCCGCGTCATCGTCCCCGCGCTCATCGTCGTGCTCTTGCTCGTCGCGGGCGGCTTCGTGCTCGCTCGCCGACGCGCGCACGCCACGCCTCAGTCTCCTGCCCCCGCCGCGACCGACACGGCGAGCCCGCCGCCGACGGACACCGCGAGCGCCCCCCCGAGCGAGACGGCGAGCGCCGCGCCGACCGACGGCGTCGACCCCTCTCCGGCGCCCACGGAGACGGCGGCGATCGCGCCCGCCCCGGTCGACGACAACGACCCGCCGAGCGATCCCCCGAGCGATCCGACGCCCGCGCCCGCGCCCGCGCCGCCGCCGCCCGAACCGCCGCGTCCGCGCACGCCGCCGCCCACGTTCACAGCGGTCGCCCCGCCGCCGCCTGCCCCGGCACCCGCGCCCGCACCCGACCCCACGCCTGATCCCGCGCCTACCGCGGCGCCCGACCCGACGCCCGACCCGACGCCGGACCCTGCGCCCGCGCCGACGAAGCCGCTCGATCTCGACCCGAACATGTGACGCTCAGCGCCACTTGAAGAGCTTCACCGCGAGGAGGAAGGAGCCCGCGCCCCACGCGGCGACGATGCCGAGCTCGCCGCCGATCTCGCGCGGTCCCGCGCCGTCGATCATCACCGCGCGGAGCGCGTCGTTGAGCGCCGTGAGCGGGAGCATCTGCACGAACGGCTGCACGCCGTCGGGGAAGCGCGCCGTCGAGAAGAAGATGCCCGAGCACAGGTACATCGGGAACGAGATGACGTTGATGAGCCCGCTGACCATCTG
>JAGQJA010000578.1:3047-4025 GCA_020430845.1 Myxococcales bacterium
GAACGGCGGCAGCTCGACGACCAGCAGCATCGCGCGGACGATCAAGAAGCTCGCGAGGAGATCGCTGCGGCGCATGGGCGTCGCGACGAACCGTTTGAGCAGGCGGTTGGTGCGCATCTCGGCCAACGCGAGGCCGATGCCCCAGAGCCCCGTCGACATGAGCCCCAGCCCGAGCAGGCCGGGGATCAAGAAGTCGATGTAGCGCGAGCCCGGCTCCGTCACCTGACGCTCGGCCGGCGTGAACGCGTCGGCGCGGCCCCGGGCCCGCTGCAGCACGTCGTCGGTGCGCGCGCGCGCCAGGCGGCTCTCGGGGCGCGTGGGATCGAAGCGATAGGCAAAGCCCCCGTCGGCAGACGGCGTGACGACGAGGCTCACCTTGCCCGTGCGCAGCGCCTGCGCCGCGGGGGCCGGCGCGAGCAGCTTGGGCCGCACGTCGGGGGCCTGCGACAAGAGCTCGTGCGCGCTCCTCGCCCGGGCCTCGCTCGCCCCCGCGGTGAGCTCGACGGCGATCACCACGGGCTCGGCCCCGCGCGATCGGAACGCGATGCCGAGCACGATCGAGAGCACGACCGGGAAGCCGAACGTCCAGAACATCGTCCCCGGCTCGCGGAAGAAGATCTTGAGTCGGGCCTTGGTGAGCGCGCGGACCGCGCCGAAGCGAGACGCGCGGGCGTCACTCACGGAGCTGTCTCCCGGTGAGCTCGACGAAGACGTCCTCGAGCGTCGCGCGGTGGGTCGAGAGGTGCTCGAGCGCCAGCCCTTCGGCCGCGACCGTGGCGAGGATCTCGGGGAGCGCGACGTGCAGCTGGGTGACCGTGAGGGCGACGCGCCCCGCCTGGCTGCGCGCGCTCACGACGGGCGCGAGCGCCCCGAGCTTCTCTCGCAACATGCTGTAACCATTGTCTTTTTCTGGGCCATCCCGGAGCGTCAGCTCGACGATCTCGTCGCCGCCCAGCTTGTCGATGAGCTCTTGGGGCG
>JAGQJA010000579.1 GCA_020430845.1 Myxococcales bacterium
CCCGCCCCCGCTCCGCCCGACGCGCCCGCACCCACGCCCGCCCCCGCTCCCGCTCCGCTCTACGTCATTCCCCCATACCCCACCTCGTCGACACGCGACGAGCCGCGCTTCGGCGCGAAGGGCAGCTTTGCGCTCGACGCAGATGCCTCGGCGTTCGTGCGCTCCACCAGCTACGGCGGCGCCGACACCGTCGCGCGCAACCTCATCGCGGGCGTGGCCGTCGACGGGCACTACTTCGTCTTCCGAAACATCGCGCTCGGCGCCTCCCTCGGCGCGTCGTACGGGTACGACAAGGCGTACGAGGTCGACGGGTCGCTCTTTCAGTCCGACGTCTTATCGCTCCGCGCTGCGGCTCGCGTCGCGTTCAACGTCCCACTCGGCGCGCGCGTCTCGCTCTTTCCTCGCGTCGCGCTCGGGGTCGAGTCTGTCCGCGCCAAGCGCGAGTCGCTCGGCCCTCCACCCCCGGGGGTCCCCTCCATCGGCGTGGCAGACACGCGCAGCTCGCGCGTGGGGCCGTGGGTCTCGGCGTCGCTGCCGCTGGTGCTCCACCCGGCGCGTCACGTCTTCCTCGGGCTCGGCCCCGGCGTGACGTACAGCGGCGGGCGCGACGACGCGAGGACGGTCGGCAAGGTGACGACGTTCTACGTCACGAGCTTCCTCGGCGCGTGGTGGGGCGGCCGAGACGACGAAGCACGCCCCCCCGTCGCGCCTCCCGACCCACACGCGCCGCGCTTCGGCGACAAGCGCGCGTTCGTCCTCACCGGGGCGCTCGGGCTCGGGCTCTCGCGCACCACGTCGATCGCGCCGGGGCACTCCGCGCAAGTGTTCGTCGCGCCGTCGCTCGACTTCTTCGTCACCGAGAGCTGGTCCCTTGGTGGCTCTGCGGGCGTGGTCTACGGCGAGCAAGACACAGTGCTCTCCGCGAACGCTCGCGCCTTCACGTCGCAGCGAACCCTCTTCGTCGCGCCGCGCGTCGGCTACAACGCGCGGCTCTCCGACGCGGTGTCGTGGTGGTTCCAGGGCGGGCTCGTCATGGGCAGCACGCGTTACGACCAGCGACTGGCCACGGCGGAGAGCTACTCGGTGACCGAGCTCGGCGTGACGTTCGACGCGCCGCTGCTGGTTCACGTATCGCCCAACGTGTTCGTCGGGGCTGGGCCCGGACTGGGCGTGAGCGTGCTCGTGTATCCGCCCGACGTGGCACCTGAAGATCTCACCGCGACCTACTTTCGCGCGGCGTCGGTGGTCGGGGTGTGGTGGTGAGTCGCGCGACGCGCGTGCGGGCGAGCGCCGCCTGAATAGCCGCAGCCGCGCGTCGTCCAAGGCTGCATGCGATGCGCTGCCCTTGGTGTGTGTGCCTCTGTGCTCGCGATGGGATGCGGTCTCGAGACCTCAGCGCCCGATGCTCCCCCCGAGATAGAGGTCCGCGCGCCGTACGCGCTCGTCCGCGAGACGTCCAGCGGCGCGATCAACGTGGCCGTGTTCGACGCGCCCGTGTCGTGCGAGGCGTGGCCGGGAGGGACCTTCTCGAACGCCTCGCCGGCGCGAGGTGTGCGTTGGGGGCTCGGCATCACGCTCGTGCGCGCGTGGGCGGTCGGGCCGCGCCCCGCAGACGATCTCCGCTTCGAGGCGGCGTGGGCAGACGGGCAGGGGGCCTGGGTGCCTCGCGTCTGGACGAACGCGGCGTCGTTCGGGCCCACGGCGAGCGCCGCCGATCGCCCGTCCGTCGAGATCCTCTCGCCGCTCGGCGCGCCTGGGTCCACGGCGCGCCTGTACTTGCGTGCTCGTGTCGAGAGCCGCGAGGACGTGCAAGCTCCGTCGCGCGTCGAGTCGGTCGACGACGAAGTGACGGCGACGGTCTGCGCGCGCCGCTGAGCCGCGCCTCGCGCTGACCTCGCGCGCCGCGCGGTCGGCGAGTCGACGTTCCGACGCCGCTGGGCAAGCTCGTGCACGGCGAGCGTGCAAGACCCTGCACAGTCTCGCGCGCGACCCATCGAGAGCCGCGAATTGGGCGCTGGCACGCGCGGTGCTCATGGCGCTCCCGCGTCCGCAGTGTGGCGGACCGGGGAGGCATGCATGGTCGGCGAGCGATGGGGCGTGGGTTTCGTGTGTGCGGTGTGCGTGGCGCTGGCGAGCTCGAGCGCGTCCGCAGCGGAGCCGAAGCCGGCGCGCGTGCCGCCCTCCGCGCCCGACGGGTCGTCACCTGACGTGCCCGCGGTGCCGCCGCCGGGTGACGTCGCGCAGGACGCGCCCGCTGCGCCGCCCGCGCCCGCGCCGCTGCCGTCGAGGACGCCTGTGGTCGAGCCCCCGTCGACCGAGCCGTGCGCGCTCGCCGTCGCCGCGGGCGTCGATCCCGTCGACGCGCAGACCGCCGCCGAGCTCGTCTGCGCGTCCGTCCTCGAGGACTCGCCCGGCGCCGGCGTCTACCGCGTCAAGGTCTCGCGCCTCGATCGCGTGATCGTCCTGAGCCTCGTGCGGATCCATCAGGGCCGCCGAGAGACCAAGTCACTCGTCGTGCGGAACCTCGAAGAGACGCCTCTCGCGGCGCCACGGCTCGTGGCGGCGATTCGAGCGCGCGAGACGCCGAGCGAGACCGCGACGGTCGAGAACGTCGTCAGCACCGAGTCGCAGGCGCCCAAGAGGAAGGGCGCGGTCGCGAGCGGCTTCTTGGGGCTCACTGCCGTGAGCGCCGTCAACGCCTCGATGCAGACCCGCGGCGGCATCGACTTCGGCGCATCGTTCGGGAGCGCGCGCACCCGCTTCGTGCTCTCGGGCCGCCTGGTCGGGGAGTCGCTCATGGCCCCGATCTCCGCGGCCGCGACCGTGGTCTCGCTCGGTCTGATCAGGGACAGCAACCGCACGCGCGTCGAAGGGGCGCTCGGGACCGGCGCGCTCGGCATCAGCCACTACCTGAGCGTCGACGACACGAGCCCGTTCGTCGGTGCAGGCATGGGCCTCGCGTACCTGGCCATCCAGTCGAACCAAGGCGTGAGCGTCAGCGGGACCGGCGTGTTGCCCTACGCCGAGCTGGGCCTGGCGCTCCTGCGCACTCACGCCTTCGGCGCACAGATGGGGCTGCGCCTCGACGTGCCCACGTTCAGTCTCCAGGGGATTCGCCCCGGTCCGCTGGTCGCCGGAAAGCCGAGCGGCGAGCGCGTGTCGGCCTGGCCCGTGCTGGCGAGCTTCTTCTTGTCTGCTCGGTTCTGATCCGGAATCGAGGTGAAGCGCACGAGCACCTCAACCCGTAGCTCCCGTGAGAGGCTGCGAGGGCAGCGTGAGCTCGACGGTCGTCCCCACGCCGACGGCGCTCTCGAGCGTGACGTCGCCCCCGTGCGCGAGCATCACGCGGCGCGCGAACGCGAGGCCGAGCCCGCTCCCGGTCTCCTTCGTCGTGAAGAAGTCGTCGAACGCGCGGTCGCGCCTGCGAGCGTCCATCCCCGGCCCGGTGTCGGTCACGCGGACGACGAGCCGCGCGCCTCGACGCGACACCTCGACGCGCACGTCGCCGCCCTCTCGCGTCGCCTCGGCCGCGTTGCGCACGACGTTGTCGATCGCGCTCTCGAGCAGGTCGCGGTCTGCGTCGCACTCGAGGGCGCCGTCACCCTCCGTCGTGATCGCGTCGATGCCGTGTGCACGCGCGACGTCGCGCGCCACCTCGTCGAGATGAACCAGGGTCGTGCGCAGCTCGATCCGGCCCATGCGATCGTACCGCTCGACGATGACCGAGATCCTGCGCGCCTGCGCCACCGTGAGCGCGAGGAGCTCGCG
>JAGQJA010000580.1:0-10647 GCA_020430845.1 Myxococcales bacterium
GGTCCCACTCTCCGTTCTTGAAGCTAGGGTGGAACGCCTCGTACGAGGCGCGGCTCGCGCCCTGCACGCCGATGAGGAGCTGATCGACGCCCAGCGCGATGATCTGCTCGACGTCTGCCGCGACCAGGTTGGTGATGATCGTCAGGTGCAGGCCGCGCCGTTTGACCGCCGCGATCATCTCGTAGATGCCCGGGTGCGTGAACGGCTCGCCCATGCCGCTCAAGATGATGGCCTCGAGGCCGCCGAGCGACGCCGCGTCGTCGAGCACGCCCTCGAGCGCGGCGACGTCGATGCGCTGCCGCTTCCACGCGCTGGTGCGCCCGATCGTGAGCAGCGGCGAGTGGTCCCAGCACGTGATGCAGTTGGTGTTGCACCCGTTGGTCACGTCGACGTGGACGGTCTGCGGTCCCGTGAGCACCTCGCCGCGCTCGAGGCCCGCGAGGGCGAGGCTCACGCGCTTCTTGGGCTTGGCGCTCGGCGAGCCTTCGCCTCGAAGGCTCATCGCGTCCTCCGCGAGGCCGAGGCCGCGGCTTCGAGCAGGCTGAGCCCGCTCTTGCTCGCCTCCGCGGCTTGTTCCTTCACCGCGTCGGCGACCGCATGCGCGGCGCCGCCAGCGTGTGACGACACGAGCGAGATCGTCGCCTCCCAGTCGTCGAACGGGCCGCACGCTTCGAGGACCGACGTGAGCGCTTCGGCACGCTCTGCCGCGCTCGATCCGGCCGTCCGGCGCTCGAGCGCCTGCGCGAGGCGGAGCGTGGCGTCGTCCGAAGCGCCCGCGCCCTTGGCCGCGGCCAGCACGGCGGCGCTGCTCTGTCCGAGCGCGGCGAGGTCGCGCTGGCGCGTGGCGTTGCCCCCGTCGCCGTCGAGCGCGTGCGCGACCTGGATGAGCGACTCGACGTCGGCGGACGCGCCCGCCGCGAGCTCGAGCATCGCGTCCGTGACGGCCGCCTCGGCGCGGTCGACCTCCGAGGGCGCGCACACGAGGCGGAGCAGCTCGGCGGCGGCGTCACGGGCGTGGTTGCGTGGCGCGATCGCGCGGGCGGCGACGCGCGCGGCTTCGCTCACGCTCGCGTCGCGGAAGCGGCCCACGGCCGTCGCGAGATCCTCGGGGGACGCGTCTCGGGTGAGCACGGTCGCGGCGCCCTTGTCGGCCGCGCGCATCGCCCGCGCGTGTTGGTCGTCGGCGATCTTCTCTTGCGGCACGAACACCGTCGGCACGCCCGCGTGCATGAGCTCCACGAACGTGTTGTACCCGGCGGCGCTGACGGCCGCGTCGAAGGCCGGCATGAGCTCGGCCGCCGTCTCGTGCGCGAGCCACGTCACGCCGGGGCGACGCTCGACGCGCCCGCGGTAGAGCGGCCCCGCGCCGACGACGACGTGCATCCCCGCGTCGGTGAGCGCCGCCGACGCGCGCGCGAGCTGCTCCGGCGCTCCCGCGTCTCCGCCCCCGCCCGCGGTCACGTACACGGCAAAGGCACCCGGCGCGACGCCCAGTGACGCGCGCGCGTCGGGGCGCGACATCATCTCGACGCGCTCGCGCATGCACATCGGGCCGAGCCAGCGCATCCGTCGCCGCGCCTCTTCGGGCACCGGGACGTCGGCGTCGCCCTCGCGCTCGGGCACGAGGATCGCGTCGTACAGCGGCAGCATCGTCATGACCTCCGGCCGCCGCGCGAAGCTCTCGAGCATGGGACGCAGCACGAGCGCGCGCGCCTTGCAGAGGTCGAGCGCAGAGAGGAGCTCGCCGAAGCTGCCGCGCGGGAAGGTGTCGACCACGAGCAGGTCGGGCCGGAGCAAGCCCAGCGAGTGCCACACCCACTGCTTGGCGAGCGCGAGGTAGGTCGCCTTGTCGATGCGCGAGTCGGCGACGGCCGTCTTCGACGGGAGCTTGAACGACGCGAAGCGCTCGGTGAAGAGGATCGAGTCGGCCTCCGACGAAGTGAGAAAGTAGATCTCGGCGCGCGCGCCCATCCACGCCGCGTACCGGCGCAGCCAGCGCGAGATGCCGACGAGCCGCGAGAGGTGGCCCGCGCCGGCGCCGTTGACGGCGTAGTTGACGATGCGGATCGTCCGCTTCACGCGCCCCTCAAGACGGGTCCAGCAGCCCGTCGACCGGGTCTTCGAGGGTGTGCGCCGCGTCGGCCATCTCTTCGGCCTCTTCGCGCTCGTAGGCGTCTCGGTCGCTGCGCTTGCGCGTGTAGACGTAGCCCGGCCGCGCGCGGTGGAACTCGTGGACCTCGGCGATGAAGTCTCCGGCGACGCGGCCGTCGGTCATCACGTTCCACCACAACAGGTCGTTGTCGAGGTGGGCGCGGTCCCACCGGTCGAACGCGTAGACGCGTGTGTAGGTCTTCTCGAAGCGTTGCCAGCGCTTCTGGTACGTGGCGCTCCGGTCGCGAAAGCGGCGCTCGAACATGGCCGCCGGAAAGCGTGTATGTACATGCTTGGCCCGGCGGTACTTCGTCAGGTCCTTGTCGATCTTGGCCAGGGCCTTCTTGGCGTCGAACACGAAGGCGTCGACCTGGTACTGCACGATGGCGTCGAGGTACTTGATCTTGTGGTAGAGCCCGGCCGCGCGCTTGAAGAGCAGCTCGACCTCGGCGTCCTTCGAGAGGCGCGAGCCGAGCGCCCCGGGTGGGCACTCGAAGAGAAAGGTGACCGTCGCGCGGCGCACCTGCTCGAGCCAGCGCGCCGCGAGCGTCGCCAGGGCCTGCGACCGCGCCTGGTGCTCACGCTCGAGCGCTTCGCCCGCGGCGATCTCTGCGCTGATGCGTGCACGTTCGGCGTCGAGCGGGCCGTACGCCTGGAACGCGCGCAGGTACTCGTCGCGCACCTCGGAGAACACCTGCTTGTCGGCGAAGCGCTCGAGGATGTCGTCGGCCGCCTCCCAGTCGCGGTAGTAGCTCAGGCGCCAGAACGCGGTGCCGTATTCGGGCGTGCCGTACCCGCTCTCGATGAGGCGCCCGAGGCGGACGTGCTGGCAGCGCTCGAGCACGTCCTTCATCGGCGCGATCATCTCTTCGATCTCACGGAGGCCCCGCGTGAGCGAGCCCGTGCTCGGGTGCCGCAACAGCTCGCGCTGGGCAAACCGCGGGTCGGCCTCGATCTGCGCGATGCGCTGCTTGAGCGACGCGCGCTCTCGCTCCATCGCTCCGAGCGCGTCTTCGGCGATGGGCCGTTGATAGCCCGTCAGCGCGGCGGCGCGCTGCAGGATCTCGAGCGTGAAGCCCGGCAGGATCGCGCGCGCGAGCTCTCCCGTCGCCTCGGCGTAGGAGCGCTCGATCTCGGCGCGCCGCTTGTGGTGGAGCGTGCGGTAGTGCTCGGCGACCGCCAGCTGCTGTCTGAGCGCCGTGCGCTGGTTCGAGCCGGCGTAGACGAAGTCTTGCGTGTGGTAGGTGCGGCTCACGCGAGCGTGCCCTGGTCGCGCAGCAGCGCGAGGAAGCGCTCCGCCGCCTGTTCGAGCACCTCGGCAGAGGGCACGTCTTGCTCGTCGACCAAGAAGAGGAAGAGCTCCTCGGCCTCCATGCGCTCCTCGAGCGCCGCCACGACGTCGGGCGTGAACTCGGCGCGGTCGCCCGCTTCTGTGGTGATGAGCTCGAAGCCGACGCGCGCCTTCGCGTCCCAGCCGTCGAGCGTCACCTTGATGCCGCGCTCGTCGAAGACGACGTTGCGCGCGACGTCGAGGCCGGCGCGGCGAAAGCACGCGTCCAAGACCTCACAGCCCTCCGCTTCTGTCAGCGCCATCGGCGACCCTCCGAGGCGAGGCATCGTACGTGAGCGGCCCGGTGAGCACGACACCAAAGCGCGACGCGGCGACGCGTGGGCCGAGCCGACGCGCCGCCGCGAAGAGGGAGAGGCAGAGGCAAGCAAGCAAAGGAAGAGGGACGCCGCGCCCTGGGGAGGAGGAGGGACGCGCGCGGCGCCGGAGCCCGCGGGCAGGGACGTGCCCGCGTGCGGGGATCACTTGGGCATGTTCTGCATGGCCTTGGCCATGTCCTCGGGCGTGACCTCGCGCGTGCGGGTCGCGATCGCCCAGTTGTGACCGAACGGATCCTTCACGCGCGAGTAGCGGTCGCCCCAGAAGGTGTCCTCGGGCGCCTGCACCGTCTTGGCGCCGGCCTCGAGCGCGCGGCCGTACACCTTGTCGGCGTCGGACACGTAGAGGTTGAGCGTGACGGCGGAGGCGTCGCCCGGGCCGACGAGGCCGAAGGCGGGGTTCTCGTCGGCGAGCCACAGCGGCGTGTCTCCGATGCGCAGCTCGGCGTGCATGAGGAGGCCGCCGGGGCCGGGCAGGCGCGAGATCTCTTCGGCGCCGAACGCCTTCTTGTAGAACTCGATGGCGGCGGCCGCGCCCTTGACGACGATGTGCGGGGTGATCGAGTGAAAGCCAGAGGGGACGCCGTGCTTGATCGACATGATGAGGACTCCTTGAGGGTGGTGGGGGGCCGGACGGGGCTCGAGCGCCCCGGCGAGCCGTTGTGCCCGCGACGAAGTTGGGTTTGGCAGGTGCGGGCCCACGGAGCAGGCCGTGAGGATCGCATTGCTGGAAAACCCAATGGTTTCAGGCGCATGAGCGCAACCTGCATACCTCTGCCTACATGGTACGTTTCATGAGCGAGGCGCCGGGGCGCGAGGGCGCGGACGACGTCGAGGCCGAGCGCCGCGATCCCGGCCCCAAGTTCTTCGAGATCTGGCGCGCGCCCGAGGTCGAGCGCGCGATCGACGCCGCCGCGTCCGAGCTCGCGTCGATCGTCGAGACACGCGGCGAGACGTCGGCGCTCGACGAGGCGCTGGCGGCCTCGCGCCGTGATCGTCGCCCGACGCTCTCGAGCGAGCGGGCTTCGTTCGCGTGGGCGGCGGCCGGCCTCGAGCTCGCCACGAGGGTCGGGGACGACGCACGCGCGCAGGCGCTTCTCCGACGAGGGACCCAAGCGCTCCTTCGTGTGGGGGTGGGCACGCACGGCTCGCGCCTGAGCGCGCTGCACCAGCGCCTCCGTCACCGCGTCTGGCGGGGGCGCGATCCCGAGGTCGACGATCTCGACGTGTCACTCCGCGTGCTCGAGCACGGGGTGGCCCAGATCGACCTGCGCGGCGCCCCGCTGCAGCTCGCGCGCGCCCGCGTGCTCCGACTGGGGGGCGAGCTCGATCGCGCGGACGCGCTGCTCGCGTCGATGCAGCGCGGCGACGACGACCTGCTCGACGTGCGCTGGGAGCGGGCGTGCTTGGCCGCGATGCGTGACGGCGCCCTCGACGCGCCGTTCGCCCTGCTGCGTACGGCTCGCGGCGCGCGCACGCCCGAGCGCGCGAGGTCGCTCTACTTGTGGGCTCACGCCGTCTTCTCCAAGCGCTGGATGGTCGAGGCCGGGAGCGTCGCCACGCTGCGACGTGTATCGCGTCCCGAGCTCGACGCGGGAGACGCGCGCGCGCGTTCGGTCGCCGCCGAGCTGCGCGTCGCCGCGAGCCTCGAGCGGGCGTACGCGAGCCGCGTGCCGCTCGGATCGCGCGTCGACAGCGTGCGTCGGGCGCTCGACGACGCCGAAGAGATCTCCGACGTGGGGCTCTCGGCGCTGGCCGTAGGGGCCGCGGCGCGTTGGCTGGCGCGGGCCAAGCAGGTGGAGCCGGCCGAGGCCGCGCGCGCGAGGTACGAGGCGCTCTCGCTCTCGCTGACGCGCGGTCGCCTCGCAGACGCCTTTCGTCTCGAGCTCGGGCGTGGTGGCTCGGGCACCGACGTCACGGCGCAGCTCGACGAGCCCGCGGCTGTCCCGGCGTCGCGGCTCGCGCGTGAGCTCGAGGTGGGGCGGCTCGGGCTCGCCCTCCTGGGCGCGGCGAGCCGCGGCGCGCTCGCGGGCACGAGCGCGGAGGACCGCATCGTCGAGTACGCGCGCATCCTCGCGGAGCGGAGCGCGGCGCTCCGCGGCCCCATCATGAAGCTCGGGCAGATGCTGAGCTTCTACGGCGTCGACATCCCACAGGAGGCCCGCGACCTGCTCGGCGATCTCGTCGACAGCGGCGAGCCCATGCCGTTCGGCGAGCTGCGCGCGCTCGTCGAGGCCGAGCACGGCCGATCGCTCGAGCGGACGTTCGAGACGTTCGACGAGCACCCGCTCGCCGCGGGGAGCATCGGGCAGATCCATGGCGCGACGCTCCGGGGCGGGGCGCGCGTGATCGTCAAGGTGCGCTACCCGGGCATCGACGACGCGATCCGGCGTGACTTCCGCAGCCTGAGCCTCCTGCGCCCGCTCCTCGGATCCGTGTTGCCCACCGTCGACTGGCCGGCCGCGCTCGACGAGCTGCGCACGCTGGCGCTCGGCGAGTGCGACTTCTCGCGCGAGGCGACGCACCAGGTGGCGTTCCGGCGCAGGCTGCGCGACGAGGACGGCGTGTACATCCCGCGCGTCGAGGCCGAGCTGACGACGCCGTCGGTGCTCGTGGCCGAGCGCTTCGACGGCGCGACGTTCGCCGACTTCGTGCGTACGGCCACCGAGCTCGAGCGCCAGCGGGCCGCCGACGTCCTCGTGCGCTACGTCGTGCGCACGACCGCGATCGAGCGGGAGTTCAACACCGACATGCACCCCGGAAACCTGCTCTTCGATGGCAGGCGGGTCTGCTTCGTCGACTTCGGCAGCGTGCGCGCGTGGCCCGAGGCCGAGTCCGACGGGTGGCGCATGATCCTCGAGGGCGTGCTCGACGACGACGCGGAGCGCGTGCGGCTCGGGCTCGTGCGCGTGGGCGTGGCCGACGAAGGGAGCGACGTCGACTGGCGTCGCGCGCACGTGCTCTTGTCGCGGCACCTGCTGCGCGTCGTGACGCTCGACGCGCCGACGCAGATCTCCAAGGAGACGCTGCGCCGCGAGATCGCGCTCATGGGACCGCGGGCGCCGACCGGCGTGCGCAGCCTCAGGATCCCCGCCGCCTACGCGTACGGCTTCCGGATGTACTGGGGCATGTTCGCGGTGCTCGCGGATCTCGGCGCGACCCTGAACTTTCGCCGCGTGTGCGCCGGTGTGCTCGAGCGATTCCCGCGCGGCGACGGACCCTCCCCAACGCGCCGACACGCCTGATAGAGTGGAGCCGATGAACGGCCTCTCGAAGCACAAGCGTGGCTCGCGTGCGCTCGTCGGCGCGGTCTGCGTGCTCGGGCTCGTCGACGTGGCGTGCGGCGGAGCGACGCGGCGCTTTCCGCTCAAGGCACCGCTGACGCGCGACACCGATCTCGACCCGGTGCACGTGTCGTGCAGGCCCGAAGAAGACAAGAAGACGGGCGTCAAGAAGGCCGTCTGCACGCCCGACGACTACGAGTCGCCCTTTGCGTGGGACGGCGCGAACCAGCTCGTCTTCCGCCCGATCTCGCGCTTCTTCGCGGTCGACCCTGCGGGCCCGGCGCTCAACGTCAACGCCGTCGACGAGGTGGCCGACTCGTCTTGGTTCGTCAACCGCATGGGCAGCGGCGCGTACACGCCCGACGACGTCGCGCGTGGGTACTGCGACAAGGAGCTCGATCCCAACGGCGCCGCCGGATCGTGGCCGATCGACCAGGGCAAGCCCAACGGCGCCAACCCGGGCTTTCGCGTCAAGGTGCCCGGCTACGGCAAGTTCATGCTCAAGGCCGACATCGCCGCCGAGCCGGAGCGCGCGAGCGGCGCGACCGCCATCGCCAGCCGCATCTACTACGCGCTCGGTTGGTGGGCGCCGTGCGACTCGGTCGTCTACTTTCCGGCGTCGGTGCTCAAGCTCAAGCCGGGCCTCAAGGTCACCGACAACAGCGGCGTCACCAAGGACTTCGACGCGGCGGCGCTCAAGCACGTGCTCGGCGCGGCGGTGCACAAGGGCGATCTCGTCCGCATGGTCGCCAGCAAGTGGCTGCCCGGCCGCACCATCGGGCCGTTCACGTACGAGGGCAAGCGCTCCGACGATCCGAACGACGTCATCCCGCACGAGGACCGGCGCGACCTCCGCGGCGCGCGCGTCATCGCCGCGTGGCTCAACCACTTCGACTCGCGCGAGCAGAACTCGATGGACACGTGGATGCCCGTCGACGAGAAGGACTCGGACTCGTCGCCCGGTCACGTGCGCCACTGGTACATCGACCTCGGCGACTGCTTCGGGAGCCAGTGGGACGCCGACGGGATCTCGCGGCGCCTCGGCTTCTCGTACTACCTCGACTTCGAGCACGTCGCGGCCGACTTCGCGACGTTCGGGCTCATCGAGCGGCCGTGGGAGCGCGCCGAGAAGTCCAAGTCGATCTTCGGGTACTTCCACTCGCGCGACTTCGAGCCCGACAGCTACCACGGCGGCTACCCCAACCCCGCGTTCATGCGCCTCACCGAGCACGACGGCGCGTGGGCCGCGCGCAAGATCGCGCGCTTCACCGACGCTCACCTCGCGGCCGCCGTGGCCGTGGGCAAGTACTCCGACACCGACGGCGTGGAGTACCTGCGCCGTCACCTCGCGATCCGTCGGGACATCATCCTGCGCCGGTACTTCCGCGATCTGTCTCCGGTGGGCGAGCTCGCGGTGAAGGGCAACGATCTCTGCGGCGTCGACCTCGCGCGCTTCAGCAAGGCGTTCGACGCGTCGAAGTTCGCCTACTCGGCCAAGCTCTACACCGGCGGATCGTTCAGCGCGTCGGGCGAGGCCGCCGTGCGCGCGGGCGCCGAGGGAGAGACGTGCGTGCCGCTCCGTCATCACGCCGGCGACGGCGGCGCGCGCGACGACGACGCGTCGCGGTACATGGTCGTCGATCTGACGAACGGTCAGTCCAAGGGCCTGCTGCGGGCGCACCTCTACGATCTCGGCCCCAAGAAGGGCTTCCGCCTCGTCGGCGTCGAGCGGCCCTTCGGGCAATCTCCCCCCGGCTGAGTCGCGCCTCGTTTCGGTCCGGTCCGGATGCTCCTACATGTCGGCGTCGCGCGCCGGCGCGTCCCGCTTGCGGCAGAGGTCGTTCGCGGCAATGGTAGGGAGATGGGGTCGGAGGAGCGGGCGCGTGTGGTCGTGCGGGGCGTGGCGCTCCTCGCCGCGTGCTCCGCGCTGGCGGTCGCGTGTGGAACGTCCAACGGGGGCGTCGACAACAACGATCCCGCGCTGCCGCCCGATCGCACCGCGGTCGCACCCGACCCGACCGAGCGACCGGCGTTCGACGCGTCGCTCCCCCCCGACGAGGACGCGGGTGACGGAGGCGGCGCGGCGGGCGACGGCGGCGTGTGCGCCGACCCCGACGATCAAGGAGGCGCGTCCAACGTCGCGCGCGCGCTCCCCGACACCAACGACTGCGACAACAGCACCAAGTCGGCCAAGGGCGTCATCAACGGCGCGGCCGACGTCGACTACTTCAAGTTCGTCGCGACCGACAAGACAGGGTGCTCGATCGATCTCGGGTTCGGGACCTCGGCGCCCGGCCTCGAGCTCTGCGTGTGGCCGGCGTGCATGACGGGCACCACCACGCTGTCCAAGTGCACCGGCGGCACGCGCACCAAGAACCCGCAGACCAACGAGGACGGGTGCTGCATGAAGTCACCCGGCAACATGGTGCCCGAGTACGATTGCCCGGGTCTCTTCGACGACGACAGCGCCACCTTCTTCGTGCGCCTCCGCTCGGCCGGCGCCAACCAGTGCATTCCTTACACATGGACCTACAAGTTCTGAAGACGCGCGCGCGGCTCGCAACTGCGCGCAAGCCCCCCGTGCTCCGAGCCGCCTGCGTCGCCGCCGCGGTGGCGCTCGCGACCTCGGCGTTCGTCGCGTGCGCCGGCTCCAACGGCGACGCCGTGCCGAGCGAGGTGTTCGACGCCGCACCGCTCGACAGCCGCTCGCCGTCGATGCCGTTCGACTCGGGCGTGACACCCGACCCACTCGAGGCCGGTGTCGACGCTCGGGCCGACGCGCCGTCGGGCGACGCCGGCGGTGACGCGGGATCGTCGGCCGTGGTCCGCATCAACGAGGTGTACGCCGATAACGACGGCTTGGGCGATGGCGCCGAGTACGTCGAGCTCGTCGCGCCGCCGGGCACTCCGGTCGACGACCTCAAGCTGCGGCTCGTGTACGCCGACGGCACACCCAAGTACGAGGTGGCGGTGGGCAGCGCGGGCGAGAAGGTGAGCGCGAGCGGGCTCTGGGTGGTGGGCGGCAATCAGGTCTTCAAGGTCGCGGCGCGCGACAAGGTCGACACGGTCGTCTCCATCAACAACTGGGGCCTCGACGGCACCCGTGGCGTGGTCCAGCTGCTGCGTGGGCCGCAGCGCACGCTCATCGACGTCGTCGGTTACGACCGCGATCCCGACGCCGGCGCGCTCGCGCCCATCGCCTCGCCGCCCACGCAGACGAGCGAGGGCGCCCCCGCCGTCGCGCCCACGACGGCGCGAAAGGCGTTCGGCCGCAAGGCCGCCGCGGTCGACACCAACGTCAACCGCGTCGACTTCTGCGCCATGGACCCGACGCCGGGCTATCCGCAGGGCCCCTGCCTCTGACGCGTCACCTCGGCGTGGTCGTGGGGGCGCACGTCGAGACGCCCGCGCCCACCACCTCGAAGCCCACGTCCGTCTTCACCGTCTCGACTGTGCCGTCGTCGTACTTGAGCCGCGTCACCTGACTCTTGCCCTGCGGCGCGGTGAAGAGCCAGAAGTCGCCGCCCCAGTGCGCAAACGCGAACGC
>JAGQJA010000580.1:10757-11891 GCA_020430845.1 Myxococcales bacterium
TCGCCGGTGCCCGTGAGCTCGGCGCCGCCCACGAGAGGTGCCTCGGCCGTGAGCGTCAGCGCCTTGGTGTCGATCGTCGCCAGGCCCTTGCCGTCGTAGTCGGCCACGAAGAGACGCTCCGCGCTGCCGCCGGCGGCGGTCGTCACGAACGCCATCCCGAACGTGGAGAAGTCGAGCTGCTTGGGCGCGTAGGTGGTCGCCGTGCACGACGCGTCCTTGGTGCTGGCCGTGAACAACGTTCCGTTGGAGAAGAGCACCCACGCCGTGCCCGCGCGGTCGATCGCCATCGAGAACGGGCGCGCACCAGACGCGTCGCACGCGAGGTTGCCGACCTTGGTGAACGAGAGGCGCGCCGGATCGAACCGGTACATCTCGAGCCCCCGTGTCACCACGTGGATCAGCTTGTTCTCGGCGAAGCACTCCGCGGGCGGCCCCGCTTCGGTGGGGGAGAAGGTGCCGGTAGGCACGGCGTCGATGCCGCCGGACGATCCGTCGCTGCCCTTGCTGCACGCGACGGCCACGCCGCAGAGCGACGCGATGGCGAGGAGGGTGAGGGCGGCGCGCTTCATGAGGTCGCCTGTCGGCCTTCGAGCGCGACCGCGACGGTCTTGCCGAACATGTCCGCCGTCTTGCGCGTGCCGCTCGTGGCGCGGGCTGCCGCGGCCGCAAAGTCTCCGCGCGCCGCCCACCACGCATGAGCGTCGTCGGCCGTCCAGGGCTCGACGCCAGACGCCTCGAGCAACTTGGTGAGCTCGCCCGCGCTCTCCGGCCTGTCCTCGGGCTTCTTCTCGAGACACTTCATCACGATCACCTCGAGCTCCTCGGGTACGTCGGGCGCTTTTGCCCTGAGCGGCGGCGCGGGCGTGTGCAGGTGGTGGCTGCACACCTCGACGAGCGACGTGCCGCCGAACACGGTCTCGCCCGTGAGCAGATAGTAGGCCACCGCGCCGAGCGCGTAGATGTCGGCGCGCCCGTCGATGGTCTCGGGCGAGAGGATCGCCTCGGGGGCCATGTAGTAGGGCGTCCCGAGGATCGCGTTGACGTGGCTCAGGTCGGGGCTCTGCCCGGTCGCGTCCTTGACGAGGCCGAAGTCGACCACCTTGGCCACGTCGAGCTGACGTCCGCGCTCGGTGA
>JAGQJA010000580.1:12024-14033 GCA_020430845.1 Myxococcales bacterium
CGCCCTCCAACAGCTCCATCGCGTAGTAGAAGACGCCGTCGGGCGTGCGACCGAAGTCATAGATGGCCACCGTGTTGGGGTGGGTGAGGCGCGCGGTGAGCCGCACCTCGCGCTCGAACCGCTCGAGGCTGTCGGCCGACGTGCCCGTCATGAGCTTGATCGCCGTCGGTCGCCGGAGCAGGGCGTGGCGCGCGCGATAGACCTCGCCCATCCCGCCTTCGCCGAGCTTGTCCTCGAGCACGTACTGCCCCAGCTGCTTGGCGGCGCGCACCTCGCGGCGGAGCCCGTAGATGACCCACGAGACGCACGCGGAGCAGAGCACGGCCGTCAATCCCCACGTCCCCCCGAAGAGCATGATGCGGAGCGGTGAGAGCGGAAAGTCGGTGGGCGCGGGGATGGCGTGCCCGGCGTACAAAGGCGGGATCATCGCCACCGTCGGCGCCACGCCCAGCGTCGACAAGAGCGCTGTGCGTCCCGGAGGGCTGGGCAGCAGCGCCGCGCGACTCGTCAGCACGTAGCTCACGGCGAGGATCGACGACAGCTCGGGACGCACCTCGACGGGCATCGCGAAGCCCATCGCCCCGAACATCGCGCAGGTCGAGAGCGTGCCGATGGCGTCGGTCCAACCAAGCGCCGCCGCGCTCGGCGCGACGCTCTTCTTGGCGTAGAGGCCAGCGACGGCGGCCACCACCGTGCCCGCGATGTGGAGCTTGGTCTCGGCGTGTCGCCACATCATGTCGGCGAGGCTCTCGGGCCGGATCACGGCGGTCGTCACCCCGTTGACGACGTAGAAGAGCGCCGACAGTCCCGCCACGAGCAGGAAGAACGTCGCCGCGCGCCGCTGGAAGTATGCGCGATCCTCCGGGTTGTCGAGCGACGGGCTCAGCTCGAGCGCGCGCGTGGAGCGGAGGGTGCTCATGCGTCCCCCGTTATAGGGGTCGGTCGAGCCGCGAGCCACACCCGACGGTGGGCTCCGGGGCGGCCGCTGCTCAGGGGCGTCGGCCAGGCGTCGGGAGCGCGCCGCCGCTGCGGACGTAGCCCGTGATGGCCGCGGTGAACGCCTTCTCGGCCTTGTCGCAGCGCTTCTTGCCTTGCGGGGTCGAGGCGCCGCTGCACTCCTTGCCCATCGCCTCGAGGGCGGTCTTCACCTTGGGAGCCGCGAGCAGCGCCTGTCGCGTCGGCTCCTCGAGCCGCGAGAACGAGAGGGGCGCCGGCTTGGGGGCCGGCGGCTTCTTGGTCGTGATCTCGCCCTCCATGAGCGAGACGCACGTGCCGTCCCAGCGGAGCACGTCGTACGAGGCCTGCATGCCGGTCATCACGATGCCGCCGCCCGCGCCGGGATCGCGCTTGGCCAGCACGAGCACCTCTTCGTCGAACGCGACCTTGGCCCGGTGCGCCAACCCACCCGAGGCGTTCCACGCGTCGACGTCGCCGGCCAGGTAGAGGCGCGTCCACGGCGAGCTGCCAGAGAACATCGTGAGCGCGACCTCGGGGTACTTGCCCGAGCAGAGCTTCTTGACGAAGTCGCGCGGCGGCGCGCACGCCTTGGCGTCGCCCGCGCACTCCGTCGGGATGGGGAGGGGGGCGCTCTCGGCGGGCGACTCGGCCGCGGCCGGCGCCGCCGGCTTGCTCTCGACCTTTTCACGGCCGCCGGGGACGGCCGCGGCGACTTGAACACGACCGGGCTCGCGTGCTTCGGGCGGCGGGGCCGCCGCGCAGGCACCAAGCAGAACGCAAGCGGTCGCAATCATTGCCGTTTTCATCGTCGTCCCCAGGTCCTCGTCGAGAGCGTGCGCCAGTGAAGGTGTATGTCCTACCTCAGAACACACGTCCGTCAAGGGCGAAAAATTACGCCTCTCGTAGAATCAAGGGGTTGCGCGCGCGACCCGCGGCCCGTCGCGTCTCGTGGGGCCGCGGGGCGGCGATCTGTTGCCATGCGAACAGAAGACGGTGGTGCGGGCGCGGTCCACCGGCCGGCGCGGGCGCGCGAGGTCGATCTGTTGCCATGC
>JAGQJA010000581.1 GCA_020430845.1 Myxococcales bacterium
GAGGGATCGCGGTCACGCTGGGGAGGGAGGAACCACACTGCGCCTGCTCGGAGATCCCACATTCCATGTCCGCTCGCCGCTCGCTCGCCTTCATCGTCTCTGCCTCTGCCCTCACCGCCCTCACCGCCCTCGCCGGCTGCTCGTCGAGTGAAGCCGACACCGGCGGCATGCCCGTCGTCGACGAAGGCGCGCTCGTCACCAAGGCCGACGAGCACTGGTTCTACGGCGGCCCGATGCCCACGCTCGACGCGCCGTCGGTCACCGCGTCGATGAAGGGCCACACCGCGCGCGTGTCCGGCTTGCTCCCGCGGGGCGCCCGGATCCCCGACCTGCCTCACGTGCGCACGCGCGCCGAGGGAGATCGCGTCCGCGTCGACGTCGTGTACCCGATCGCCACCGCGCGCCCCGGCAAGAGCAACTCGCGCGCGGGCAAGTACGACTTCTACGAGGCCAAGCCCTACCGCCCCGACGGTCCCGCTTACACGCGCGCCGAGGGCTGGCACGACGTCCCGTGGGGCGGCTTCCCGTTCATCGCGTACAACAGCGGCATCGCGTTCCACGGGCCCATCACGTCGACCGAGAGCGGCGGCGCGCCCGACCTGCGCACCTGGTACCTGCAGCGCGGCGCGGTCAGCGGCGGCTGCAACCGCATGCTCGGCGAGCACGTGGTCGAGCTCGCGCACATCCTCGGCATCCGCATGACGAAGGTGTACGCGGCGAACACAGGCATCGAGCCGACGACCCGCGCGAAGGTCGACGTCATCGACGACTACGACACGTACGACGGCAAGCTCATCGACGTCGACTACCCCACCGACTCGGGCGCGACGCGCCCCGCCGTCGCCTCGGGCAGCGCCGACAACGTGACGATGTTCGGCTCGTGGATCGCGAGCGAGCTGCCCGACGGGCAAGACCTGCCCCCGAGCATGAAGTGGGCGGGCGGCGTACGCGGCGCCTGGTACGTGTTCGCCGAGCACGCGCAGCGCGACTGGGTGTGCTCCGCGCCCAAGGCCGACCTGCCCGCGCTCAAGCGGTGGGCGAGCGCGCAGCCCAAGGGCGAGCTGCCGCCGAGCTTCTGCAAGCAGAAGGAGTGCGTGCTGGGCGCGCTGCGGGCCGGAAAGAGCCCGCAGGAGCGCTGCGAGCTCTGAGCTACTTGCCGAGCACGAACCGGAGCAGCGTGTCGACGCGCTCCTTGAACGGCGGCCGGAACAGGAACGTGCCCGAGAAGCGGCTCTGGTAGAACACCGTCTTCTTCTTGGAGAACGCTTCGAAGCCCTCGCGGCCGTGGTAGTGCCCCATGCCGCTCGCGCCGACACCGCCGAACGGCGCGTCGGTCTGCGCAAAGTGCAGCAGCGTGTCGTTGACGCACACGCCTCCCGACGTGGTCTCGCGCAGCACCTTGTCGATCCGCGCCTGGTCGTCCTCGAAGTAGTAGAGGGCGAGCGGGCGCGGGTGGTCGTTGATGTACGCGATCGCGTCGTCGAGCGTCTCGTAGGTGCGGATGGGCAGGACGGGGCCGAAGATCTCCTCCTGCATCACGGTCATGTCTTCCTTGGGGTGGAGGATGAGCGTCGGCGCCATCGTGCGCGTCTCGGCCATGAGCTCTTCTTTGGTGAGCTCGACCACGTTGGCGCCCTTGGTGCGCGCGTCGGCGACGTAGCCCTTGATGCGCTCGAAGTGCGCGTCGCTGATGATGGTGGTGTAGTCGGGGTTGCCCTGGATCTTGGGGTACATGGCGGCCACGGCCGCGCGGCACTCCTCGACGAAGGCGTCGACCTTGCCCTTGGGCACCATCACGTAGTCGGGCGCGATGCACGTCTGCCCGCCGTTGAAGAGCTTGCCGTGCATGATCTTCTGCGCGGCCGTCTTGAGCGAGTACGACGGCCCGACGATGGCGGGCGACTTGCCGCCGAGCTCGAGCGTGACGGGCACCAGGTTCTCGGCCGCCGCGCGCATGATGATCTTGCCCACGCGCGTGGAGCCGGTGAAGACGAGGTGGTCGAACGGCAGCGCCGAGAACGCCGCCGCGACGTCGGCTCCGCCCACGTGGCACGTGACGTGGTCGGGCTCGAACGCCTTGCTCACGATCGCCTGGAGCACGTCGCTCGACTCGGGCGCGAGCTCGCTGGGCTTGATCATCGCGCGGTTGCCGGCGGCGAGCACGCCGACGAGCGGGCCGAGCGCGAGCTGGGTGGGGTAGTTCCACGGCGAGATGATGCCGACGACGCCGAGCGGCTGCGTGGTGAGCTCGACGCGGGCGGGCATGAACATCCAGCCGACCTCGCGCGGCTCGGGCTCCATCCACTCGGGAAGGCGGGAGCGCGCGTGCTTGATCTCCTGGACGGTGACCATCACCTCGGCGCCGAGCGTCTCCTGGCGGGCGCGGTTGCCGAAGTCGGCGCGGGCGGCCTTGACGATGTCGTCCTTCTTGGCGAGGACGACCTCTTCGAGCTTGGCGAGGTGCTCGAGGCGCTCTTCGAGCGTGGGCGGGCCCTTGCGCCGGTACGCCGCCCGGAGCTTGTCGAGCGTGGCGGCGAGGTCTCCCCCCTTGCCGGAACTACCGTTGACCTTGACCTGCGCGCTCTGGCTCACGTTCGAAAGGGACATGGCGGCCTCCGCGAGGGACTCTAGCTAGCGAGCCCTGGTGGCGCTACCCTCACGGCTACCGAATATGTGGAGTCACGGCTGGCGTGACGAGGTCTTCTCGAACCTCGACCGCGCCTGGGATTTGATCATCATCGGCGGCGGCATCACCGGCGCTGGAATCTTGGGCGAAGCCGTACGGCACGGGAAGAGCGCGCTGCTCGTGGAGGCGCAAGACTTCTCGTCGGGCACCTCGAGCCGCTCCACCAAGCTCGTCCACGGCGGGCTGCGCTACCTGCGCCAGGGCCACTTCTTGCTCACGCGCAAGTCGGTCCGCGAGCGCGAGCGGCTCATGCGCGAGGGCGCGGGGCTCATCGACAACCTGGGCTTCTCGCTCGCCGCGTTCCCGGGCGACCAGATGCCCAAGTGGATGTACGGCATGGGCCTCGTCATGTACGACGCGCTCGCCGGCAAGTGGGCGCACGAGGCGCAGACGCGCGAAGAGATCATCGAGCGCGTGCCCCCGCTCGGCAGCTCGAAGGTCACCGGCGGCTACCGGTACTTCGACGCGCAGACCGACGACTCGCGCCTCGTCATCCGCGTGCTCCGCGAGGCCGTGCGCCAGGGCGGCGTGGCCATCAACTACGCCAAGGCGAGCTCGCTGCTGCGCGACGCGGGCGGCAAGGTGCACGGCATCGTCGTCACCGACACGTCGCCCGAGGGCGGCGGACGCACGGCCGAGGTCAAGGCCAAGGTCGTCATCAACGCCACGGGCGCGTGGGCCGACGACCTGCGCCGTGAGCTCGGCCAAGACAAGCGCCTGCGGCGCATCCGCGGCAGCCACCTCACGTTCACGCAGGACCGCGTGCCGATCCACGAGGCGGTGAGCATGCTCCACCCGCGAGACCAGCGCGCGGTCTTCGCCGTGCCGTGGGAGGGCGTCACCATCGTGGGCACGACCGACGTCGACCACGGCGATCTCGACAAGGAGCCCGCGATCAGCGGCGACGAGACGACGTACATCCTCGAGGCCGTGCAGAAGGCCTTCCCCGGGCTCGAGATCACCGACAAGGACGTCATCTCGACCTGGTCGGGCGTGCGCCCCGTCATCGACACGGGCAAGTCGGATCCGTCCAAGGAGTCGCGCGAGCACGCGATCTGGCGCGAGGACGGTCTGCTCACGATCACGGGCGGCAAGCTCACGACGTTCGCGCTCATGGCGCGCGACGCGCTCGCCGCGGTCGAGGACGTGCTCGGGCCGCTCGAGGAGCGCAGCCGCGTGCTCGACGCCGCGCCCGAGGACATCGACTGGCCGAGCGCGTTCACCGACATGGACAAGGTGCGCGTGCTGGGCCGCTTCGGCGAGGAGGCGAGCGCGATCGTCGCGACGCCGAGCGAGGCGCAGAAGATCCCGGGCACCATCGTGCTCTGGAGCGAGCTCCGCCAGGCCGCGCGTAACGAGGGCGTCGTCACGCTGGCCGACCTGCTCTTGCGGCGCGCCCGCCTGGGGCTCTTCTTGCGGGACGGCGGCAAGGAGGTCATGGGCCGCGTGCGCGAGGTCGCCCAGCCCGAGCTCGGGTGGGACGACGCGCGCTGGGAGCGCGAAGAGGCGGCCTACCACGAGGTCATCTCGAGCGCGTACGGGCTGCCGCGCTGAGCGCGCGCGCCGACGAGGCGGTCCGCGGCGACGCGCTGCTCTCGCGGGGCGATCCGTTCGGCGAGATCGTGGCCGCGCGGCTGGCGCTGCGCGAGCTGGGCACGACGGCGGGCGACGACGGCGCGGCGGGGCGCGCGGCCGAGCTCGAGCGCGAGATAGGCCGGGTGCTGCGGAGAGAGCACGACCGCATCTACGGAGGGCTCGCGCCGCACACGCCTCCGCGCGCGCGGGGGGCGGCGGCGGCGGTGAAGCCGACGTGGCGCGGGGGCTACCTCGTGCGGCTCGAGCTGCGGGCGCGGCCGGCGCTGGAGCTATCGAATGCATATGCATTCATCGACGAGATCGCCGCAGGCCGCGACCTCCGCGAGCTCGCGCTGCGCGGCGAGGGGCCCTTGCCGGCGCGCGTCGACCACGGCGCGCTCGGGGCGCTCGAGATCGGCGGCGCGTGCGTGTCACCCGCCGTGCTCGCCTTGCTCGCGTCGTCGCTCTTGCCGCGCCTCACGCGCCTGTCGCTCTCGGGCTGGCTCGGGCAGTCCAAGGTGCCCTCGCAGATCGCGCGCATGCCGCTCCTGCCGCAGCTCCGCGAGCTCTCGCTCACCGCGTGCGGCTTCGAGGATCACGATCTGGCGGGCTTTGCGCTGCGCGCCGACGCCTTCGCGCACCTCGACGCGCTCGATCTGCGGGGACATCGGTTCTCGCGCAGGGCGGTGCGAGAGGCGCGCGAGGCGCTCGGCGACGCGCTCCTGACGGGCGCGTGAGCGCCGACGGTCACGCGCCGATCTCGCGCTCGAGCTGGGCCAGGTACGCGCGCATGAAGGCGACGCGGTCCTCGGCGAGCGCCCGCGCCGCCGCCGTGTGGAGCCCCGCGGGCACCTTGAGGAGCTTCTTGTAGACGTGGTCGAGCCCCCACGCCTTGTCGTCGGGCTCGCGCGCGGCGCAGAACGGATCGTCGGGCGCGTAGAGCGGGCGCCCCATCGCCTGACACGTAGCCCACATACGCGCGAGCCCGATGGCGCCGAGCGCGTCGAGCCGGTCGGCGTCTTGGAGCACGCGCCCCTCGACGCTCTCCGGCGTCACGCCGAGCGAGAAGGGGTGCTCGCGGATGGCGCGGCACA
>JAGQJA010000582.1 GCA_020430845.1 Myxococcales bacterium
GGCGCGTTCGATGCGCGCGGTGGGGCCTGCGGGATGCTGTCGAGGAGCGCCGAGCCGCTGAGCTCCTCGATGATCTCGGGATCGGCGTCGGCCACCGGGACCGGCGGCTTGATCGACGCAGGACGCGGTGGCGCGATGCCGCCGGACGAGCCCGGGCGTGGAGGCGTGGCGGCGGCGCGCAGGTCGGCGAGGGGAAGGGCGGGGACGCCGACGGCGGTGGGGAGCGCGGGTGCGGGTGCGGGTGCGGGCGCGGGCGCGGCGGCCTGCGCGGGAGCGGGCGCCGGCGGGGCGACCGAGGGGACGCGTGGAGGTAGGGGAACGTAGGCAGGCGGGGGCGGCGGCTCGTCGAGCTGCTGCGCGTGCGGTCCGGTCGTCTCGGCCTCGAACTCCTGCTGCGCCGCGACGACCGCGAGCGGGGGCGGGGGGATGTTGAGGAGCACGCCGTTCGCCGCGCCCAGCGCGCTCGTCGACAGCTCGGGGACCTCTTGCGCCGGCTGCCACGCGGTCCATCCGGGCTTCCACACCGGTGTGTTCGGTGCGATCACGCCGCCAGCGAGGGCGGCGCGCAGCTCATCGAACCGGACTTGCCGTTGCTGTCCGGCCGGATCTGCCCAGCGCCAGAGATCGTTCATGGGCCCGTTCGCCCGTGATCATAACCCGCCGCGTTCCGCGAATGCCACCACGACGCACCCCGTCAAGACGGCGCCGGCGTCGGAGACGGCCTCGGCACATGCCCGAAGCGTGGCTCCGGTGGTCATCACGTCGTCGACGAGCACCACGCGCGCCCCGCGCAGGGGCACCCTGGCGACGAAGGCGCCGGCCACGTTGCGGAGCCGTTCGCGTCGCGGCAGCTGCGCTTGGCTCCGCGTGTCGAGTCGCCGCTCGAGGGCGCGCGGCGCGTGTCTGGCGCCCACACTTCGCGCGAGCGTGGCCGCGATCCGGGCGGATTGGTTGTAGCCGCGCTCGGCCAACCTCGTCGTGTGGAGCGGCACCGGCACCAAGAGCGCCCCGCGCGCCAGCTCCTGCAGTGGGAGTTCGAGCGGCTCGAGCGCGCACCGCGCAAGCACCCGCAGCAGCTCCGGCCTGTCCTTGTATTTTGCACGCATGAGCGCGCGGGACATCGCGCCGCCGTACTCGAACGCCGCGAGCGTCGGCGCGCTGCCGGTGGCCGGCGGCGTGGCGCGGACCCGCTCGACCGTGGCGGCGCACGGCGCGCAGAAGGCGGCGCGGTCGATGGGCTCGTCACACGCGGCGCAGCGCCCCGGCGCGAGCGCATCTCCCGCGAGGTCGACGATCGCGGACAGGACGCGGGACGCGAGGCGGCGCACGCCTACGCAGTCGGCCCGACACCCCGCGCGGTTGCGTCCCACTCCTCACGGGTGAGCGCGAAGATGGCGTGGTCCTCCCACGTGCCGGCGATCTGCAGGTAGCGCTCGGCGAGCCCCTCGTGCCGGAACCCGAGGCGCTTGATGAGCCGCACGCTCCGCTCGTTGCGCGGCATGATCGCCGCCTGCACGCGGTGAAGGCCCGCGGGACCGAAGGCGAAGGCGACCGCCGCGCCCACGAGCTCGGTGCCGATGCCCTGGCCCTGCAGCGCGTGGTCGACCCAGTAGCCCAGGTACGCGCTGTGGAACGCCCCGCGCATGATGCCGGTCAGCGCGACGCGTCCGAGCACGCGCTGGGGCTCCCCCGCCGCGGGCCACACCAAGAGCGAGAAAGCGCGGCCCGTGCGCCACTCGGTGCGCTGGCGCGAGATCGACTTCGACACGGCGGTGATCGTCGAGACGGCGGTGCCCGGCGGCGGCTCGGGCGTGAACGGCCGCAGGTGCGCCTCGTTGCTCCTCAGCGCGGCGCGCAGCGGGCCCACGTCGTCGACGCGCGGCGCGCGGAGCACCAGCCGGGCGGTCGTGATGCGGGTCGCGAGCGACGGCAGCGCGGGCGCGGACATCGCGACGGCTATAGCAAGGGCGCGGTCAGAGTGCACCCACGGGGTCGACGTCGAGCGACACGCGCACGGTCGAAGGCAGCGCCCCCATGGCGGCGTGCACGGCGAGGCTCACGCTGCGCAATCCTTCTCGCGAGGCGCTCCGCAAGAGGACGCGGTAGCGGAAGCGATTGCGCACCTTGGCGATGGGCGCGGCTGCCGGGCCTCTCACCTCCACGCCGGAGCCCACGGCCCGCGACCGCGCGGCGTCTGCGAGCTGCGTCGCCGCCACGCGCGCGAGGCCCTCGTCGAGCGCGTCGACGCGCACGAGCACGAGCCGTGAGAAGGGCGGGTAGCCCAGCTCGCGCCGGTCGACGAGCTCTCGCTCGAGGAACCCTTCGACGTCGTGCTTGGCCGCGAAGCGCACGGCGTGGTGCTCGGGATCGTACGTCTGCACGAGCACGCGACCCTTGCGGTCGCCGCGCCCTGCGCGGCCCGCGACCTGCACGAGCAGGTGGAAGGTGCGCTCCGCCGCGCGAAAGTCGGGGATGCTCAGCGCGGCGTCGGCGTTGACGACCCCCACCAGGGTGACGAACGGCAGATCGTGGCCCTTCGTCACCATCTGCGTGCCGACCAAGATGTCGACCTCTCGCGCGCGCACGCGCGAGAGCACGCGCTCCACGTTCTTGCCGCTCGCGACGTCGCGGTCGAGCCGCGCGATGCGCGCCGTGGGGAACGTGGCGGCCAGCGTCTCTTCGAGCTTCTCGGTGCCGAGCCCCTCGAGCGTGAGCTCGCCGCGGTGGCACTTGGGGCACCGCTCGGGCAGGGGCTCTTCGTGCTCGCAGTAGTGGCACCGCAGACGCCCGCCGCGCACCTTGTGGTGGGTCAGCGCGACGCTGCACTGGGGGCACGACCGGATCTCGCCGCAACCCTCACAGCGCACGCTGGGCGCGAAGCCTCGGCGATTGAGGAACAGGATCGACTGCTCTCCTGCCGCGAGCGTCTGCTCGAGCGCGCGGTGGAGAAAGAGCGAGATCCGTTTGTCGCCCGACGGCCCGGGCCCGATGCGGCGCAGATCGACGATCTCGACCGGCGGCAGCTCCTGCTCCCGCGCGCGCCCCGGCAGCGACAGGCGCGTCGCCTTGCCCGAGCGCACCAGCTGCTCGCTCTCGAGCGACGGCGTGGCGGTGCCCAGGATGCACACGCCCGCGCCCATGTGCGCGCGAAAGATCGCCATGTCGCGCGCGTGGTAGCGCACGCCCTCCTCTTGCTTGAACGAGGGATCGTGCTCTTCGTCGACGATGATGAGGCCGGGCGACTCGAGAGGCGCGAAGAGCGCGGATCTCGCCCCGATCGCCACGTCGACCGCCCCGGTGCGGAGCTTCTGCCACATCTCGTAGCGCTCGCGCGGCGTGAGCCCCGAGTGGAGCACCGCGACCTCGTCTCCGAAGCGCGCCCGGAACCGCGCGACGAGCTGCGGCGTGAGCGCGATCTCGGGCACGAGCATCACGCTGCTCTTCCCCAGCTCGCGCGCGCGCGCGATCGCGCGGAGATAGACCTCGGTCTTGCCCGAGCCCGTCACGCCGTGGAGCAAGAACGTGGTGGCCGCGCTCGCCGAGAGCGCCTCGTCGATCGCCGCGAGGGCATCGCGCTGCGCGCCCGTCGGCTCGGGCGCCTCTTCGCGCGGCGCGGGCTCGGCAAAGAACGGATCGCGCGGGGCCTCGCGCTCGGCGACACGCACGAGCCCCGAGCCCTCGAGGCGCTTGACCGTGGCGCGCGCGCCGCCGTGCGTCTCCTCGAGGCGCGCCAGCGGGAGGGGTCCACGCGTTCGAATTTCTGTGAGCAATTTCAGTGCGTTGGCGCGGAGCTTGCCCACCCCGTCGGCGCCCTCGGGCACGGCACCGTCCTCGACGGCCTCGACCCACTGCACCTTGCGCGGCGCGACCCCGCGCTCGCCCCGCTCCATCGAGAAGAGCGTGGGCTCGGTCACGGCGCGCACGGTCTCGCGATCGAGCGGCGGGAGCGCGAGCTTGACCACCTCGCCGATGGGCGCGAGGTAGTAGCTCGACAGGCGGGCCAAGAACGACACGAGCCCGTCGGGCAGGCTCGCGCCGTCGAGCACCTCGAGCACCGGCTTGGCGCGCGTCGGCGGCTCCCCTCGCCGCACGTCCATCACCACGCCCACGACGCGCCTCGAGCCCAGCGTGCACACGACGCGTCGGCCCGCGGTGACGTCGCCCGCGAGCGCGTCGGGCACGACGTAGGTGAGCGCCCTCGGCAGCGGAGCCGGCACGGCGACGTCCGCGAGCCGCGCGTCGTCGCCGTGGGCGACGGGCGCCGTCATCGGCCCATGAGCGCCGCGATCGCGATCACGACGAGCAGCCCTGCCGCCACGAGCACGAGCGGCAGTCGGCTCGGGCGCGCCGGCGCCACGATCGGCTGACTCGCGTCCGCCGCGGTGTGCGGATCCGACGCGGGGGGCAGCTCCATCGTGGCCGCGTCGAGGGAGCCGGGCGGCTCTCCGCCGGGCATGTGCACGCTCACGTCGAGCTCGAGCGGCATCGACGGCGAGCTCTCGAGCTCTCGCTTGAAGGCGCGGATCGCGCCTTGGCTCATCGGCAGGTGCCGCGCTTCGCGGATCGACGCGCTCGACGCCGCGGTCGAGGCGCCGCCCGACGCGCCGCCGTCGGCCTCGGGGGCCACGGGCTCGTCGGTCGTGGGGCTCGGCGGGTGGTCGGACTTGGACGCGACCGCCGCGCCCTTGGGCAGCCGACGCTCGCTCGCGCGGCGGGACTCGATGAGCTCCTTGCCGAACGACTGCTCGAGCCACTCGCCGAGCTTGATGCGGTTGGCGAGCAGCCCCGCGCTCGCCATGTACTCCTCGAGGTCGCGGAGCATGGCGCCGGCCGAGGGGTAACGCTCGGGGAGCAGGGGCGCGAGGGCCCGCTTCACGATCGCGTAGAGGCGCGCCTGCTGGGGCAGCCCCTTGTCGGGCAGCTTCGGGATCTCGGCGCGTCGCGCCTGCTCGATGAGCGGCAGCTCGCCCTTGGGCTTGTAGAGCCGACGCCCGGCGATGAGCTCCCAGAGCATGATCCCGGTCGCGAACACGTCGGCGCGCGCGTCGATCTTGTCACCGCGCGCGTGCTCGGGGCTCATGTAGCCGGCCTTGCCCATGAGCGCCTCGTTCGCGTCGTCGCTCCGCACGAGCGCGTTGGCGTTGGCGATCCCGAAGTCGCACAGCTTGACCTCGCCCTCGAACGAGATGAGCACGTTGGTGGGGGACACGTCGCGGTGCACGATGCCGAGCGGCTCGCCGTCGTCGCCGGTGCGCCGGTGGGCGTGCTCGAGCGCGTGCAGCACGTCGGCCACGATGCCGAGCGCGTACTCGAGGGGCAGCGGCCGCTTGCTCTCGCTGCACTTGCGAAGGAGCGCGCCGAGGTCGAAGCCCTCCACGTACTCCATCGCGATGTAGAGCGCGTCGCCGTCGCGCCCCAGGTCGTCGACCTGCACGATGTTCTGGTGGCTGAGGCGCGCGGCGAGCTTGGCCTCGTGCGTGAGCATCTCGCTGAAGCGCGGGTCGTCGGCGAAGGCGGGGAGGATCTGCTTGACCACCGCGCGCCGGGTCGCGCCGAGGTCGGTCTCGCGTCGCGCGAGGTAGATCTCGGCCATGCCGCCGCGGCCGATCAGCTCGAAGAGCGTGTACGGCCCGACGTTGCGCGGCAGTGCGGCGCGATCCTCGGACGAGGGGGTCTTGTCCGACGAAGGTACGGTCTCGGCGGCGCTCATGAAGCTCCGAGGGGAGCTTTCGCGCCCAGGGCCGACGGCGTCAAGTTGGGCGCATGCCTACATTTGTCCACACGGCCCGAATCACTTGGGCGGCGGCGGCCACGCGCTCGGCAGCGCGGTGGGCAGCGCGGTCGGGATCGCCGTCGGAAACCCCGAGGGTAGCGCGGTCGGGATGGTGAGCGTGGGCGCGGCGGTGGGCGCCGGGGCCGCGCCTGCGTCGCCTGCGGTGGCCGGCTTGGGCGCGGTGGTCGTGGGCGCGGTGCCCGGCTTGGGCGCCGCGGTGGCGGGCTGCCCCGGTTGGGGAGGGACGGCTCCGAGCGGCGCGACAGTCGTCGGCGCGACGTTGGGATCGGGCGTGGGCGCGGGCGCGGCCGTCGGCGCCGTGGGCGTCGCAGCGGGCGGCGGCGGCGGCGTGTCGGGCACCGCCGTCGGATCGGTCTTTCCGCCGGAGAGCTTGTCGCAAGCCGCCGTGGTCGAGAGCGCGAGCGCCAGCACGAAGAGAGAGCGGGCGAGGGGAGCGGTCGTCTGCATCGGCCACGAAGCGTACACGACCCCGAAAGGAGGTCGAGCCTACTCGGCAGCTGCGTCGGCGCCCTCGTGACGCTGCGCCCACGCACGCCCCGCCGGGATCCCGTGGGCCTCGAGGCCGGGCACGATCACCTGCGTGACCGTGTCGAAGAACAGGTCGCGCGCGTCTCTGCCGCTGCAGAGCCCGTACACGGCCCCCTCCGGAGGCGGCTCGGAAGCGAGCGGCAGGTGGGCGAGCTCGTGCTGCTCGAGGTGCGCGAAGGCCACCTCGAGGTAGTCGCCGAGTCGCTCGCGCGTCGCCGCGTCGAGCGTGGGCGCGAGCCGAGCCACGAGCCGCCAGCCGAAGCGGGAGTGCCCCACCTCGTCGGCGTAGATGCGCGTGAGGAGGGTGCGCAGCTCGCCCTCGGGCATCTCGATGCGCTCGGCGCCGATGAGCGACACGGCGACGGTCTCGCTCAGGCAGCAGATGCTGAGCACGTTGCGCAGTACCGCCTCCGTGCGCGTCTCGGCGTCGTCGTGCGCCGGGTAGGGGTCGCCATCGGCGATGTCGGCGCGCGCCTCGCCGCCGAGCGCCTCGACGACCGCGCCGCACAGCACGCCGTGCATACGCTCTTCGCGCGCGAACTCGCGCACCTCGTCGATCTCGCCTTCGGGAAAGCCCGCCTCGCGCATCTGCGCGGCGAGCCCCTCGAAGACGCGCGACGAGCCGTGCTCGTTGATCATGCGGCCACGCCAGGTGGCGATGGCGGCGTCGGCGAGCTCGGGGAGCCGGACGACGTGCGGCGCGAGCGGCGCGGAGTAGGCGCGTAGATCGAGCGTGCCCATCACGCGACCTCCAGCCACGCCTCGTGCACCGGCCGCGGCGTCGGCGGCTTGGTGGGCTTGCGGCGCATGGCGGGAGGCACGGGCGGCCCCCACGGCGTGCAGGCCATTCCGATGCCGGGCGGTCCGCCGCCCGAGAACGCGCCGACCGCGTCGCAACAGGCCCAGCGCTCCGCGAACGCGTCGAACTCGTTCGTGGTCAGCAGCTCCGTGCAGCACGCCTTCACCTGGTCGCTCACGGGGGTGCCCTCGCCGGGGCTCACCCAGCCCGCGTCGGGGAACGCCGACGCGACGACCTCCTTGCACGACCGCGTGGTGGTCGTCCCGGCGTCCTTGTGACACGGGGGCACCGGCGCGGCGGGTTTGGCGCTCGCGCCGCCGCTCGCGCCTCGGGCGGGGGCCTCCGTGACGTCCGAGGTCACGGTGTCGTACCCCTCGCCGTCGGCGGCCTCCTGCGAGGGCGCCTTGGCGGGGGAGCTGCACCCGATAAAGGCCATTGAAAACGCGACCTTGGCCGCGGCTCGCAGCGCGGCTGCGTGAACGTGCTTCTCCATGACGAAAACCTCCAAGCGAGGCGGCGCCGAACGGGCGCGCCGCATGAGGTCCATCTAGCGCGCAGAACCATCAGTACAATCTGTATGATGGGCACAGTATTGTACGCGGCAAACGTACAATTCCCGCGGGCCTACTCGAGCGGCCGCTGCACGAGCGTCGCGGCGATGCCCTCGTAGGCCGCGCGTCGCGGATCGTCGACGCGGAACACCAGGCGAAAGTAGTCGGACGGCAACTTCACCTTGGGGAAGAGCACGGTGAGCTTGCCGCGCGCCACGTCGGGCGCGATGAGGTAGGTGGGCAGCACAGCCACGCCGCCGCCCGCGAGCATGCGTCGCTTGATCGCCTCGATGGTGCC
>JAGQJA010000583.1:0-225 GCA_020430845.1 Myxococcales bacterium
GGCCGAGACGGGCGCTAGCACTCCCGCCGAGAGCGCGATTCCGCGCGCCGGGCTCGCGGCAGCCTCCGGATGCGCGGCGCGCTGCGCAGCCGCGTCGTCCGACGCGAAGATGTACCCATAGGCGATGCCGATCGCGACGACCGCCGCGCCGGCGCAGAGCCACCCGCACCTGCCGTCCTGGTCCGCCCACCGCACCGGGCTCTGCCCCGGCCAACCCCACAGCGT
>JAGQJA010000583.1:443-6202 GCA_020430845.1 Myxococcales bacterium
GTGAAGACGCGCGGAGGCGGGCGTGGGCCGAGGGCAGGAGCATCGCGAACAGGCACTCGAGCGCTAAAGCTTGCGTATACATGCGCCACGCGCTCACTCCGGCGTGCCCCCGTCCCGGTGGGGCGCCGGGCTTGCTCTGACGCGCACGCGGCGCGCCACGCTCCACGCGTCACGCGCTTCGAGGCGTGGACGCGCGTCACGCCGCCTGCGCTCGGGTCGCTGCGCCCGGCGCCCCGCCGGGACGGGAGGTGCTCATGGTCGATCGCGCTGAACTACTTCGTGCGCACGCGGGTCGGATGCGTCACGCGCCGACGCCCAGCGAAGAGCGCCTGTGGCGCGCGCTGCGCGGCCGGCAGCTCGGCGTCGTGTTTCGGCGGCAGGTCGTCGTCGGTGGCTACATCGTCGACTTCGCGGCGTCGTCGGTGCGGGTCGTCGTCGAGGTCGATGGCGGGTATCACGCGGAGCGCGTCGCGGCCGACGCGACGCGGGATGGACGGCTCGCGCGCGCGGGGTGGCGCGTCGTCAGGGTTGGCAGTGAGGAGCCGATCAAGGTGGCGGTCGAGCGGGTCGCGGCGGCGGTCGGCGGGTAGCGATGGGGCACGATAGGCGCTCTTACGCCGCCTGCCCAAGCGCGAGCTCGCTCCTCGCGCTGCGTGCGCGCAAGCGAGACCCGCATACAGCTCTCCCGCTCACGCATCGGGCGACGCGGGATCGACGCGGTTGGCGCGCAGGCGGGCCTCCCAAGCATCGTCACCCGCATCGCAGCACGCAGGGTCTCGAGCGACACGTTGCCCAACTAGGGCGCGTCAGTATGGGAGCGGAAGGCCTCTCGGCCGGAGCGTGCTCTCGTACACGCGAAGCATATCGGAGAGCCGTTCGCGGAGCTCCTCGGCATCGTCGATGAGGTCGGCATCGCCCGTTCGAGCCGCCTGCGCCGCCACCGAGCCTGCCAATTTCACTAGCATCGACAGGGAGTCGCCCTGCACAGATAGCGCCGGCGAGCTGCGCTGTGGCAGTTGCACGACCGCCACGTTCCCGTCCTGTGCCAAGACTCGCATCTGTCCTCCTCGCCGTGTCGTTCAGGGGCTTGGCGCGCTCGATGCGGGCTGGCGCGGAGGCGAGCGCCCCACCGAGCATCCTCACGGCGGTCGCGGCGCCCGGTTCCCGAGCTCGCGCGCCACGTGGGCACTCGAGCAACGCTAGCGATACCCAGCTCGATACACACTCGCCGCTTCAGCAGTCCAGCCGGGCCGCTCCTCCGCGTCTGGACAATATAGTGACAATCCAAGATTTGGACATTCAATGCCGCTTTCATCCTCTACGGTCCCCGAATCGACCGTTCGCAGCCAGCCTCGTAACGCGACAAAAGGCTCCTCGAGCAAACGCCTTCCTCGAAAAATTGGCATTACATGTCCTCCGGCAAACTCCACAAACTCACATGCGTCGTCTTCAACACCGTAGTACACATGCACAAGCAACTCCTCGAAAGCATCGACTTTCTTGAGTGGCTGAAGCGCAGACTTCGTAAATTCGCGAAAGCGAGAGCCGACAGAACGCCGGACTTCATCCCGACGCATTCCGAAGACTATCGGTCCCACTCCGTAGAACGGTTTGATCTCCCAGTCCATCGCCTCTCCTTATCTGTCGACTACGGCCGCCACAAGTGCGCGCGGTCCGGAAGCGCGAGCAAGCTGAGACGAGACGGAGGACCGCGAAGACGATGCATGCGCCTACACGCGTGTGGCGCGTGCTTCCGCGTGCTCCGCGTCCCGGCGGGGCGCCGGGCTCGCTCGGGCCTGCACCGGTCGCGCCAAGCACGGGGGAAGGTCGATGAACCAGGACACCAAAGTCCGCTCACGCAGCGCGTGGTCCTACCGCTTGCCGGCTTGCCGCGCCCGTGCTCCTGCGCCGCGAGCTCCTGCCTCAAGCGTCGCGCCTCGTGCGTCACATGCGACGACTCCTTGCACCGTCACCCACGGCGCGGCACGACGGGGCACCGCGAGACGTTACGTTCACCTGTTCGTCGGGACGCGTTGGCTGAGGCTCGGTAGATCGACACGCCGATGCGAGTAGTGTCGTCGTTCTTGAAACGCGGTGTCGCGAAGATTGGGGAGCTGCAGGAGGACGCTCAAGTCTCCGTCGATGATGTTGGTCGACTCGTAGAACAGGAAGACTTCGAGTTCACGCAAGGCGCGTAGCGGCGCGAGAGATTGGATGGGACCATCGTTGCACAGGTGCAGGGTGCGGAGCCGACGAGCGCCACCGACGGGAGAGATGTCCTCGAGCTTCCGGCAGCCGTTGACCTCGAGATGCACGAGGTCGGGGAGTTGGTCTACGCCACGGATCGTCGTCAGACCGCGCGCGGAATAGACGCCCAGAAACGTCAGTTTGCGGAGAGCCTCGATGCCTTCGAGGTTCACGAGTCGCGAGCTCGCAAGCCGTAGAGACTCGAGACTGTTCATCCCCACGAGGTTCTTGAGGTCTCTCTCCGGACAATGATTCACCCACAACCGCTTGATCCCGGCGTGAGCGAAGAGCGACCGCGCCTTCGGCCGCCACTCCAAGCAGCATTCCTCGAGCATAGGGAAGCGCGAGAAGTCGATCTCGGTCCTGCAATAGGTGTTGACGTCAAGGTACCGAAGCTGCCTGAGCGCGTTCACGGGCGTGACGTTGTCGAGATTGAAGTGAATGATCTTCAGCCAGGCGAGCGTGCCGCGGAGCTCTTCCAGGAACGACACGTCACGCCCGCACCACCCTTTCGCGTAGTTGAGCTCGAGCTCTCGGACGCCCGCGGCCCTAGCGGCCGAGAGAGCCTCTGGGGACCACGAGGCCATCATCACCATGCGCGGGCCGAAGTGTCCCTCCTCGAGCGTCCAATCAGCGGTCATCAGTCATCGTCGAGCAGGTGTCGTCGCTTCGGTCCGATGGGGTTCCTCTCGTTCTCCACGTTCTCGATGCCGCCCAGTTCGTTGATTCTGCGCTGCTCCACGATCTCACGTGCTGTCTTTCCACCGACCACCTCCGTCGTGCTGACCTCACTCTCCGGCGGGAGCTTACCGGATCGCGCATGTTGGGCGAGGCGCGAAGGGATGTTGCGAGATTGTCCTACGTAGGGCTTTCCCGACCGGCCGTTGAATTGATAGATGCCTTGCTGAGCCGCTCCTCCGGCCGCGCCGCCGCCAGCGGCCGCGCCTCCACCTCCGAGGGGACACATCATCCCCACGGAATCTGCAGCGGTCGCAGAACGGCGCCCGAAGAGCGACGCGACGACGCCTGCCTCGAACAAAGTCTTGGACGCTTGAAAGTCGAGGAACGCCTTCCCGTAGTTGCCGCTGTCGTAGCGTACCCGTCTGTGGACGGACGTTCGACGGGGGCTTGACGCCGGGAGCTAGATCGCGGCGGGCGCCCAGCGATGCGGGAGCAGGGCGTCGATATCCGAGGCCGGGTGCGTGCTGACGCGCATGAGCACGTCGCGGAGGTAGTCGAACGGGTTCACGCCGTGCGCCTCGCAGGTGGCGACGAGCGTGTAGAGCGCAGCGATGTTGTCGCCGGCGTCTTCGTGGCCGACAAAGAGGAAATTCTTCCGACCGAGGGCCGCCACGCGGAGCGCCGCTTCACTTCGGTTGTTGTCGGGCGGGACGTGCACGTCGTCGAGGAAACGGGTGAGCTCGGTCCAGTTGTCGAGCGCGTACCGGATCGCCGAGCCCATGCCGCCCTTCGGGAGGTAACTGTCCTTCTTCTCGACGAGCCAGGTGTGAAGCTTGTCGAGCAGCGGCTTCGAGCGCGCGTGCCTCATGGCGAGGTGCTCGGACGTCCGCGCGACGCCGCGCTCCTTCGCCTCGTGCTCGACGCGATAGACGTCGCGGATGATGTCGAGCGCGAGCTGCGCTTCGGGATGGGACGCGAGCGCGTCGAAGAACCTCCGCCGCGCATGCGCGAGGCATCCTGCGCGGGTGCGGCCATCGACGCCGGTGACGGCGTTGTAGCCCGTGTACGCGTCGACGACGAGCGTGCCCTTGGTGCTGCCGAGGACTTCGCGCGGCGTCGCGCCGGAGCGGCTCGGGCTGAAGCGGTAGGCGACGAAATTTCCCGACACGAACGTCCACAAGTAGGTGCGCTTCGGCTTCTTCTCGAGCCGGAGCGTGGCCTGCATCGGCATCGACGTCTCGTCGGCGAGCACGACGTCGGAGGCGGCGACGAGCGCGAGGATGCGCGCCGCGATCGGAGCGAGGAGCACGCCCGCGCGATGAAAGAGCTCGGTCATTGTCGAGCGCGACATGGGGATGCCCATGCGTTTGAACTGCTTCTCGATGCGGTAGATGGGCAGCGAGTCGCCGCACTTCTGCACGACGAGGTGCGCGATGAAGCCTGCGCTGTACTGGCATCGATCGTAGACGCGCGGCGGCGCAGGCGCCGTCACGATGTACTCGCCGCACGAGCACGCGAGCGTCTCGCGCTGGTGCACCTTCCGTCGGAAGTAGCCGGGCACGTAGTCGTACTCGTCGCTGGTCTTGGTGCCTGCCGGCTTCGCCTCGGCTTTGCACGCTGGGCAGGCGCGCTCGTTGTCGGGGACCTTGTGCTCGACGGGCTCGGCAGGGAGCTTCTTCTTCTCGGCGGCGAGCTCCGCGCGCTTCTTCGTCGTCTCCGTGCGCGTCGGCTTTTTGCCGACCTCACGCGCGAGCGACGGCATCTTCTCGCTCTTCTTTCCGAACACCGCCCGTGTCAGCACGTCGAGCTGCGCGCGCATCTTCTCGAGTGCGACGTCCCTGTCGGCGACTTCCTTCTCTACGTCTGCACGCAGCTTGCCGAGCTCGGCGCGTAGCTCTTCGGCCTCCTCCCGCCAGGGGCAGAAGTGGTCCATCGGCAGCTCGCGCCCAGCCATCGACCAGGTTTGATCAGACTCGCGATGCGCTGTCGATCGGAATCGACGGCTGCCACGCCGGCGGGCGCTTCACGCGGCTCAGATCGATGCCGTCCAGGAGCATCGCGAGATCGGTGCCGTCGACCTCGATGTGCACATCCTCGCCGGTGGGGCGCGGCCAGCGGAACCGGCCCTTCTCGAGGCGCTTGTAGTAGACGACGAAGCCGCCGCGGTCCCAGAAGAGGACCTTTACGCGATCGTGCGCGCGTCCGAAGAACACGAAGAGGTGTCCGGTGAACGGATCCTGTTTCCACTGCTCGCGCACAACCGCGAACAGGCCATTGTGGCCCATCCGCATGTCGACCGGCGCAGAGGCGACGTAGATCCGGACACTGCGCGGTAGGCTCAGCATCGCTCGCCGAGAGCGGCGGCGAGCTCGGCGATGTAGCGCGCGTCTTGTCCGACGCGCACGCGGATGATCGCGCCTCGCACGACCACCTCGACGACCTCGTCGATGAACGCCTCGCCGGGCGCCTGGCGAACCCGCACGGGCACCATCTGCACCGCCCTCGTCGCGCGACGCGCGACCTTGCCCGCCGAACGCTCCTTGCGCAACTTGTACAGCCACATCCGGAACGAGTGCAGCGAGACCCGTCGCCTCGCGCAGAACTCGACGTGTCGCTCGTCGCTCGTCTCGTACTCCGCGACGATTCTCTTCCACTCGCTTCGGCTCAGATGCATCGCGATCCCTCGGGCGCGAGAGACCACCAGCGATCACGTCGGGCGAACACCCGTCCATCGGCGGACGGTTACAGAGCGAGCGCGCAACGCATGTATACGCACGCTTACGCGCTCGAGTGCCTGTTCGCGATGCTCCCGCCCTCGGCACACGCCCGCC
>JAGQJA010000584.1 GCA_020430845.1 Myxococcales bacterium
AGGTAGCCGCCGTAGCGGCGGCGGCCCGACGGAGGGAGCGTGAGCACCGTGTAGAAGAAGCCAGGCACGCCGCCGAGCCAGTAGAGGATGCGCGGGGTCTTGTCGGCGCCCGTGCGCGCGCGCGCGCGGAACAGCAGCACGAACTCCTGCACGATCACGGCGACGTTGAACGCGACCAGCGACATGCCCAGCACGGGCGTCACGGCGTTGAACGCCTGCAGCGCCTTGCCGAGCGCGCCGCCGTAGATGGGCTCGCTCCAGACGATGCCGGGGTAGCCCATACGCTTGCCGAGCGTGAGCTGCAGGGCGGCGACGCCGACCGTGACGCCGATCGGCCACATGAAGTTCTTCTTGAGCGCCTCGTCGCTCGTCTTCTTCCAGCCGAAGAGCGTGCCCGCTCCCATCAAGAAGAAGATGGTGAGGGCGATCGGTTGCACCCACGCGTTGTAGTAGGGCGGCCCGACCGTGACCTTCTCCTTCCAGAGGGCCTCGCTCACCATGGGGAAGGTGGTGGCGACGAGGACGAACAACATGAAGCCGAGCAGGCCCCAGTTGTTGAGCAAGAAGGTGAACTCGCGCGACCACACCGACTCCATCTGAGGTCGCTTGGAGGCGAGCTTGAGGCCGAGCGTCATGCGCCTGAAGACGAGCTCGATCGCCGCGTACGCCGCGCCGCCCGCCAGGACGCTGAACACCGCCACACGCACGAGCGATCCCGACTGGAGCGCGCCGGTGAGCACGTTGCCGCCGTCGCCTCCGCCCACGGGCAGGCGCGACGAGATGACGTACGCGCCGCCGATCGAGATCACCGTGAACCACCCGGTGAAGACCGCGGCCTTGCGCAGCTGGACGGTGGGCGGCAGGTCGCGCAGCTCGGGCCATCGGTAGAGGATGAGCGTGAACGTGAACGCCGCGAGGAAGACCAAGAACCAGACGAAGTACTCGCCGATCGACGACTGGGCGAACGAGTGCACGCTCGCGATGGCGCCCGAGCGCGTGAGGAACGTGCCGAAGATCGTCATGAAGAACGTCAGGCAGATGAGCGCGACGTTCCACACCTTGAGCATGCCTCGGCGCTCTTGGATCATCACCGAGTGGACGAACGCGGCCATGCTCAAGAGGGGCATGAACGCCGCGTTCTCGACCGGGTCCCACGCCCAGTAGCCGCCCCAGCCGAGCTCTTCGTAGGCCCAGAGCATGCCGAGCGTGTTGCCGATGGCGAGGAACAGCAGCGCGAAGAGCGAGAACTTGCGGCTCGCCTGGATCCACTCCGTGTCGAGGCGGCCCGTCACGAGCGCGGCGACGCCGAACGCGAAGGGGACCGAGCACCCGACGAAGCCCACGTAGAGGCTCGGCGGGTGGATGATCATGTAGAAGTTCTGCAGGAGTGGGTTGAGCCCTTCGCCGTCGGCCGTCGCCCCCGCGACGCTGGTCGAGAACGGGTTGGCGGCGAACGCCATCAGCACGCAGAAGAAGAGCACGACGCCCATCAACGTCGCGATCACGTACGGCTGCAGCTCCAGGTGCTTCTTGCCCAGCGTCCACACGCACACGCCGATGTAGAGCGACAAGAGGAAGAGCCACCACAAGAGCGAGCCGTCCTGGCCGCCCCACAGCGCCGTCAGCAGGTACGCCGTCGACATGCTGCGGTCGGAGTAGTGCGACACGTAGCGCAGGCGGAAGTCATGCGACACGAAGGCGTACGCCAGGCACATCACCGACACTCCGATGAGGAGCACCGTGCCGTAGGCGCCGTACCGCGCCGACTGGAGCGTCTTGAGCTTTCCGTTGGCGCCCGCCAGGAGCGAGACCGCGAACGTGTAACTTGCAACCACCATGACGGCGAGGAGCAGGGTGGTGCCGAAGATCGGGAACGTGTGCCACATGATTGCCTCGCCGTGATGGGCGGCTCTGCCGTGGAGGATGGGCTCCTAGGCGGGCCGAAGCATACCCTAGGTGCCGGACCCGGATCTGACCATGCAACGATCGCTCCGTTCAGGCGTCGATCGGCAGCCCTGCATCGGTGAGCCCATCCGCCAGGGCGTCGAGCGCGCGGGAGAGGTCCTCGCCCCCGAGCGTGGCCCACGAGAGGCGCAGGGCGTCGGGGGCGCCGAAGAACGTCCCGGCGGCCACCAGCAGGCCGCGCTCGGCGATCCAGCGCTCGACGTGGGGCAGGAGGTCGGTCGCGCCGGGCACGTGAAGCAGCCCGAAGATGCCCGACGGATGCGCCGACAGCTCGAGCGCGGGGTGACGGGCGAGCCACGCGTCGACGATCGCGCGCCGCCCCTCGAGCGCGCGGGACGTCGCGGACCAGTACGCGTCGACGTCGGCGAGCAAGCTCGCGCCGATCGCGGCGTGGGACGAGGGCAGGTGTCCGCACGTGGAGATGAGCGTCGCTCGCGCGTCACGGATCACCTCCGCGGGCGCCAACATCCAGCCCACGCGGTGCATTCCCAGCCCGAAACATTTTGTGAGGCTGCCGACGGCGACGACGCTCGGGTGGATCTTGCGGGCGGATCGGGAGAAGACCCCCTGCACGGGCGGGTGCGCGAACGGCGCGTACACCTCGTCGACCATGAGCCACGCGCCCCGCGCCTCGGCCATGCGCGCGAGCTCGAGCAGCGCGGACGGGTCGGCCGCGACGCCGCTGGGGTTGTGGAGGTGCGTGACGGCGATGACGCGTGTGCGAGGCGTCATCATGGACGCGAACCGATCCGGGTCGAGGGCGTAGCCCCCTCTGCGAGGTCGCTCCACCTCGCGCACGTGCGCGCCGACGCCCTCGGCCGCGCGGCGTAGGGGCTCGTACCCGGGCGCCTCGACGAGCACGTCGTCGCCCGCCGAGAGCAGCGTCGCGTAGGTGGTGAAGATCGCCTGCGACGTGCCCAGCGTCGCCAGCGCCTCGGCCTCGGGCACGTCGTTGTATCGTGCAACCTTTTCTGTGAGCGCCGCCGGCGCCGTGGGCGCGTCGAGGTCGAGCTCTGCGAGCTTCGCCGCGTCGATCCGCCGGAGCGGCATGCCGCTCGTGGCGAGGTCGGCCTCGGCCTTGCCGTAGTGGGCGATCGCCCAGTCGATGTACCGGGTGCGTGCGAACACTTACTTCTTCTTGAGCTCGAACCTCGCCTCGCGGACCTTCTGCGCGTAGCCGCCCGCGAGGCGCATCGTGCCCGTGATCGCGTCGCCCTGGCGCTTGCCGTGGAGCGTGCCGGTCAGCCCCTCGTCCGACGGATCCTTGCGGCTGATCGTGCCCGTGACCACGCCGTCCATCAGCATGCCGTTCA
>JAGQJA010000585.1:0-501 GCA_020430845.1 Myxococcales bacterium
GTCGAACGTGGCGCCGCCGTTCGTCGACGTGAGCTCTCCCACCTCCGAGACGAAGCCGCGCTGATCGAACGTCGTCCACAGCAGGTAGAGGCGCCCGTTCTGGGCGAACCGCGGGTGGAACGCCATCCCGAGGAGCCCGCCCTCGATGCCGATGTACACGGCGCGTTGCGTGAGCACCTCGAGATCGGCGGCGACGGGCGGCGCGGCGGGCGGGCTCGCGACAGGAAACGTGAGCACGCGCCCGTTTCGCTGCGCGACGAACCAGCGCGCCTTGTCGCCGGGAGGCTGCGCCATCGCGATGGGAGCGTCGAGCACCACCGACGCGAACGCGCGCTCGAGCTTTACCGGGGCTGCCGCCGGAGGTCGCGCCGGCGCCTTGCACGTGGGGTTCGCCGGTCGCGCGTCGAGGCCGTACGGCGCGCGCACGGGGCCCGTGGGCGGGGGCGCGCCGTCGATCGTGTCGCCGTCCGACGCGGCGTCGACGCCAGCGTCCGGCGGCGG
>JAGQJA010000585.1:580-1565 GCA_020430845.1 Myxococcales bacterium
GGCGACGCCTGCGCCGACCGATCGCGGCCCCCGCGAGGCCGACCGCGCAGAGCGTGCCCCACACTGCCCCCTCGCGTGCGCCCACGACGCCGCACGCGCAGCTCTTCTTCACCGGCGGGACCACCACGCCGCCGGGCGGGTCTCCCTCGGTCGGACCGATCGCCTTCACGTCGAGCTCGGGCGCGTCCTCGCGGACGAACATCCCGAGCGTGACCTTTCCGCGCGGGGCAAAGGCCAGATCTTGCGCGGGCACGGCGCGGGGCTCGCTGCGTCCGCCGCCCTCGTCGGGAGGACCGCCCCACACGCCGCGCTGGGGCCTCTCGCACGCGATCGGGCCCGTCCACGGGTGACGGATGATGTACCGCGACTGGAAGTTGTTCTGATCGGCGGCCTGTCCGCCGCTCTCGAGGGCGCCCGAGGGCGTGCGGATTTCGCGACCCCCGCGGATCGCCGCGGCGCGCCGGAACACCAGGTCAGAGCCGAGCGACTCTTTGGTGTATCTTGCATGTAGTCGCGTCAGCACGAACGAGCCCGTGACGGCGCCCGGGTCTTCGACCTCGTCGCCCACCGAGGGGAGCACGTCGGCGCCGAGCGCGGCGAGCGCGTCGAGGTCGAGGGGCGGCGTGGGGCACGGATCGCACGAGCCCGCCTGCCACGAGTACTCGGTGACGATGGCCTTGGGGTGCTTCTGCAGCACGCGGTCGAAGAGCGCCGCGTAGAACGCGCCGAACTGATCGCGCGTGGCGTCGTTGACCTCGAGGTTGGTCGGCGCGATGACGTTGGGGTAGTTGGCCACTTCGTACCGATCGCCCTTGGCGAGGATGTGCACGATGAGATCCTGCGCGTCCTTGGCGTTGACGAGGCCGAGGCGGATGGGCAGCGCGAACTGCTCGGAGTCGTAGTGAAAGCGCAGCGGAGAGAGCGTGGCCATGCCGCGCTCGAACTTGACCCGCTCTGCGGCCACCTTGGCGACGAAGAACTTGCT
>JAGQJA010000585.1:1631-2184 GCA_020430845.1 Myxococcales bacterium
GTCTCGAGGCCCGCCGAGTCGGTCGCGCTCAGGATGACGATGTCGTACTCGCCGACGCTGAACTTGGCCTCGACCTTGACGCCCAGCCTACGCGCCTCGCCCTCGTCGGAGGCCTTCTCGACCATCATCACGCCCGGCGCCGACATCACGACGTCCCGCGCGATGTTCGGGTGACACGGGTCTTGCTCCCAGTACTCGACGAGGCGCGGCGCATCGAGCTTGTCGACCCGCGCGAAGACGTCGCGGTCGAGCGTCTTCACGTTGTCTTTGGAGAGCACCACGGGCACGGGGACCACGAGCGCGAAGCTCTGCGGCGGCCCCTGGTAGTTGTTCTGCATCGACAGCACGGTGCGCGTGCCGTCGCGCATGAGCACCACCTGCGTCGCGTTGTTGTAGAGCTCCGTGCCGGCGCCGCCGACGTAGAACCCGCAGAACGCGGACGCCGCGCGCGGCAGAGCGAGCACACCCACCAGCGCCGCGGCCGTGAGCCACTTCTTCATGACGAGCCTCCGCCCGGGAGGGTAGCGGCGCGCCGGGCCGTCGCGCAACGCGC
>JAGQJA010000586.1:0-2627 GCA_020430845.1 Myxococcales bacterium
GATCTGTTGCCATGCGAACAGACGGTGTTGGTCGAACGCCGCCTGCTGAACGGATGTCTCCGCGCGCGAGCTCCGGTCCGCGCCGTTTTCGACACGCGCCTCACCGGACACTACGATGGACCGTCCCATGGCAGCGCGATCCATTGGCTCCGGCACCATCTCCTTCGGCCTCGTGTCGATCCCCTTCAAGCTCTACACGGCGGCCTCGGCCAAAGGCGTGAGCTTCAACATGCTGCACAAGAAGTGCGGCGGCCGCATGAAGCAGCAGTACCTCTGTCCCGTCGACAACGAGGTCGTCGAGCGCTCGGACATGGTCAAGGGCTTCGAGTACGCCAAGGACCAGTACGTGAAGTTCGCCGACGACGAGCTCAAGGCGCTCGAGGCCGAGCGCACGGGCACGCTCGATCTGCTCCAGTTCGTGCCGGCCGACACGGTCGACTTCGTCTACATCGAGAAGTCGTACTACCTCGGGCCCGACAAGGGCGGTGACCGCGCGTATCGGCTCTTGAGCGAGGCGCTCGCGCGCGCGTCGCGCGTCGCCGTCGGTCGCTACTCCGCGCGCGGCAAGGACAACCTGGTGCTCGTCCGGCCCTACAAAGACGGGCTCATCTTGCACGAGGTGTACTACGCCGACGAGGTGCGCGCGTTCGACGAGGTGGAGACGGGCGGAGCGTTCGAGTTCAAGCCGATCGAGCTCGAGCTCGCCGAGAAGCTGATCCAGCAGCTCGATCAGCCCAAGTTCGACCCGTCCGCGTTCAAGGACGAGTACGCCGAGCGCGTGCACGCAGCGGTCGAGCGCAAGGTCGCGGGCGAGGAGATCCTCACCGCGCCCGAGGCACCCAAGGCGCAGATCATCGATCTGCTCGAGGCCCTCAAGCGAAGCGTGGCCAGCGCGCCCGCGACGGCGACCGCGCCTGCGATCGAGCCCGCCGCGCCCGAGGCGACGGTCAAGGTCGAGGGGGCCAAGGGGCCCAAGAAGGCGCAGCCGCGCGCCTCGAAGAAGAAGGCCGCGACGGGGACCGACGGCTCGGCGGGCGGCGACTGACCGACCCTCAGCGCGTGCCGGAGCGCCGGTCGCCCTGGCGGGCGCTCGGAGCGACGCGCGCGAGCCCAGGCCCGGCGTCGGGTCGGTTCGCTCGCGCGAGCCCAGGACGAGCGCGGTCGGAGGCGCCCGGCACGCGGAGCTCGCGCACGAGGGCGCGGAGCTCTCGCACACGTTCGAGGCACGCGGCGCGCCGCGGATCGTCGACGCCGCCATCGATCTCATAGGCGCGGGCGAGGCCCAGCGCGCGGCGGGCGTTCTCGTAGCAGAGGGCGACGTCGAGGTGGCGTGACGCGATCTCCGTCTCGTCGGTCTCGACCGCGGTCACCTCGGGCTCGGCGCTCACGGCACCATTATGGCGCGGCCCGCGCGTCGGCGCCAAAACCACGTCTTTGTGCGGGTCTGCGCTGGCGCGGGCGGGCTCTCGGCGCTATCCACTCGGCGTGGAGGTCTCGGGGCGCTCGCTCTTCGCACCGGTCTGCGCGCTGCTCTTGGCGGCGGCGTGCGGCATCGACGTGCAAGGCTCCCTCTCTCCCGCCGCAAGCGAAGCACCGTCGACGCCCGGCGCGGGCGCGACGGCGGGCGCGTGCGGCGCCGACGTGACGATCGACCCGGACAACTGTGGCGCGTGTGGCTACGTCTGCGGCGACGCGCACGGGACGCGCGCGTGCGTCGCGGGGCGGTGCGAGATCACGTGCGCCGCGGGCTTCGCCGATTGCGACGGCGACACGTCGAACGGATGTGAGGCCGATCTCTCGAGCCCGGCGCAGTGCGGCGCGTGCGGCCACGACTGCCTGGGCGGCGCGTGCAACGCCGGCGCTTGCTCGCCTGTGCAGATCGCCACGTGGCAGGGCGGCCCGGCGATGGACGTGGCCGCGGTCGACGACGCGGCGTACTTCACCACGCGCGGCAAGATGGAGAACGGCGACGACGCGCCCGGCGGCGGCGCGGTGCGCGGGTGGGTGCCAGCCGCGGGCGCGCGCCTGCTCACGGTGGTCGGCGGTGAGCCCGATCCGTACGGCATCGCCCTCGCCAAGACGTCCGTCTTCTTCACCAACCACTCGGGCAGCAGCTCGAGCGTCGTGCGCGTCGGTCGCGTGCCCGGGGTCGAGCGCACCGTGATCGCGCGCGACCAAGACGAGCCGCAGCTCATCGCCGCAGACGACGCGGGTGTGTACTGGACGACGTACGGTACCGAGTTCCTGGGCTTCTACCAAGACGACGGAAAGGTGGCCTTCACCGACGGCGCGCAGAGCGGCGACGTCGTGAGAGACCAGACGGTGCCCTTCGCCATCGCGCTCGACCGCGACTACCTCTACTGGGCCACCTACCGCGGCTCGGGCGCGCTCTACCGGCAGAAGCGCCTCTCGCCGGTCGGGGGTCCGCAACGCGAGCAGCTCGCCGACGGCCTCGAGTACGCGCGCGGTCTCGCGGTCGACGGGACGCACGTCTACGTCGCGGTGCGCGGCAAGGACGACGCCGCGACCGGGAGCGTCGTGCGTGTCTCCAAGGTCCCCGCGCCGGGAGCCAAGCCCGAGCCGGTGGTCACAGGGCTCGCCAAGACGCGCCGGGTCGCGGTCGACGA
>JAGQJA010000586.1:2769-4898 GCA_020430845.1 Myxococcales bacterium
GCGGCGTGGTTCATCGACAACGGCAAGCGCGCGCTGTGGAAGGTCGCCCGATGAAACCCACCCGTGTCTCCTCGCGCGCCCTGCTCGGCGCCGTCACCGCGTGCGCGTGCCTCGTCGCCGCGATCGGCGCGTGCGCCCAAGAGGTGCGACCCAGCTTCGACGGCGACGACGCCGGCTCCGACGGCGGGGGCTTCTCCAGCAACGGCTCGAGCGGCACGCCGCCGCCCCAAGCCGGCGAGGTCTACGGGCACAGCGACGGATCGCTGTACCGCGTCGACACGCGCACGCGAGAGATCACCGAGATCTCGACGTTCCAAGGCTGCGCGCACGTCGCCGACATCGCGCTCGATCAGCGGTCGACCATCTACGCGTCGACGGGCGCCGAGCTCTACCTCATCGAGGCGGCGAGCGGGCGTTGCTCGCGCGTCGCGCAGGGCAAGTTCCCCAACTCGCTGTCGTTCGTTCCGGCCGGCGTGCTCGACGCGACCGAAGAGGTCCTCGTCGGCTTCGAGGGCGGCGACTACGTGCGCGTCGACGTCGCGAGCGGCAAGGTGACCAAGGTGGGCCAGCTGGGCGGCGGCTTCCAGTCGAGCGGCGACATGGTGACGGCCAAAGATGGCAAGGGCTACGTCACGGTCAAGGGGCCGGGCTGCGCCGACTGCCTCGTGCAGGTCGACCCCAAGACCGGCGCGCTCGTGAAGAACCTCGGGCCGCTCGGCCACACCGACGTGTTCGGCGTCGCGTTCTGGGGCGGAGAGCTATACGGCTTCACCAACGACGGGAGCGTCCTGCTCATCGAGCTCACGGGCGACGTGGCCAAGGTCACCGAGCTCCCGTTCGCGGGCAAGCCGGCGGGGCTGCAGTTCCGTGGCGCCGGCTCGACCACGAGCGCGCCGCTCGGCCCCGTACGCTGACGGGCGGCGGTCCATCGCCCTCACGGGGGCGCGGTCCGTCGCTATCCCAGGGCCGCGGTCCATGGCCCTCATAGGGGCGCGTGCTGCGGCGCGTCGGCATCGGGCTCGCGGTCGCGGCAGACCGGGTGAGCCCCAAAAAAACGGTAACGTCTCTCTGGGCCGCGCGCGGGTCGATGGCCGTCGACCGCGGTCCCCGACGCGTCTCGCGGCCTCCACGACGAAGTGCGCTCGGCGCGCCGGTCCCCGTACCGTGCGCGCGCGCCGGGGCGGGGCGCGCGAGGGAGGAGCGATATGGGTGTGTATGCATGCAAGTGGGCCGGTCCGGCGACGCTCACGGCGCTCGCGGCTGCGGTGATGTCGTCGGCGTGCTCGAGCGCGCCCGCGCCGGCGGCCGTGACCGAAGAGACCCTCGGCGAGGCGGTCGACCCGATCATCGGCGGCGTGGTCGACACGGGCGATCCCGCCGTCGCGCAGATGCGCGTCCGATACGGCAACTCGGTCGGCTCCTGCTCGGCGACCCTCATCACCCCCACGGTGGTGCTCACGGCCGGGCACTGCGTCGAGGACGCGACGGCGTCGACGCCGGTCGAGGTCTACTTCGGCACGTACGCTTCGCAGGCGCCTGCGTCCGAGTGGCGACGCGTCCGCACCGTCAAGTCGCACCCCGAGTACCCGCACCGGTACATCAACGAGGGGCACGACTGCGCGCTCCTGTTCCTCGAGCAGCCCGTGTCGGGCATCGCCCCGGTCCCGTTCAACACGCAGCCGCTCGACAGCTCGTGGCTGGGCAAGCCCGCGCGCATCGTCGGCTTCGGGCACACCGACGGCTATCGGCAGAGCGGCGGCGGCACCAAGCGCAACCTCGACACGTCGATCAAGGAGGTGCAGTCGCGCGTCGTGTCGATCGGTCAGCGCGGCGCCACGTCGTGCCAGGGCGACTCGGGCGGGCCCATGCTCGCGACCGTGGGCGGCGTCGAGAAGGTCATCGGCGTCTCGTCGTACGGTCAGCAGTACTGCATCGGGCTCGGCACCTACTCGCGCACCGACGCGTGCGCGGCGTGGATCTCGCAAGAGATCGGCGCGTGCTCGCCGAGCTGCGCGGGGCGGGCGTGCGGCTCCGACGGCTGCGGCGGGACGTGCGGCTCCTGCGCCGGCGCCGACATCTGTGACGCGGCGGGGCAGTGTGTCGCCGGGTCGAACGGTGGCGGGTCGAAC
>JAGQJA010000586.1:4981-9172 GCA_020430845.1 Myxococcales bacterium
TCGAGCGCGAAGGCAACGACTCGTTCTCGGGCGCGACGCGGCTCTTCGAGCTCTGCCCCGGCGGCACGGTGAGCGGCTCGCTCGCCACGGCGACCGACGAGGACGACTACACGTTCGACGTGCCGGCGGGCGCGACGTACGACATCGCGATCGACGCCCCGAGGAGCGCCAACTTCGCGCTCTACAAGGACACCGGCACCTCGTACCACCACATCGGCCCGGGCGAGGGCACCGGCACGCGGCGCACGCTCACACGCACCACGCCCGACGGCGGCAAGTACATCCTCATGGTGTACCGCTACATGTCGGGCTCGGCGCCCGGCGAGTCCTACACGCTCTCGGTGGCGATCACGCGCTGACCTATCGCGCGCCCAGCTTGCCGAGCGCGCGGATGAGCGTCTCCATGCGCTCGTGCACGAGCTCCACACCCTCGAGCACGAGCGTCGCGCTCCCGTCGTCCCACGAGAGGAACGGGGCGCGGTCGGCCAGCTCGACGAGCGCGCGCTGCACCGCCTCGTCGTGCAAGAAGCGCGTGACCAGGGCCGGCTCGCTCGCGCGCACGAAGTAGAGCGCGGCAAGCGGCTCGGGCACGTCCTTCGCGCCCACCACAGCTTTCGCGACGCGCGCGAAGCCTCGGAGCGGTTGCGCGACGAGGTGTCCGTGCTGCGCGGCCTCGGGCGCGGTCGTCGTCGCGACGGTGCGGTACGCCGCGTCGTACTCGTCCTCGTAGACGCCGATCTCGAGCTGCGGACCGCCTTCGAGCTCGCCGTAGAGGAGCGGTCCCGAGTCCGACGAACGAAAGCCGAGCTCCATCGTCGACGCGACGTCGGACCACACCTCCGACGCCGCGCTCAGCGTGCTCGACTCGCGCAGCACGCGCTCGCCGCGCTGCTTCTTCTGCTGGCGGTCCGTGTACATGCGGATGATGCGCCCGATGAGGATCATGGCTCCCGCGAGCGTGGCACGGGCCGGCCCTCGCGAAAAGCGCTCAGCGCAGGGCGCGGTCGAGGGTCTGCTGCAGCTCGATGAGGTCGACGAGGTTCTCGACGTAGTCGAGCTTGGTCGTGTCGATGCGCACGATGGGCCCCAGATCGTACGAAGAGAACCACTCTTCGTAGAGCTGGTGCAGGCGCCGGAGGTACGCGTCGGGGATCGCCTTCTCGCTCGGCCGCCCGCGCCGGGCGATGCGCTTCTTGGTGGCGGGGAGAGTGCAGCTCAGCGCGACGAGCACGTCGGGGGGCCGCAGCGTCTTCTTGATCCCCTCGTAGAGGCTCTCGTAGACCGACCAGTCACGGGCGTTGATCGTGCGCTGTCGCTTGAGCGCGCGCGCGAAGATCTCGGCATCCTCGTAGATCGTGCGGTCGATCACGGCGGGCACGTCGGCGGCGAGCAGCTCTTGGTGCAAGCGGAGCTTGTGCGCCAAGAAGAACACCTGCGAGTGGTAGGCCCACGTCTTCATGTCCCGGTAGAAGTCGGCCAGGTACGGGTTCTGGTCGTTGGGCTCGTAGAACGGCGTGAGCCCGTAGCGCTTGACCAGCCACGCCACGAGCGACGTCTTGCCGGCCCCGATCGTCCCCGCCACTGCCACGTAACGCTTCACCTCGTCGCTCCTCGCCATCGGCGCAGCCGAGTCGCGCCTCGTCGTTGTAACCTACCGGACGATGGGCAAGCGCGCGTGGCTCGTGAAGAGCGAGCCCTTCAAATATTCGTTCGAGCAGCTCGAGAAGGACAAGCGCACGTTCTGGGACGGCGTGCGCAACTACGAGGCGCGCAACAACATGCGCGCCATGAAGAAGGGCGACCTCTTGCTCTACTACCACTCGAACGAGGGCAAGGAGATCGTCGGGCTCGCCAAGGTGGTGCGCGAGGCGTACCCCGACCCGACCAGCGACGAGGACTGGAGCGTCGTCGACGTCGCGCCGGTGAAGCGCCTCGCGCGCCCGGTCGGCCTCGCCGAGCTCAAGGCTCACCCCGCGCTCAAGGAGATGGCGGTCGTCAAACGCTCGCGCATCAGCGTCACGCCGGTGACCGATGAGGAGCTGAAGCTCGTGCTGCGCGTCAGCGGCACCAAGCTCTGAGCCAACCCTGGTGCTGCGGCGCGCCCCGAGCACGCCCCGTCCGCGACCGCCGTCCGCCGGCGGGCATCGAACCGACCGACCCGTGGCGCGCTCGCACACCCTCACTCCTTCGGCCGTCGTGACCCTCACCCGAATCCTGATCTTCATGGCGATCGTCGCCGTCGTCGTCGGCGGCGGTCACTACTACCTGTGGGTGCGCCTCGTACGTGACGCGTCCCTCTCGCCGGCATGGACGCGCGGCCTGGCGTTCGTGCTGGGCGGCCTGGCCGTGATGATCCCCGTGTCGTTCATGCTGATGCGTGGCCCGCGCAGCGTGTCGTCGCCCATCATGTGGATCGTCTACACGTGGCTCGGGCTCGCGTTCTTTTTGCTCGTCCTCGTGACGCTCCGAGACGTGGTGCTGGGCCTCGGCGGTCTGGCGCGCCTGCTCCCGCCCGACGATCCGGAGCGCCGCGTGTTCGTGTCGCGCGCCGCCGCGGCCGTCGTGGGCGTGCTCGGGCTCGGCGCCGCGGGCACGAGCATGGTGAGCGCCTTGTCGCGGGTCGAGGTCAAGCGCGTCAAGGTGGCCATGCCGCGCCTTTCCAAGTCGGCGTCTGGCTATCGCATCGTGCAGCTCTCCGACGTCCACGTCGGTCCGACCATCGGGCGCGGCTTCATCGACGACGTCGTGCGCCGGGTCAACGCGCTCGAGGCCGACATGGTCGTCATCACCGGGGATCTCGTCGACGGATCGGTCGAGGAGCTACGCGAGCACGTGGCGCCCCTCGCGGGGCTCCGCGCGAAGGACGGCGTCTTCTTCGTGACGGGCAACCACGAGTATTACTCCGGGGCCGACGCGTGGATCGCGCACCTCGGCACGTTGGGCATCCGCGTGCTCCGCAACGAGCACGTCTCGATCGGCGGAGCGGACGGCTTCGACCTCGCCGGCATCGACGACGCGAGCGCGCACCAGTTCGGCAACGGGCACGGGGCGGACCTGCGGCGCGCCCTCGACGGCCGCGACGCGAGCCGCGCGGTGGTGCTCCTCGCCCACCAGCCGAAGGCGATCGTCCACGCGGCGAAGCTCGGCGTCGACCTCCAGCTCTCGGGCCACACCCACGGCGGTCAGCTCTTTCCGTTCAACTACCTCGTGCGCCTGCAGCAGCCCTTCGTGGCGGGGCTCGACGCGCTCGGCGCCGCGCAGATCTACGTGAGCCGCGGAACGGGCTACTGGGGCCCGCCCATGCGGCTCGGGGCGCCCGCCGAGATCACGGAGCTCGAGCTCGTCGCCGGGGCATGAACGGGGCGCCGCGCGCCCGCGCGCGGGTGTACGATGACCCGATGGCGATCGACGGACGCATCAAGAAGCTGGCGAAGGGGCTCAGTGCACGCCAAGCGGCGGACGCGTTCGTGCGGGCTCAGGAGGATCCTCAGAGCTTGTCCGATGTCGATCGCGGCAAGGCCGACGAGTTCGAGGCGACCGTCGAGTGCATGTTCCTCATGGCGGCGGTCGACGGCGACATCGGCGATGACGAGCTCGCGCAGCTCTCGGCGAGCGTCGAGGCGTTCGCAGAGCTGGAGCAGATGGGGCGCGTCGACCTCGGCGCCACGCTCTCGAAGATGAACGACCGCCTCGCGAAGGAGGGCTGGAACAAGCGCCTCGCGGCCGTCGCGTCCAAGCTGCGCGATCCCGAGGCGCGGAGCTTTGCCTTCCGGCTGGCCGCCGGCGTCGCGTTCGTGGACGATCACGTCGCGCACGCGGAGGCTGCAGCGCTCGAAGCCCTGGCGGGGGCGCTCCACCTCTCCTCCGACGAGTCGCAAGAGATCCTCTATGACGTCCGCGAAACGCTCTTCTCCTAGCTACATCGTCCTCACGATCTTCGCCGCGTCGCTGTTCGTCGCGTCCTCTGCCGCGGCGCAGGCCCCTCCTCCGCTGCCGCCGCCCGCGCCGACCAATCCGGCGCCACCACCGGCAGACCCGCTCGCGCCCGCGCCACCTCCGGCAGACCCGCCGGCGCCTGCCGCGCCTACCGATCCCGCGGCGCCGGCCGACGACCCACTGGCGCCCGCGCCTCCGCCCGCAGACCCGCCGCCGGTCGTGGACGCGCCGCCGCCCCCGCCCGCGCCGCCGCCG
>JAGQJA010000044.1:0-598 GCA_020430845.1 Myxococcales bacterium
GGTACTTGTGGCGGTTGGTGCGGCGCAGGGCTTGCGTGGGGTGCGCGGTCAACACCAGCTCGACGTGCAGCGAGCGCGCGCGCGCGCCGAGGTCTTCGGGCGTGACGCCTCGGGCGAGCAAGCGCGGGAGTACCTCGTCGAACGCGGCGGGCTGCACGACGCCCTCGCGACGACGTTCGCGCCGTCGCCTCACGCGGTGGTGCTGCTCGGCTACGTTGGCGAGCGCGAGGAAGTGACCGAAGGCGCGCGCCAGCGTGCCGGCCCGCTCAACGTCGAGCGCCCCGAGCACGCGCGTCAGCTCTTGGCTCGCGTCCGCGTCACCTTCGCGCGCGCGTTTGGAGAGCGCGCGTACCTGCTCGACCAGGGCGAAGACGTCGTCGCCCGCGTGCTTGGCGATGGTGGCGCCGAGGAGCTCGCCGAGGCGGCGCACGTCACGACGGAGGGATGCGTTGGGATCTTCGCTCACCGCGGCACTATAGCGCCGTCGTCGCGGGCGCGTCGCCGCACGTCGTGCTACGCCACCCGCGTGGAGCTCGGTGCCGCCTCTCCGCCGCCGCGCGACGTCCGTCGCGTCGTCTCGCGCGCTGCGCTCGTGCTC
>JAGQJA010000044.1:652-5378 GCA_020430845.1 Myxococcales bacterium
GCGGACGCAGCGCCACCGCCCGACGCCGCCCCTGGTGTCGACGCGGGGGCCGCAGACGCCGCGGTCGAACGGCCGCTCCGCATGCCCGCGGCCGCGACGCTCCCGCTCGTCGAGGCCAATCTGCTCCGCGTCGGTGTGTCGGGCCAGATCGACGTGGCCGCCGCGTTCTGCGGCACTGGTGCGCGTCTATCTGTCTTCTGGGATCGTTTCGACGCGGCCTTCTCGTCCTCGCGCGTGTGGGCCATCCACACCGAAGACCTCACGCGCGCCACGGCGCCGGCCGCCGTCGATCTCGGTCCCGAGCGCTTCGTCGCCAACCCGTCGTGCGTGGGCGATTATCTGTATTTTGCATCTTCGACGGGCCTCTCGTCGCGGCCCGTCGTCTCTCGCGCGCGCCTCGCGGCTCTCGGTGAGCGCGTCGCGGTGGCCGTCACGGGCGTCGACACGCTGCTCGGGTGGCCACACTTCAACGCTTGGGGCGCGCGCACGGCGGTGGCCTTTCGCGACGGCACCAGCGCGCCGCACCTGGCCCTGAGCGTCGACGGCGTCGCGTTCTCTGCACCCGTCGCCGTCTCCGAGCCCGGCGCGCTGGCCAACGCGGTCGACCTCGGCGGGGGCGCGCTGCTCTTCTCGTACCAGCGGCCCGTGGGCGGCGAGCCCATGGTGAGCTTCTTCCGCACCACGACCGACGGCGTCGCGTTCTCTCCCGAGGCACGGGTCACGGCCAACGCGTCGAACGTGCACGACACGAGCGCGCTCCCGCGTCCCGGCGGAGGGGTCGATCTCTACTACATCTACCCAAAGGGCCCGCTGGGCTTCACGCTCTTCCGCCGCGCGGTGAGCGCCGCGGGCGCGCTCGGCCCCGAAGAGACAGTCACGACGCCGGGCCTCGGGGAGCCCAGCAAGCCGGTGGCGGCGCGCGCTCCCGACGGCACCGTGCTCCTGGCATACGCCGACATCACCGCGAGAGATGTCACGACGGGCGAGCCCACCACGCAGGAGCTCACCATCGCGCGCCTGCAAGGCGACGCGCCGCCGCCGCCGTGATCGAGCGCGTTTGCTACACTTCCCGTCGCCTTGCTCCAGGTCGGTAGCGTCGTAGGTCAAAGGTATCGCATCGTGCGCCCGCTCGGTCGCGGCGGCATGGGCGAGGTCTACGAGGCCGTGCAAGAGCCGCTCTCCCGCAAGGTGGCGCTCAAGACGATCCTGCCCGAGCTCGCAGAGCGCTCGGCGGCGTTCTCGCGCTTTCGTCGCGAGGCCGAGTCGTCGGCGGCGCTCGGGCACCCCAACATCGTGCAGGTCACCGATTTCCAGAACCTCCCCGGCGAGCCGCCGCTGCTCGTGATGGAGCTGCTCGAGGGCATCACGCTGCGCGCCGCCATCGACGCCGCCGGAAAGATGGATCCCGCGCGGGCGTGCTTCATCGCGATGCAGATCCTCTCCGGCCTCGAGGCCGCGCACCGCGCGGGCATCGTGCACCGCGACGTGAAGCCGGCGAACGTCTTCTTGATGAGCACGCTCGCCGTGCGCGATCTGGTCAAAGTGCTCGACTTCGGCGTGGCCAAGCTCGTCGAGGACGCCGCCGGCGAAGACAAGCTCACGGCGTTCGGTCAGGTGCTCGGCACCCTCGCGTACATGGCGCCCGAGCAGGCCGCCGGCGTGGGAGACGTCGACGCGCGTGCCGACCTCTACGCCGTGGGCGCGACGCTCTATCACATGCTCACGGGCATGACGCCGCTCGGCGCACGCGTGCTGGGCGCGCCCCCTCCGTCGGCCGCGCAGTCGGCCCCATGGCTCGACCCGCAGCTGTCGGCGATCATCGACCGCGCGCTCGCGCGAGATCCGAACGCTCGCTGGTCGTCTGCAGAAGAGATGGCGGCGGCGCTCGCGCCCTTCGCCGACTCGAGCGCGCGTCCGTCGCAGCCGCACGTGGGCTACGATCCCGCGGTGGCCGCGCGGCTGTCGGCGCCGACGGCAGGCGGCTCCACGGGGATGGCCTACTCGGCCACGTACAGCGCGCCTCCGCACGGCACCGCGCCCCAAGCCGCCACCACCTCTCACGGGGCCGCGCCGCCGCCGACCGCATCGTACGGGGCCGCGCCGTCACCGACCGCGTCGTACGGGGCCGCGCCGACGGCGTATGGCTACGCGCCGCCTCCGCCGCAGCCGCACCCCGGCTACATGCACGTCATGCCGGTCGCGAGCGGCACGCCCAAGTGGGCCATCGCGATCGCCGTGGCGGTGGCGGTCGGTGTGGCGGTGTCGACCCTCGTGCCCACCGTCATGGCCGTACGCGCGACGCGCCCCGAGAACCTGGAGCGCCAGATCGAGGAGTCGTTCCTCACGAACGCCAAGCTCACGCCTTGTCGGTTGCCGTCTCAGTGCTCGGGCACGGTCGAGGATCACGGGGTGACGTTCCCCGTGTGCAGCGGGCAGGCGTCGAGCGGACGTGGGGTGGGCTTGGGCGACACCGTGCTCGTCAAGAGCGCTGGCCAGGCGCGCCTCGCCATGATCACGGGCACGCCCGCGCCGTCGGTCTACGAGGCCAAGTGGGTCACGCTCTCGGGCGACACCAAGATCAAGACGTCGGACCTGCTCGCGCAGGTCTGCACCCGTGGCACGCCCTCGAAGCCGCCGGCCGCCGCCCTCGACGACGGACAGAACTGACGTCCGCCGCGCAACGGCTTCCAGGGTACCGGCATCTACTTGACACTTCGTCAGGAAATGGCAGCTTGCGCCCACGCGCCCGCGCGCGAGCGGCACGCAGAGGAGAGACCGATGGCGGCACGAACGATTCTGATCACGGGCGCGAACACGGGCATCGGCGCGGCGTGCGCGCGCGCCCTCGCGGGCCCCGACGTGCACCTGGTGCTCGCCTGTCGTTCGGAGGACAAGACGGCCCCGGTGCTCGCCGAGCTGCGGGCACGCGGCGCCAAGGCGTGCTTTCTCTCGCTCGACCTGGCCGACCTCACGTCGGCGCGCGCGTGCGCTCGCGCGTTCGTCGAAGAGCACCCGCGCCTCGACCTGCTCATCAACAACGCCGGCCTCGCGGGCTCGCGCGGCAAGACGAAGGACGGCTTCGAGCTCGCCTTCGGCACCAACCACCTCGGCCATCACGAGCTCACGCTGAGCCTGCTGCCGGCGCTCGAGGCGGCGCGCGGCCGTGTGGTCAACGTGTCGAGCGGCAACCACTACTTCCCCAAGCGCTTCGAGCTCGACGGGGTGCGCGAGGCGACGCGCAGCACCACAGGGCTCGCCGAGTACAGCTTCTCCAAGCTGTGCAACGTGCTCTTCACCGCCGAGCTGCGGCGGCGGCACCCGAGCGTCGAGGCGACCAGCGTGCACCCCGGGCGCATCGCGAGCGACATCTGGCGCCGCGTGCCGTGGCCCTTCCGCGCGTGGCTCCCCACGCTGCTCGCGATGAAGACCGTCGACGAGGGCGCGCGCCCGCTGCTCGTGGCGTCGGAGACGCCGGCCCAGGAGCTGCCGCTCTACTTTCATGGCCTCCGGCCGCGCGGCGCCAACCCGCTCGCGCTGCGCGAAGACCACGCCAAGGCGCTCTGGGACTTCAGCGAGGCTGCGTGCCTCGAGGCGCTGGGGCCGCGCGTGGCCGACAAGGCTCGCACCAACGGCGCGTCGACCCACGGCACGGCGCGCGGCGCGCTGCTCTCCTGAGGCGCAACTCGGTCGCGCGATGCTCCGGGGAAGATCGACGCGACAGATCGCGCCGCTATGGCATGCGCACGCCGAGCACGAAGAACACGAACGCGCCGACGGCGAAGTGGCTGAGCACGGGGCCGATGAGGTGACGACGCCGCGAGAACATCCATCCCCAGAGCACGCCGGGGATGAACGCCGCCGCCGCGAACTCGAACGACATGTGCAGGTGGTTGACGGCGAACATGGCCGCGCACACGAAGATGGTCGTCGCGCGCGCCCGCTTGCCGACCAAGAAGCCCTCGAGGCTCGCTTGGAGCGCCGAGCGCACGATGAGCTCTTGCACGGCGCTCGACACGAAGTACACGACGAGCAGCTTGATCACGGCGGGCTCGCTCAGCCGCGCGAGCCAGTCGCGGCGCTCGAAGAGGGGCGCCTCGCGCCATGAGCCGATCGCGTGGATCGCGATCCATTTGAGCCCGACGAGCACGGCGCAGAACGGCGGGGTGAGCACCACGCTCTCGACGAGCGACATGACGAGTCCGCGCACGCCGAGCCCGAACTCGGCCATGGGGTAGCCGGTGTTGCGGATGAAGCGCCAGCTGCCCCACCCGAAGACGCCGATGAGCGGCAGGCTGATGTACGTGGTGCTCTTGGTGCCGATGTCGAAGCGCTCGAGCGCCGAGAGCAGGAGCGCGTAGAGGCACAAGAGCGAGACCACCTTGACCACGAGCTCGCCCATGACGGCGCGCCGCTGCGCCGACTGCAGCTCGTCCTCGCTCGAGATGCGAAGGCGCTCTGCGATGCGCGCGCTCAGTCGTGACGTGAGCGTCGGCGCGGCGCGCACCGCGTCGAAGGGGAGCGCGACGATCTTGCACGGCTCGAGGGCCCGCACGGTGGCCGAGCGCCCCTTGCCGTCGAACAGCGACACCTCGCCGACGACCTCGCCGGCGCCGATCTCGTGGATCATGTGCTCGGCGCCGTGCGCGCTCTTGAGCACCGCCACGCGCCCTCGGACGACGACGAAGAGCTCTGTGGCGTCGTCGCCCTCCTGGAGCAGGGTCTCGCC